>JAEUHA010000465.1 GCA_016793535.1 Opitutaceae bacterium | reverse complement strand
CGAGCTCCGGGAGCTATCTCCGCGAGTTCGCGGGCGCGACGGTGGCGGCGCGAACCGGCCGGGGGGACTACCGGCAGACCGTGTTCGCGCACGACCTCGCGTTTGCCTGGCGGCACTGGCAGGTCTGGGGCGAGGTCTACGCGTCGCGCTTTGAGATTCCGAATGTCGGCGACGCCGACACCGGGGCTTACTACGTGGAAGCCAAATACAAGCTGACCCCGCGGCTGTTCGGCGCGCTGCGCTGGAACCAGCAGCTTTTCGGACGCATCAACGACCGGCGGGGCGTGCCGACGAAGTGGGGCCACGATGTCTGGCGGGTCGACCTCGCTCCGGGCTACCGCTTCACGCCGCACACGCAGTTGAAGTTCCAATACAGCCTGCAGCGCGGTGACAGCGGTACGCGCGATCACACGCGGCTGCTGGCGCTGCAGTTCGTCCAGCGGTTTTGAGCGCGGTCTTTTTCCCGTGGG
Source organism: Opitutaceae bacterium (assembly GCA_016793535.1). Classification (GTDB taxonomy): domain Bacteria; phylum Verrucomicrobiota; class Verrucomicrobiia; order Opitutales; family Opitutaceae; genus ER46. Next base: position 6,893 of record JAEUHA010000465.1, on the reverse strand, counting down.
AGCGCGGCCGCCCCCGGCCGCTTCCGAACGATGCGGACGAGGGCGTCCGCGCTCCCAGGGGGGAAACTCACACCGCCCTTGGCGCAGAACAATGAGTTGGAATGCGCGTCAGGGTTCGCCCAACCTGAGGCATGCGTTCTGGCTGTTCGGTCCTAGTCATCCTCCTCGTCGTTTCCGCGGTGTCGCTGCGCGCGCAATCGAGCGTGCCGACCCTCGTGCAGCCGTTCCCGGCGCAGACGCTCGTGGCGGGCGGCACCGGGGCGACGATCGACCTGCGGCAGCATCTGGCGGTGCCGGGCGTGCTGGGGCGGGAGTTTGTGCAGTTCGAAACGGTCGTGGGTCGCTTCAACGTCGAGCTGCGCGATGACGTCGCGCCGCGGCACGTCGCCAACTTCCTCGCCTACGTCCAGGCCAACACCTACGCGAACACCTTTCTCCATCGCGCCGCGAGTTTCGAAGGCGGCCCGGTGTCGATTGTGCAGGGCGGCGGATACGGGTTGCGGGTGCCGTTCGAGATTTTCACGATTCAGAAGCGGCCCCCCGTGGCCTTGGAGTACAACCTCGCCAATGCCCGCGGTACCCTCGCGGCGGCCCGGACCTCCGATATCAACAGCGCGACCAGCGAGTGGTTCTTCAACGTTCGCGACAACTCCACGATCCTCAACCAGAACAACGGCGGTGGCTATTCCGTGTTCGGCCGGGTGATGGGCACGGGAATGACCGTCGTCGATGCGATGGCGGCCCTGCCGCGGGTCAATGCGGGCTCGCCCTTCACCGAGCTCCCGGTGCGCAACTTCACCGGTGGCACTGTCAGCGAACCGAACCTCGTCATCATCACCGCCGTGCGGCGGATCGACCTTTACCCCACGGGCGCCGGCACCTCCGCCGTCCAGTACTCGGCGGAGAGCTCCGCGACCAGTGTCGCGACGGCGACCGTCAGCGGCTCGTCGCTGGTGGTTTCGCCCGTGGGCAACGGGACCGCGACCATCACGGTCCGCGCCGTCGACACGTATGGCAACGCCGCCACGGGCGCCATTGCCGTCGAGGTGACCGGCGGCATCGCGCTGGGTGGCCGGCTCAACAACCTTTCCGTCCGCACCGCCATGGCGGCCAGCCAGACGCTGATCATGGGCTTCTCGGTCCAGGGTGGCGCCAAGCCCGTGCTCCTGCGCGCGGTCGGCCCCGGGCTGGCGCCGTTTGGGGTCGGTGGAACGATGACGGATCCGCGGCTCGCGCTGTTTCGCGACGCGACGCAGCTCGAGGTGAACGACAACTGGGGCGGCAGTGCCGCGCTGAGCACGGCGTTCTCGGGCGTCGGGGCGTTCGCGCTCCCACCGGCGAGCCTCGATGCAGCGCTGCTGCGGGCGGTCGATGGCGGCCACACGGCCCAGGTGACGGGCACCGGCGGCGGCGTCGTGCTGGTCGAGGCCTATGACGCCGGCACCGGCGAAACGCCGCGCTTCGTGAACGTGTCTGCCCGGAATCGGGTCGGCACCGGTGACGACATCCTGATCGCCGGCTTCAACGTGGCGGGTCCCGGCGGACTGCGGCTGCTGGTTCGCGCAGTCGGCCCGAAACTGGCCTCGTTCGGCGTCGGTGGCGTGCTGACGGATCCGAAGCTTGAGATCTACAACAGCCAGGGCGTGAAGGTGACCGAGAACGACAATTGGTCTGCGGCGCTGGCGGCGACCTTTCAGGCGGTGGGCGCGTTTGCGCTGGATGCCGGCAGCCTCGACGCCGCGCTGCTGACCGTCCTCCCGCCCGGCAGCTACACCGCCCAGGTCAGCGGCCTCGGCGGCGGCACGGGCGAGGCACTGGTGGAGATTTATGAAGTGAGGTAGGTGCCGGCGCGGAGCGCCGGCAAGTGACAGGTATCAAGTGACAAGTGCCAAGGGTCCGACGGCCTTGTTGCAGGGGACAAGTATCAAGGGACACGGGCCAGATGACAGGGACGGGGGCCAAAAATCAGCAGAGGTCGGGGTGTTCCTCTTGGCACTTGTTCACCTGATCCTTGGCACTTGCCGCGTCGCGCCGCGTCGCGGCTCCGCCTCAGCCCCCCATCTTGAAGCTCGAGCTGACTTGAAACACCGCCTGCACGATCGCAAAGGCGATGAAGCCGACGAAGATGAAGACACCCATCAGCACGCCGCTGGCGATCACCTTGGTGAAGACGTTGAGCTGATTTGAAATCTGCTTCTGGTACGCGGCGGCGATCTGCTTGAGGCTCGGCACGACGTTGCCGGTGTTCTCGCCGACGGCGAGGCGGTCGAGCACGAGTTCGGGAAAGACGCCGGTCCGGCCCAGCGCGAGCGAGAGCGCCTCACCTTCGAGCACCCGGCCCGTCGCAACGCCGAACGCCTCGCGATGAACGGTGTTGGCGATCTGCTTCTCCGTCATGCGCAGCGCCTCGGCGGCGGTGATGCCGTTTTCGAGCAGCACGGAAAGCGTCTGCGCGAACTAAAGCACGGTCTGGGAGACGATGAACGGACCGACCAGCGGGACCTTCAACAGCCAGGCATCGGTCGCGGCGCGACCGGCCGCGGTCTGCCGCCAGCCGGCGAACGAGATGACACCGACGACCACCGCGACCAGCAGGGCGATGCCGTAGAGGCTGGTGGCGAACTCCGACATCGAGATGAGCAGCGACGTCGATGTGGGCATCTTGCCCCCGAGCGACGTCAGCAGCGTCTTCAGCCGCGGGAGCAGGAACGTGATGAAAAAGAGGATCACGCCGAACGCCACGGCGACCATGAACGTCGGGTACGCCAGGGCGGTGAGCAGTTGCCGGCGCAGCTCGCGCTGCTCGGTGAGATGCGTGATGAGGCGCGCCAGGGTGTCGTTCACCGACCCGGTGGCCTCGCCGGCCTGGAGCAGGTTGGTGATCGAGGACTCGAACACCTGCGGGAAGCCCGCCATCGCGCGCGACAGCGGCGCGCCTTCGCTGATCTGCTCCCAGATGCCGCCGCACAGCGCGCGCAGGCGCGGCTCCTTGATGCGCACGGACAGCAGCCGCACGGCCTCGCCGGCGGAGAGGCCGCTGGTGGCGAGATCGTGCAACGCCTCGAGAAACGGCAGGCACTCGCGGCGCGTGGGCACGGCCGCGGTTCCACTGCTGGCGGGGATGCGCGCGGCCGCGGCGGGGGGCGCGGCCGGGGTGCCCGCCGGCTTCGCCTTTTTCGGCGCCGCGCCGGCGGCGAGCTCCGCGACCGACGCGACCTGTAGTCCACGGGCCGCCAGCACGCGGAGCGCATCCTTGCGGCTCGGCGCCTCGATGTCCGCGGTGACAGCGTTGCCCGTCCGGTCGCGGGCGGTGTAGGCGAAGCGGGCCATGCGCTACTTCTCGGTCACCGTGATGACGCGGAGCACTTCATCGAAGGTGGTGTTGCCCGCCTTCACCTTCTCCCAGCCGCTCTGCCCGAGCGTGCGCATCCCGTGCTTGCGCGCGCAGTCGGCGAGGGTGCGCGTGCTTTCGCGCTTGAGAACGAGTTCGTGCATTTCGTCGTTGAGCCGGAAAATCTCGAAGATGCCGATCCGGCCCCGGTAGCCGGTGCCGCGGCAGCGGTCGCACCCGACGGGCGCCTTGAGGGTGTCGATGCCCTCGGCCTCCGCGGGATCGCAGCCCAGGATCGCCAGGTTCTCCAGCAGCTTCACCCGCGCGATCGGTGCCGGACGGGCGCACTCGGTGCAGAGCCGCCGCACGAGGCGCTGGGCAATGACCAGCTCGATCGCGGAGGCGACCAGGAACGGCTCGATGCCCATGTCGACGAGCCGCGTGATCGCGCCCGGCGCGTCGTTGGTGTGCAGGGTCGAGAACACCAGGTGGCCCGTGAGCGACGCTCGGATGGCGATCTCGGCGGTGTCCTTGTCGCGGATCTCGCCGACCATGATCACGTCCGGATCCTGGCGCAGCACGTGCCGCAGCGCGTCGGCGAACGTGAGCCCGATCTCGGGCCGCACCTGCATCTGGTTCACGCCGGGCACCTCGTACTCGATCGGGTCCTCGATCGTGATGATGCGCAGGTCGGTGGAATTGATCTGGCGGAGAAACGCGTTGAGCGACGTGCTCTTGCCGGAGCCGGTCGGGCCCGTGACGAGGATGATGCCGTGCGGGTAGTCGAGGACGTGGCGGATCTGCGCCTGCTCGCCGGCGCTCATGCCGAGCCGGTCCATCGTGTAGGCCTCCTTCTTCTGGTTGAGGAGGCGGAGCGAGATCGATTCGGCGTAGATCGTCGGCACCGTCGAGACGCGGATGTCGAGGACGACGCCGTGGGCCTTGAAATTGATGCGGCCGTCCTGCGGCAGGCGCTTCTCGGAAATGTTCATCCGCGCCATGATCTTCAGGCGCGAGATGATCGCATCCTGGAAGCGTAACAGGTTTTCGGGTACTGGCACCGGCACGAGCAGGCCGTCGACGCGGTAACGGATCCGCAGCTGGCCCTCCTGCGGCTCGAAATGGATGTCCGTCGCCTGGTCCTCGATCGCCTGCGAGATCACATCGGTCACGAACCGCACCACGGCTGCGTCCTCGTCCACCACTTCCACCGACTCCTTCTGCGCCTCGGGTGCGACGTAGCTCTCGTCGCTGTCGTCGAGCGAGCCCGAGCCGACGCCGAAATTCTCGATGATGAGCTGGTGCACGCGCTCCGGCACCGCGAGGTGCCACACGAGCGGCCGGGGCGTGAAGGTCCGCAGCCACTGCGCCATGACTTCGTCCGGCAGCCAGGCGGAGGCGAGGTGAAGCGGAGGGAGCAGGGAGGAAGGGGCAGGGAGCAGGGGCGGCGCCGAGCCGGAGGAGACGGAGTCACCGGGCGCCCGGGCATTCTTTGCTGCTCCCCCTTCCGCGAAGCGGATGGGGATGATCTGATACTCGTGCACCAGCCGCGCGGGCAGCAGGCCGCGCGAGTCCGGATCGGTTTCCAGATTGCTCGCGACGTCCAGGCCGGCGGCCTGGGCGAGGCGGGGGAGCACCTCGGCCTCGGTCCGGCCGAGCGCGGCGGCCAGCACCTCGAGCCGCTTCTCCCGCGGGGCCTCGGCGACGGCCTGACGCTGCTCCTCCGTCAGCTGGCTGGCGAGCGTGGCGGGAAGGGATTCCGTTTCGAGGCCGGTCATGGACGGTGGCGTCGCGGGGACGCGCTCACTTCGAAAGGATCTTGCCGAGCGTCGACTGCGGCGCGGGCGGAACGAAGTTCGGGTCGAGCTCGCTCTTGATGGTGTCGCGCGTGGGCAGTTTCTCGATCCGCTTCAGGGCCTCGGCATTGTCGATCGCGGGCGAGTTCGTGAGCACCGTGGGGCGCAGGAAAAACACCAGTTCCTGCCGCGAGTCGTTCTTGGTCCGGCGGCCGAAGAGGTCGCCGAGGAACGGAATCGGACCCAGGCGGCTGCGCTCATGCACCTGGGTGTTCTTGCGAAAGCCGCCGAGGACGATGATCTCGCCCGTCTTGGTCGTCACGTACGACGTCGTCTGCCGCTGGCCGATGATGTACTGCTGGTTGTTGTCGACCGGCACGGTGCCGATCACGTCCTGCACGTCCTGGATGATGTCGAGCTGCACGGAGCCGTCGATGCCGATGAACGGCGTGACGGTCAGCGTGGTGCCGATCTGCTGCTGGGTGACGGTGGACGTCGTGCCGCCAACCGTGCCGCTGGTGATGCTGCCGGTGACGACAGGCCGCGTCTCGCCGTTGAAGAATTTGGCCTGCTTGCCGTGGCTCGTGACGATGGCGGGTACCGTCACGATCGCGTTGTTCCGCTTGCGCAGCGACGACGTGATCGCGAGCTCCGCCGCGAGATCCATCCGCCCGGAGGCGCCAGGCCGGGTGATCACGCCATTGGTGACGGCGGCGCCGGTTTCGATCGAGCCACTGAACCCGACGAGCTTGTCGCCTTCGATCTTGAGCCCGAGCGCGCTGATGCCCGACGCGTCGTTGTCATCGAGCGTGACCTCGGCGATCACGACCTCGATGCGCACCTGCGCGAGCACGATGTCGAGCTTGTCGATCAGCTCGCGCACGAGCCGGAGATCGTCGGCGGTGCCGAAGACGACGACGGAGTTGCTGCGGTCGTCGTTCACCACGGTCATGACCGCGCTGAATTCGTTGGCGCCCGACGCCATCAGTGCGTCGAGGTTCGGATTGTTCGCGCTGCTCGCGGAGACGATCATCGGCTGGCCGGGAGGCGCCGCGGGCGTGGCCGGTGCGCCGGGGGCGGTGGGCTGGACCTGACCGGGGCGGACGGAACCCGGGCTCTGACGCTGGATCGCGGTGGTCTGGCCGGAGATGATCCGGCTGAGCACGTTGACCACATCGGCGGCCTTGGCGTGCTTGAGGTAGAGGACGTCGTTGCGCGTGTTCGGGTCCGACTTCTGGTCGAGCCGGTCGATCAGGTCGTCGAAGAACGCGTGCTGCCGCGGGTCGGTGACGAGCACGATCTGATTGGTGCGGTCGTCGGCGTTGTAGGTCGTCGCGGAGCCGAGCTGCTGGGTCAGCGTGCCGGCGAGAATCGTCCGCAGCTTGTTCACCAGGTCGCTGGCCTTGGCGTTTCGCAGCGTGTAGAATTTCGGCTTCATGCCGGCGGTGACCGGCTTGTCGACCTGCTGCAGGAGCAGTTCGACGCGCTGCAGGTTGCTGATGCTGTCGGTGATCAGCGCGGCATTGGCGTTCTGCAGGGGAACGGGACCACCGTACAGGGGATTGAGCAGGCCGCTGAAGAGCGGGATCACCTCGGCGACGCGCGCGAACTCGAGTTGGAAGAGCTTCGTGGCCACCTTGCTGGTGGCGGGATAATCGAGCGCCGACCCGTTGATCATTTCCGGCGCTTCCTGCTTCACGCGGCCGGCGTCGACGACCTTGATCAATTTGTCGCCGAGCGGGGCGATGCCGATGTTGTTCAGGGCC
>JAEUHA010000442.1 GCA_016793535.1 Opitutaceae bacterium | reverse complement strand
GGGGGTCGTCAATCGACCGGAGACCGATGTTGCCGAGCACGGGAAGCTTCAGGGCGAGGCGCACGGGATTCACCCCGAAGGTGAGTCCGATCACGTTCAGTTCCACGCCTTCCTCCCAGCCGGCGAGAAGTCCCGCCAGGCCGAAGAGATTCACCTGGGCGCCGGTTCCGCTCGGAGTCCAGGCGACGAGGGAGGGACCGAGGTAGTCCTTGCCGACGGCCAGCGCCGGCAGGTCGACGCGCAGCTCCGGCGCGGCGCGCAGGACGTGGGCGATGAACGTGTTGGAGTTAGGGCCGGGCCAGATGCGATACGTGCCGGCGTACGGATAATCGGCCACCGCCGCCTCGATCCGGTCGATCACCGCGTCGACGCCGGAACCCCGCAGGTCGGCGAGCACCCAGGGACGATTGCCGAACCAGTACATGTCGGCTGCGCGCTGGCTCGAGCGAATGCCGTTCCCGGACCGTCGCGTCTGGTAGCCCATCAATTCGTGCACGGTGAAGTGGCTGGCGCCGGTGCGTTTGACGGCGACCCACGGGTGGATGCCGAAATACCCGCGCCACTCGACCGCCCGCGCGGCGTACACCTGCACCACCGCTTCGCGCGTGGTCGCCGGATCGGGAGCGAGACCCGCCGGCTCCCGGCTGGCGGTGCGCCACGACTGCGCCGCGAGGACGCCCGGCGCGCTCCCCGCCAGCAGGGCGAGGGTCAACCGGCCGAAAACACAGGTCCGGGAAAGGGACAAATTCACGCGCGAACGGTGGGCGGGCTCGGGGTGTACGGCAAGAATCGGCGCGGGAAAGTCCCGGCGCACTCCCGTTGGACTTCGTCGTGGGAACATCGCATCGAGCCCCATTGGCGACGCACACCAACCGGCTGCATCCCCGGTTGCGGCGGCGTGAATTGGCTTGCCCAACCGGGGCCCTCCGTTGTGGTCGCGGCGCGAAGATTCCGACCGCTAGCACTTTTCCCATCCCGGCAGGTACTCTGGCCTGTGGGGATTCCCGTCTCTGGCTCTCTGCGGGTCACATGGTCGCCGGCCTTTTCGCCCCTCTATGAACTTGCCGTGCTTTGGTCGGTCAAATGTCCGCCTCGCTGCGTCCACGTCCACTTGCCTCGCTCTTTTCCTGGCGCTGCCGGCGCTGAGCGAAGCCCAAACCCGCTATACCGTCACGAATCTCGGGAGCCTCGGTGGCTCGACGACGCAGGCGAACGCGATCAACGCCTCCGGGGTGGTAGTGGGCTTCGACGCCACCACGGCCCAGGTGGCCCAGGCGTTCGTTCACTCCGGCAGCGGAATGAGCGCCCTGCCGGCCCTGAACACGGCGCGCAACGAGGCCACCGGGATCAACGCGAGCGGTGTCATCGTGGGATACAATACGACGTTTCCGAATGCGGACTTCCGGGGATTCATCGTGGCCAACGGCGTGCTCACGGACTTGGGCGTCAACACCCGGGCGACCGGAATCAACGACGCGGGAACGGTCGTCGGCAACGCGTTTCCACGCGCGTTCATTCGTTCGCCGGCGGGCGTCGTGACGCTGATCGGGCCGGCGTCGGGTGCGACCACGATCGCGACCGCGGTCAACGCCTCGGGCGTCGTGGTCGGCTATACGGAAACCGCCAATCGTCGCGCGTTCAGCTACCTGAATGGAGTGCTCACCGATCTCGGCGCGCTGCCCGGCGGCACCAACAGCTACGCTTTCGGCGTCAACGCCGCCGGCGTCGTCGTCGGCCAGTCGAACGAGTCGACCAACCGCCAGCTCCATGCGGTCATCTTCTCAGGTGGCAACGTCATCGATATCGATCCCACCGGGTCCGGTTCGCTGGGGAGCGCTGCCGTCGGCATCAACTCCGCGGGTGTCGTGGTTGGTCAAAACTCGGTGGGTCGGGCCTTCGTTTACACGCCGACGACGGGTATTGTTGACCTCAATACGCTGGTCACGAATCTCGCGGCCTCGGGGTTCGCGAGTCTCAACGCGGCCACCGCGATCAACGATGCCGGCCAGATCGTCGGATATGGGGCGCTGGCGGGCGGGGGCACCCGCTTTGGCGCGTTCCGCCTCGACGTCAGCACCATCCCCGCGGCCCCCACGATCGCCGCCGGCCCGCAGTCCCACGTCGTTGCTCCCGGCAGCAGCGTCGTCTTTTCCGTCACCGCCACCAGCACCGCCCTGAGCTATGAGTGGCGTTTCAACAACTCGCCCATCCCCGGTGCGACCGCGTCCTCCTACGCCATTTCCGCCGCCGGGCCCGCCAACGCGGGCAGCTACTCGGTCCGCGTCTTCAATCAGGGAGGCTCGGTGACGAGCGCGCCGGCCACGCTCACGGTCAGTGCCGGCGTCGCCGGACGGCTGATCAACCTCTCGATTCTCACCGCGCTCGCGGGTGGCGCGGATTCGTTTACCATGGGGTACGTCGTGGGCGGTGCCGGCACCTCGGGGGCGAAACCGCTCGTCATTCGCGCGGTCGGACCCTCGCTCCTGCCGCTGGGTGTCGCCGGGGCGCTTTCCGATCCGAAGCTCGAACTCTATGTGGGTGCGGCCAAGACCGGTGAAAACGACAACTGGGGCGGTGGCGCGCCCATTGCCTCGGCGATGGTGGCCGTGGGAGCGTTCGCGTTTACCGGTCCCGGTTCACGCGATGCGGCCGTGGCCACCACGATCGGCGCCGGCAACAACTCCGTCATTGTCTCGCCGGTGGGCAATCTCAGCGGCGACGTCCTCGCTGAGCTCTATGAATCGACGCCGCCCGCGAGCTTCACGGTTGCCACCCCGCGGCTCGTCAATGTTTCCGTTCTGAAGGATCTCGGCCCCGGGCTCACCGCCGGCTTCGTCGTCGGCGGCACCGCCTCGAAGACGGTGCTGGTCCGCGCCATCGGCCCCACGCTCGCCCCGGCGCCGTTCAACGTTGCGGGCGCGGTCGCGGATCCGCAGCTCGCGCTTTTCTCCGGCCCGACGCGCATCGGCGAGAACAACGATTGGGGTGGCACGCCCGCTTTGACCGCGGCGTTCAACCAGGTCGGCGCGTTTCAACTCCCCGCCGGTTCGCGCGATGCCGCCGTGCTCGTGACGCTGGCACCGGGTAACTACACGGTCGAGGTCCGCGGCGTGGCCAACACCACCGGAACGGCCCTGGTCGAAGTGTACGAAGTGCCGTAGGCGTACCTGGGTTTGCGCCGACGCGGGCGCCCAGCGGCTTCCCTCGCTTCGAGGTCGAGCGTCGTTTCAGCGAGGGTGCAGCCCAGGCTGGGTGGGCGCTGCTTTGTCAGCGCCCCGGCTGCGACGAAGCGTACACTCGAGTACGGCTGCACCTTTGCCTAATCCGGTATAGACGTCCGGCCGCCGTTCCGGCCTCTTGGTGAGCTTGCATCCGTCGCTCACGCTTCACCCCATCGGGTTCCTCCGCACCCGGCAGCAGGTGAAGTTTCAGGCCGGGCACCAGCCGTCGGGCGCGGACGAGGCGAGCAATGTGTTGGAGTTGCTGCCGGACTGCGACTACGAGGCGGCCCTGCAGGACCTGGCCGGCATGGATCGGGTGTGGCTGCTCTGGTGGTTTCATCGCAACGACTCCTGGCGGCCGCTGGTCCTGCCACCACGGGGTCCGGCGCGCCGCCGGGGCGTGTTCGCCACCCGGTCGCCCCACCGGCCGAATCCACTCGGTCTGACCGTCGTGCGCTTGCTCGGCATCGAGGGCCGCTGCCTGCGCCTGGGCCCCTGCGACCTCGTCGACGGCACGCCCGTGCTCGACCTCAAGCCGTACGTGGCCGCGTACGATGCGTTCGCCGATGCGCGCGCCGGCTGGATCGACACGCTGGAAGCCGAGTTGCGGGAACCGCCGCCGTTTGCCGTCACGGTGTCCGACCTCGCCGCAGCCCAGGCACGATGGCTGCGCGAAACGTGGGCGGTCGATTTCCTGGTGCGACTCCGGGCGCTGCTGGGCCGCGACCCGAGTCCGCACCGCACCCGCCGGATTCGACGGCGCGGTCCGGACCGCTCCGAGATCACCTGCGGAGCGTGGCGGGCCGTGTTTGCGACCGCCGGCACCGAGGTGTCCGTCCTCGCGCTCGAGCCCGCCTATCCGATGAAGTTTCTCGCGCGCGCGGATTACGCGAACGTGCCGGACCGCGAGGCGCAGCTGGCGTTCTTGGTGCGCTGGCCCGCGGACCAGTAAGGTATCTCCGATCGAGGCGGCGCCGCGGTCTCACGCCGGGCGTCGGGCCCGGCGCCGCGCCTCGCTTTCCCGGACCATCTCGCCCAGGTCGGCGGCCGGCCGTATTTCCCAGGGCCCGGCCTTCGCGCCCGGATGCTTCGAAATCAGGTCGACGGCGTGGTTCAGGTCGCGCGCTTCGAGGATCATGATGCCGCCGAGCTGCTCCTTGGTTTCCGCGAACGGTCCGTCGGTGACCACGACACGTCCGTTGGCGTAGCGCAGGGACATGGCCGTTTCCGGCGGCTGGAGTGCTTCGCCGCCTTTGAAGTGGCCGTTGGCGCGGAGGTAGTCGTCGTAGGCGAAGCAGCTGTCCATCATCGCGTGACGTTCAGCATCCGGCAGCGCGGCGAAGGCGGCGGCATCAATATATCCGAGACAGATGAATTTCATGGTAGTGTGGGGAGGGCCCGGACGTGGGCCCCGTGTTCCAGATAGTCGATTGGGCCGAGCGGATTTCGACCGCGGCGGAAAAAAAGTTCATTCCATTTCGCGGCGGCGTTTTTGCAGGTAGCGCCGCTCCGGCTCGGTCCGGGCCCGCGCGAGCGCCTCCGCGTACGCGGCCCGGGCCTCCTCGCGGCGACCGAGGCGGCGGCAGAGGTCCGCGCGCGCCGCCGATACGAGCGGGTAGTCGCGCAGTTCACCGCGGCGAACGAGTTCGTCGATCAGGGCCAGTCCGGCCGCCGGGCCCTGGTGCATCGCGACCGCCACGGCGCGGTTGAGCTCGATCACCGGTGAGGGTTGCAGCGCCAGGAGCGCGGCGTAGAGCGCGCAGATCTGCGGCCAGTCGGTCGCCTCCGGGGTTGGCGCCTCGGCGTGGACGGCCGCGATCGCCGCCTGCAGGGTGTAGGGCCCGAAGCGGCGGGACGCCAGGGCCCGTTCCACCAGGGCGACGCCTTCGCGGATGAAGGTCGGGTTCCAGATCGAGCGATCCTGCTGCTCGAGCAGGACCAGCTCGCCCGCGGCGCTGACCCGGGCCTCGCGCCGGGATTCGTGCAGCAGCATGAGCGCGACCAGGCCGAGGACCTCGGGCTCCGGTATCAGCTCGAGCATGACGCGACCCAGGCGGATGGCTTCGCTGGAAAGCTCGACGCGGGTCAGCGCGGGCCCCGACGACGCGGAGTAGCCTTCGTTGTACAACAGGTAGATCACGGCGAGCACCGCACCGATTCGTTCCGGCAGCTCCGCGCCCGTGGGCACCTGATACGGAATGCGCTCGTCGCGGATCCGGGCCTTGGCGCGGACAATGCGCTGCGCGATCGTCGGTGCGGAGGTGAGGAAGCCGCGCGCGATCTCCTCGGTGGTGAGTCCGCAGACTTCGCGCAAGGTGAGCGCCGCGCGGGCATCCGGCGGAAGGGCGGGGTGGCAGCAGGTGAAGATGAGCCGGAGCCGGTCGTCCGGCAGCTCGTCGTCGACGACCGCGGCCGCCGCGCCCTGCAGCGTGTCGACGATGTCCGCGTGGGCGGCATCGAACCGGGCCCGGCGGCGCAACGCATCGATCGCCTTGAATCGTCCGGCCGAGATCAGCCAGGCGCGCGGATTCGCCGGCACGCCTTCCCTGGGCCAGCGTTCCAGCGCGGCGTTGAACGCATCGTGGAGCGCGTCCTCGGCGAGGGTAAAGTCGCCCAGGAGCCGGATGAGCGTGGCCAGGACCCGGCCGGCCTCCGCGCGGTACACCGCGTCGAGACGGGCATGAAGGTCGTCCGCGGGAGATTCTGCCATGCGCCTTCCAACCGAACGTGTCCGGTCACGGCGCGCAACCGCGTTCGGCTTTTCGTCCGAGGGGCGTCACGCGGACCGCGTTCGGGTCAACGAGACGCGGGAAACGGGTTCGGCTTGTTCCGGTAGGTCTCGACCTGCTCGCGCGTCAGCAGCCGGAGGTGCTGGCCGCGGAGAAGGAAGAGGCGGCCGGCTTCGTTGGCGACGAGAAGATTGGTTTCGCGGCCGCCGCCGAGGCGCGTGCCGACGACGCCGCACTCGTGGGCGCCACCGGGCTGGACCAGGCCGTGCGTCCCGTGCGCGAACGGCACCGGCGGCGCGAACACCGGCCGCTCGTTCGTGCCCACATTGCGCAGGAAGAGCGGAGTGTTCAGCGTGCGCGCGCCGAGCACCGGAAGCGGGTAGCCGGTCTCACGGTTCGGGATCGCCCCACGCCGGCCGGTGCCGGCGAGCAGGTCGAGGCGGCCGTCGCGATCGACGTCGTAGAAATCGAGTTTGCAGCGTCCGGTGCCGCCCGCGGGATCATACGTCGTCGCGATCAGCCCGCCGTCGTCGAGCCGGAGCTTGCCGCCGTCCGCGACGTTGTAGTCGTCGAATCGCCAGTAGAGGTGCAGATGACCTTCGTCATCGGGAATCACGAGGGCCACGCGGTCCCCGAGCCGGCCCACGGCGGGTCGGGAGCGCCACACGCCGTGCAGGTCGAGTCCGTCGCAATAAAGCGGTCGCGCGGCGTCGAGCGCGGGTGCCGTGCGCGTGCCGCGATTGAGATAGACGACGTAGTTGCCCGTGATGTCCCCCACGACGAGGTCGGGCCGGCCGTCCTCGTTCCAGTCGAACGCCGTCGGACTGACATAGCCCCAGCGCGCCTCGGCGGTGCCCTGCACGCTGCCCGCATAGCCGGCCTGATGATGGATGTCGCGGCCCGCCGCCCGCAGGCGTTCGCCCGGCAGGAAGCGTGGGGTCTCGTCGGTGCCGAGGTTCCGGAAGAAGAGGATGAAGCCTTCCGAATTGCCCACCACGAGATCGCTCGCGCCATCGCCGTCCCAGTCGATGACCGACGGACTCGGCAACGTCCCCGCGTAGAGGGCGGCGTCCTCTTGCAGCAGCGCGACCGGCTCCCGAAAGATCGGCGCGCCGCCGGGCGTGACGCGGCCGGTCGCACCGTAGAAATACAGGGCGCTCTCGCCGCTCGCGATGAAATGCGCGGTGTCCGGGGTGGAGGAGGGATACGCGCGCGGCGCGGCGCCGACGCTGGGGTGGCGGAGCACGTTGCCGTCCTCGCCGGCGATGAGCACCCGGGCCGGAGCGCCCGTCGCGGTCGGATCGATCGTCGCGTAGTAGTGAAAGACTCCGAGGCGGGCGCCCGTGACGAGGCCGCGCGCGGCGCCGGGGCCGAGCGGCAGCGGCGAGAGTTGCATCATGCCCCAGTAGACTTCGCGGCGGGTCGCCGAGAGTTGACGAATCCGCTCCAGCGTCCGCGCAGGCGGCGCCGGCCAATGCGCGCCGACGAGATAGCGGAAGCGGGCCGCCGCCGTGGAGATGCCGGCGCCATCGTACGGTCGCCAGTCCGCGGAGGACGGGTTGGTGACCGGGCTGCGGGCGGGGGTGGACTCGCCCGTCACTTCGAGGACGAGATCGAGTGCGCCGTTCTCCCCGGGAAACGCCGCGACGCTTTGGGCGCCGGCCGCGAGACCCGCCAGGGGCACGGTTCCGACCGGAGTGAACGTCAGCGTCGTGCGGTCGAACGTCGTGCGGTGCAGGACGTTTTTTTCCAGCCAGAGCCCGTGAATGCTGCCGTCGGCCAGGGCAAACACGGTGCCCCTGCCTTCGGCAAACGGCCGGGGCAGCAGCTGCGGGGGTGCAAAGATCGGCGCGTCTCCGGGCCCCGTCCGCAGGTAGCGCAGGAGATGCAGGCCGGCGGGACCGCCGCGCGTCATGACGAAAAGGTCGGGCCGCGCGCCACCGAACACCGAGGCGGCGCCGAGCACGGTGTGGCTCAGGCCGGGCAGGGTGATCGGCCCCAGGCCGTGCGGAGCCGCGGAGCGCAGCGGCACCAGGTCGGTTTCCGACGCGACGGGTTCGGCGCCCGGCGCGACGCCGCCGAGCATGAGCCAGAACGCCAGCGCGCGGAGGCGGAGGCCGAAGGCGAAAATCAACTCAGGAAGGTTGCTGCGTGGCATAGGGCTGCGTTCAGAAGCGTCCATTGAGCCCGAAGCTCACGAACGCGCCGTTGTAATAGGTGCTGAGCCGATCGCTGCTGACGAAATGCGTGGTGCGCTGCGGCTCGTCGAAGAGGTTCGCCACATCGAGGAAGAACTCGAGATTGCGCGGCAGCCGCAGGGAAAAGCCGGCGTTCACGACCCGGCGCTCCAGCCGGTGGGACTGGAGTTGCGGCTCGGCGGCGAAGTTGCCCAGGCTCCGGCCGACGTAGCTCCACTGGACGTAAGGGGCGAACCAGCGGTACTTGTAGCCGAGCCGGACGTTGGCGGTATCAGGGACGAAGCCGACCAGTCCGCTCGTCCCGCCACTCGCCTGGCCGTAGTCTCCGGTGGCGCGGAGGTGGGTGTAGTTGAACAGGACCGAGAGACCGCGCAGCGCGCCGGGCAGAAACGTGAGCTGCTGCAGGTAGGATACCTCGATGCCGTCGACGCGCCCGGTGCCGCCGTTGCCATTCGTGACGATGTCGTAGCCAGCGTACTGGCCGTCGTAGCCGTTGTCCGGTCCTGCCGCGACGACGCCGATCTCCTGGCGAAACACGAAATCGGTCAGGTCCTTTCGAAACAGCCCGATCGAGATCTGCCCCATCGGCTGCAGGTAGTATTCGAGCGAGAGATCGTAGCTGTGCGCGAACTGCGGTTTGAGCGAGGGGTTGTCGAGGGTGACCGTCTGGTTCACGTCGGACACCGCGAAGCTCGGCACGAGGTCGCCGAGGGCGGGGCGACCGATGCTCGTCGACCCGCTGGCCCGGCCGATGAGGTTCGGCGTGAACGCGTGGCGAAAATGGATGCTGGGAAAAAAGGCGCGCGTCACGCCGCGCCGGACGGTGGGTGACGTGCCGAATTCCGCGTCGGTGCGCGCCACGGGGTCGGTGATGCCCGGCAGCGTCGCGCGCCGGATGTAGCCGCTCGAGCGCGTGCGCGACTCCTCCCAGCGCACTCCGGTGACGACACCCAGGGGACCGAAGCGCGTCGAGCCCATCGCGTATCCGGCCAGAATGCTTTCGCGCACGCCGGACTGGCCGGCGCGCCGCGCCGACTCCACCTGATAGGGATCCACGCGCCACTGGCCGGGCTCGTGATCGAGGGAGTAGCTGTACTTTCCCGGATCGAACGCCGGGATCGGGCCGAGCCCGAGCCGCGGCGACAGTTCGGGGAAGGACGCGAAACGGGTCAGGTCGTCGTCGTTGATCCGCGTGGCGGGATTGAGCCCGGCCACGCCATCCGGACCGACGTAGGTCGAAACCCGCGAACCGGAATCCTGGACCGACGACTGGCGGGTCCCGAGCCCGCCGAAACTGAGCAGCACGCGGTGTCCGCTGATCTCCGTCTCACGCTTCACGTTGACCTCGGCCCGGCTCGCCCGGTTGACGGAGACGGCGGAAGTCTGCGAAACGCTTCCGCCGGCATAGTTGCGCGGGTCGTAGATGCTCGGCCCGGAGGTTTGCGTGAAGACGGGGAATTCCTCGCTCGCGGACTTGTCGAGGACCCAGCCGATATTGGTGACGGTGGCGGTCCAGTTGCGGCGGACCGAATGCTGGCGATACGCGCCGGTGTTGCGCTCGCTGCGCGAATTGCCGAGGGCGTAATCGATCTGCCAGCGTCCGAGGCGATGTTCGCCGCCCAACTGCTGGTAGTCGGTCAGGTCGTCGGCCTCGAACGGATTCGTCGCCGCCTGAAACGTGGCGCGGGTCGAGCGCAGCACTTCGGTGCGCTGCATCGTCGAGCCCGGGCGGATGTTGCCGCCACCGGTGGGAGCGCCGTCGGCCGTGACGCCGGTGGCGAAGGCGCGGCCGGCGGTGGCGAGGTTCGCGTTGTAAGCGACCTGGTAGTTGCCGGGCCGGGACGTCGCCTGTTCCTGAAAGCTGCGCATGGCGCTGAAGTAGAATCGCGAGTGGGCGCCGAGGCGGAAGTCGGTGCGGACGCTGCCGGTGTACAGGATCCGGTCCTGCACGCCGTCGGTGCGCGAATAGCTGTGGGTGAAGCGGGGCGTCAGCCCGACGGTGTCGACGGTCGAAAGCGTGCGCATGCGCTGCGTGATGTTGTCGTTGTAGACGACGTTCGCACTCAGGCCGAGATTCCGGTCCTCGCCGAAGACGCCAAACACCTCGCGGTAACTCACCGACAGGTTGGGCTGCACCTGTGGCGTGGTGCGGCGCGGGGTGAACTCGAGAAACGCCGGCGACCATTTCCCACCGGCGCGGAAGGTGAGCTCGCGCTTCGTCCGCAGGTTGAGCGTGGTCTTCGTCTTGAAGTTGACGCGACCGCTGATCGAGTCGGCCGGCAGATTCGGGGTGAGGGCCTTCGTGACCTCGATCTCCTCGAAATTGCTCGCGGTCATGTTGGTGTAGATCGGGGTGCGGCTCATCGCGAGCTGTGACACCACGGTGCCGCCGTCGATGGTCGTGGTGTTCAGCGCGGCGGGGAGGCCGCGAATGGTGGGCCGGTCGAGATTGCCTTCGTCGGAGGGCAGCGAGTAGACGCCGGGCAGCCGCGTGAGCAGTTCGGCCGGATTGTCGTTCGCGAGCACGCCGAGCGCGTCCATCGCGATCACATTCTGCACGCTGTCGGCGTTTTTCTGGCGCGTGAGTGCGGCGGCATTGCCCTCGCGCTCCGAGGTCACGACGAAGGCGGCGAGCTGGACGGCGCGATCCGTCTTCAGCGCCACCGGCACGTCGACGCGCGAAGCCGTGGTGACGCGCACCGCCGCCACGACGTCGGGAAATCCGAGGTACGACACCCGCGCGGAATAGTCGCCGGGTGCGACATCGGGAAACACCGCGACGCCGAAGGGATCCGTCATCGCCTCGCGTCCCGGCGGAGAAAGCTCGACGCGGGCCTGCTGGAGAAACTGCGCGGAGTCGGCACTGCTGACCGTCACCGTGAGCGTGGCGGCCAACGCGCCCGGCGCGAGGACCACGGCGATCACCGCGAGCCGCAGCCGGCGGAGCGGGAAGCACGAACGGAGAGGCATGACGGGGTAGGGTGGTGCGGAGAAGGGGAATTCCTGCCGCTGCCCGCATCCTCAGCCGGACCGACCTCAAAGCTCAAGGAACGTCTGAACGGCTCACATCCCCACGGCCGCATCGACCCGGGCCGCCTTCGCCACTCGCGGCGGGCGGGATCGAGCCGGATTCGGAAGTTCCGAGGCGAGGGCAGGCTTGAAGGCGACTGGTTCAGCGCGTGGTTCCGGCGCGAGCAATCGACCTTGCGGCATCTCCGCCGGAGGGTTGAGGCTTTGGATCAGTTCCCGTCCCCATGAGATCGCGAATCAGCGTCGCCCGACTCTCGCTTGCGGCCGTCCCGGTCCCAGGCGGCCCGACTCATCCCTCCGGCCGGTCGACGGCGCGGGTGGGGCAGCGTTCGGGCACGGGAGCGGAGCATGAAACGCGGCTGCGCGCGGTTGCGTGAGCACGCCGGCCGTATCCGGTTCCTGGAAACTTTGTAATCGCGATGAAACCCAACTACCTCGTCGGCCCGCTGCTCTGTCTGGCGGTTTTCGGCGGGTACTACGTCTACTGGAAAGCGAACGCCCCGGCGCCGGCGCCCGTCGGCGCGCGCGTGACCGACGCCTACGCGGCGCGCGATGGCGCGAAGGAAGCCGAGGCGGAACTGGCGGCGGGAAGGCTGGCGTTGATCGAATCGGGGGCGCGGGTGGGCTGGGACGCCGAGCGGCGTGAGATCGCGCGCACCCAGTATGGCGTCGAGCTTCGTCCCGTGGAGGAGATGACGACGGAGGCGCAGGCGAGGTATGTCGACCGCTTCAATCGCGTGATGCGACCGGCGATCATCGCCCGGCACGGACGGGGCTTCTTCGATCGGCTCCACCAGGAGGCGATTGCGCTGCAGGCGGCGCGAAAGCCCGGCCGGGGAAAATGACCGCGCCGGAGGGCGCGACTGGTTGAAACGGATTGCGGCCCGGCTCGCAGCCGACAGAACGAAGCCATGTACCCCGCCGCCTGGAAGTGGAGTTTCCTCATCGCTTTCCTGTTCCTCGCTCCGGCGATCACGCGGGCGGCGGACGCCGGGACGCGCGGGTTTCAGTCGCGCGTCTTCGTCGATGCGGAGGGCGCGAAACATCCGTTCGTGGTTTTCATTCCTGCGTCGTATCAGCCGGGGCAGCACCCGCCCGTCATGTTGTTTCTCCACGGCAGCGGCGAGCGAGGCGCGAACAACATCGACCAGATGATGGCCGGCATCGGTCCGGCCCTCTGGAAACGGAAGGCAAAATTCCCGTTCGTCGTCGTGCTGCCCCAATGCCGGCGTGATTCGAACTGGCTCGTCGACGGACCGGATGCGCAGCGCGCGCTCGGGATGCTGCGGCAGGTGCAGGCGGAGTTCAGCACCGACCCGGATCGTGTCATCCTGACGGGACTGTCGATGGGTGGTAGTGGCAGCTGGAGCATTGCCGCCCGGGATCCGGGCGCGTGGGCCGCGGTCGTGCCGATGTGCGGCCGGCCCGACCTGGCCAGCGCCGCGAAATTCGCGGCGGCGCGACTGCCGATCTGGAATTTCTGCGGCGACAAGGACCGTCCCGAAACCGTGAAGGCCAACCGGGACATGGCCGAGGCGCTGCGGCAGGCGGGCGCAAACGCGATCTACACCGAGTATCCCGAGGTGGGGCACAATTGCTGGGATCAGGCCTACGGCACCGACGGGCTTTATGTCTGGATGCTCGAGCAATCCCGCAGCAAGAACGCAGCGAAGCGTCCGTGAGGCGAAACGACCGGCGGGTCGGTGCAGGGTGGCGCGACCCGATTCGTCCGATGAGCCCTCCGTGTTCTTGCCCGCGCGATGTGAGTCAATACGGTCACGCCCCATGAGTGCAGCCTGCCGCAGGACGCTGTTTCGTTTCCTTGTAGCCGTCGGTTTCTGGGATGCGAGTTCGTCGCTGCCGGCGGCCGAAAAGGTGCCGTCGCCAGGGCCGGTGCGCGAGTATGCGCGGGAGCATGAAGTGTCCGGCGTTTCGATTTCACCCGACGGTCGGACGCTGGCGTATCAAGTTGGCGAAGATCGGTCGTGGGTCCTGCAGTTCCGCGATTGGGACTCCGGCAAAGTCACGACGGTGAGTGCAGGCGCGGCACCGGGCGTACCGCTTTGGCTTGGCCCGGATCGCGTGCTTTACGGCCGGGGTGCCAGTGTCGACCGCACCGGTCGCAATGCCGCGCTCAACGGGCCCGCGCCGGGCATGGTGTTGTTCCACCGCTTCGCGGGAGCGCGGAGTGATGAGGTGCTGGCGCAGGCCCATGAGATGCCGGTGCCGGGAGCCTATCAGGAACATTACGTTCCGCGCTTCAGTCACGTCGACCGCATCAACACCCGGCTGGGTCGATCCATCCGCGAAGTGGAGAATCCCGGCCAGATCGTGCTGTGGCTAGCCGACCGGAACGGCGCGGTTGCATTGGGTGTGCGCGACGACGGGACCCGGCACGCCGTCGTCCGCCAGACCGAACCGACCGGAGCCTGGGCGCCGCTCGCGGGACTCGATGATATTTTGTATCGCGTCCGGGTCCACGGGCTTTCGGGCGACGGCCGCACGCTTTGGCTGACCCGGCCAGACGAAAAGGGCCGCTGGGCGCTTTACGCCTACGATGTAGCGAAGCAGGGCTTCGCCGAACTGCTGCTGGCGCACGACTACTTCGACATCTTGCCCAGCTTGGTGGTGGCGCCACGCAATCACGAACTGCTCGGTGTGCGGTGGCTCGCGGAAAAGCCCGGGACGTTTTGGTTGCACGGGGAACTGGCCGGCGTGCAGCAGGCGCTCGACAAGGCGCTGCCGGGCACGGTGAACCACATCGTCAGCCTGAGCGATGACTTGCAGCGGATGGTGGTGCTGGCGGTGTCCGCCCGGAATCCCGGAGTTTATTTCCAGTTCGACCGCGCGAAGGTGGAGCTGAAGCCGCTCTTCGCGGTACGGCCGTGGGTCGATCCAGCGCGGACCGCCGAGTGCCAGCCGGTGAGATTCGTGACCCGCGACGGGCTGACGGTCCACGGCTATCTGACGATCCCCGCGGGGAGCGAGGCGAAGCAACTGCCGCTGGTAGTGAGACCAAACGCGCAGTTCTGGGCGCGGGCGTTTTGGGCCCACGACGTGTTCAATCAGTTTCTCGCAAGCCGCGGATACGCCGTGCTGCAGGTCAACGCGCGCGGTTCTTCGGGTTACGGCGACGAGTTTCACCGGCGCGGTCGCCGCCGGGTTGGGCGCGAAGTGCAGGCCGATATCGCCGACGGGGCGAGATGGGCGATCGCGCAGGGCATCGCGGATCCGCAGCGGATCGCGATCGTGGGCGAGGAAGAGGGCGGCTACAGCGCCCTAATGAATGTGGTGCAGAATCCCGGGCTCTACCGCGCGGCGGTCAGCATTGACGGCATTGTCGACTGGCCGCGGCAGATGGAGCATGCCGGCGGGCTGCACCCGGCGTTGCTGGCGCGCGCCAGAGAGATGATCGGTGATCCGTCGGCCGACCTTGCTGAATTGTCGGATACCTCGCCCTCGCGGCACGTCGATCGCATCGATGCGCCTGTCCTTCTCATCAACGGAAACGCCGGCACGACTTCCCGCGAGGCGGCCCGGTTGTTCGCCGCGGCCCTGCGGCAGACGAAGCGGCCGCACGAGATCGTGGCAAAGTTCGACGATCTTGAAGGGTTGCTTGTGCCGCGCCAGCGGGCCGACGTGCTGGCGCGGATCGAGGCGTTTCTGGGCAAACACCTCCCCGCACCTCGCGCCGCGCGCCCCTGAGACACTACCTCGGCGTGGGGGTGGATGCAGGCGCCGTCAGCCGCGCGAGCAACGCGCCCAGCTGCCGCAGGTGATTCATGTGGTCGTCCGGAGCCTCGCCGTCGAAGCCGAGCACGAGGAATCCTCCGCGCCGGGCGTGCGTCAGCGGCCGCAATCCCCCGGGCCAGGTTTCCGTCGCGGCGCTGGCCCGCGCGAGGTCGAGCTGCGAAAGGAGATAGTCGGCCGTCTCCGTCGTGCTCGCGTATCCGTCCGGCACCTGCCGGCTGTGGCTCAGGACAAACTGCTTCCGGCCCTCCGCCGCCTCGCGCGCGAAACGCAGGAAACCCGCCATCAGGTCCGGATCGACCTGCCGCCGGGCCGGGTCCCCGGTGTATCCGCAATAGATCGAGTCCGCCATTACCAGCGCATCGATCCGCGCGAGCGCGGCGGGCTGGCGGAGCAGTTGCCGCACGCCGCCGAACCCGGCGCTGAACGACGATACGACGACGCGGGCCAGGCGGCGCGCCGGGAGGGGGTGCGTGCGCTGCACGGCGTCGGTCGTCGCCGCCAGCAGTGCCGCGAAACGGGTGTCGTCCGCAAAATGGTCGGCGTAGATTTTCGAGAGCCCGGGCAGGGTCACGTTGACCAGCACGCCGCGCGCGCCGCTGGCGGTAAACTGCGCCTCGACGACGTTGGGCGCGCCGTGCAGGTGCAGCCAGAGCGTGAACGCGGCTCCGGTTCCGAGTCCGGCGGGATCGACGGGAACCGAGACGAGCGCCGGCGCCAGGCTGACGCGGGTGAAGCGCGGAGGCGCGTCTGTGGCGAGGTCGGCGCCGCGGGCGCCGGAGAGCGCACCGAGTGCGACCAGGCTTGCGCCGAGGAGGCGGCGTTTCGCGACGGCAGCGAAGTTCATCGCCGGACGGACCACGTACCGGCGGAACGCGATGCTCGGGCCGCGGCGCGGGCGCGCGTCAGTCGAACTCCCGCAGGAAACCGATGAGGTGTGCGATGTGGTCATCGAGGCTGACGCCGAGGTGCGTGCACCCCGTGTGGATCGTGGCGCGGTCAACCTTGGCCGCGAACGCCGTGTCCTTCACTTTTTTCCGGATGGAAGCAGGCTTCATCTCGCCGTAGCGGACGGGATTCATCTTTCGGTAGGCATAGAAGATGCCGCAGAGTTCGTCGGTGGCGAGGAGCGCGGCGGCCAGCGGCGTGCGGGGCAGGGTGGTGTACCCATTATAGCCATACGCATGCGCCTCGACCGCGTGGATGAGTTCCTCCGGATAGCCCCAGTCGCGAAACCACTGCAGCGACTCGCGTGGATGAGAGTCGGGGTGCTGCTCGAAATCGAGATCGTGCAGCAGCCCCGTGAGGTACCAGAGCTCGGGATCACCGCCGAAACGGCCGGCGTAGCCTTCCAGCGCGGTGGCGACCATGCGGGCGTGATAGCGCTGGTACTCGTCGGTGACGTGCTGTTCGAGCAGCCGCTGGGCGTCAGCGCGGGATGGAAGTGCCATGGGGAAAAGTCTGCGTACCCGGTGCCGGGAGTCGAGTCGCCGCGCGGACCTTGCCAGGACCGGGGAAGTCCGCCTTCCTGCGGGCTGGCGTTGGGCGCGCCGCCTGGCGGACCTCCGATGAAAGTCACCCTCCTCCGTCTCTCGGTCGCGGCAGTCGCCGGCTTGGTTGCCGGTGCGCTTCGCGCCCAGTCTCCCGCGCCGGCGCCAACGCCGCGCCTGTTCGATGACGACTGGATGCAGCCGAAGTTGAGTTTTGAAGAGTACAGCCGGCAGGTCGACGCGCTCGGCGCGGTGGTCGGAAGTTCTGCGCCCTGGCGTCCGCCCGATCCGGCGTTCGAAACCGCGACCGCGTGGCGCGAGGCGGTGCTGCGTGCGCCGCGGCTCACACCGGCCCAGGTGCTCGCCCAGGCCGATCGTCCGCGCCTCAGCCTGCGCTGGGCTGAGTTCATGAAGGAACTCTACGGCAGGAACACCGAAGCCTACATCGACATCATCCGCGCGCTCGAGCACCAGGGGCGTCGGACCGATCCGTCCGGCGCGGTCGCCCTCGAGGTCACCCTGGGCGGCGGGACGGTGACCCACCGCACGACGCGCGGTGGACGCGAGGTGGGAAAGGTGACGTATCCGACGATCCTCATCGAGGCCCGCCTGAAAGTGCCCGTGCGCGTGCTGCGCGCGGGCCGGCCGCAGCCCGCGCTCGCTGTGATGGCGCGCGCGAGCGTGGTTCGCGTCGCTGCGGACCCGCTCACTCGCGCTGTGGTCGCGGCGGCGATCCGCGAGGCGGTGGCTCAGGTCTATGCGCGCGCGGCCGCGAGCTCCGTGGCCGCTCCGGCCCCCACGGACGCGTGGGCGGCCTGGCTCGCGGGCCCGGCCCCGCTGGAGGAGCGGCGCGCGGCATTTTCAGCCTCGCCTGCGCCCCGGGGAACTCGTCCCGAGGTCGCGTTGGGCGGCATCACGGGTTTCAGCCTGCTGTCGGCACGATTCGTCAACCTGCACCTTGCCCGCGGCGCGTGGTTTTCACTCAGCGACGACGACCTTCAGCGCAACTGGACCCAGCGCCTCAATGCGGCAGGCTTCGACGTGCGCACGCCGGGCGGTCCGGAACTCCGGCACGAGATCGAGCTGGCACCGATTCGCGAAGCGGGGGCGGCGCAGGACGGAGTCGTCTGGCTGTCGCACGCGTCGATTCGCGATGACGACTGCCTGGCGGTGCTCGGCGGAAAGTTCGTCCGCCTCGCCGGCGAGACGCACGTGGAGGACACCCGCTACGGTTTCGAGACGCCCGAACGGGCGACCGGGGACCTCCGGCGCACGGTCCCGCGCCTGATCGACGAGTTGGTGCGCCAGCTCGGTCCGGGCGGGGCCCGCGAGGGGCAGGCGCGCCACGCCCACGCGGATGCCGTTGCGGCCTACCTGCGTCGCCGGCAGATCGTGGCGGTGCCCGAAGGGACGCTGGCGGAAATTTCGAATCGCATCGCGCTCGCGTTCGCCAACGCACCGGGAATCCCCGACTCGTACCGGCGCGATTTCATCGTGCAGCACGACGGCCAGTCGTACTTCGATCTCGGGCGGGTCGGCACGATGCGCCAGGGCACCCGCACGCCGCGGTCGGTCAAGGACGCGATCAACCGTGTGATCAGCGACCTCACGCTGGCGGATCCGCTAGGGCTGTTCGCGTTCGATGATGTTTGGAACCCGCCCCGCGGCTACCGGCCGCCGGAGCTGCCGGCGAGTTTCTTGCGGCGTCTGAGCGGACCGCGTCCGTCCGGGGCGGGCGCCCTCTGCGCCGAGCGGGTCGTCCCGGCGATCGACCTGGCTTATCGCCGGGTCAGCGAAGCCGACCACCCGCGCCAGACTGAGCTGCGGCTACGCTTGCGGGAGTTCGATGCCGAATTGCGCGCCATCCGCCTGCTGGCGTGCGACTATCTGCCCGCTGACGGCCAGATGAACTACGTCAATCCGCGCCACTTCCTCTACGAGACGGAGCCCAAAGGCTGGTCCGCGCTTGTCGCCCGGCTGCCCGCGGAGTTGCGGTTCGACCGGATCGGTCCGGCGCTCTCGGCCGGTCCCGCCACGCTCGCCGAGGCCGATCAGGCGATCGCGAAGCCGAAAAAGTGAGCGAGCGAATGGTCGCCTGGAACGGGCGGTGGACAATCCGCTCCGGCTGACAAAAAAAGGCACTGCTCCGCCCCTGAACCCAGTCTCCCGCGATGAGACCCTTTCTGCCTGCCCTCTCCGTCCTCCTGCTGGGCGCCAGCCTGCTCGCGCCCCTCGTTGGCCGGGCCGCTGAGTCCCGGCCGCCCAATGTCGTCGTGATTCTCACCGATGACCAGGGCTACGCCGACATCAGTTTCAACCCGCATCACCCGAAGGAGGTCGCGACGCCGCACCTCGATGCCCTGGCCCGTGAAGGCGTGTGGTTCAGCCAGGGTTATATCACGGGGAATGTCTGTTCGCCGACACGCGCCGGCTTGCTGACGGGACGTTACCAGCAGCGCGCGGGCGTCTATACGGCCGGCGAAGGCGGCCGCGGCATCGCGCAGTCGGAAAAAATCTTCCCGCGATTTCTCCAGCCCGCTGGCTACATCACGGCCGCCTACGGCAAATGGCACCTGGGCCTCACGCTCGAGCAGAGTCCGATCGGCCGCGGCTTCGACCGATGGTACGGTTTCCTCGGTCGCGGCGGGCACGACTACTTCGACCTCGCGCAGGCGGATCCGGAGTCCGGCCCGATGTATCGCGACGGCAAGGAAATCAAGGACACGGGTTACATGACGACGCGGCTGACGGACGAAGCCGTGGCGTTCATCCAGCAGCACAAGGCGCAGCCTTTCTACATTCACCTCGCGTACAATGCGGTTCACGCCCCGGCGCAGGCGCCCGCGGAGGACATCGCGCGGTTCAAGCAGCAGTTTCCCAACCTCTCGACGGCGCGGGCCACGCTGATGGCGATGCTGTACCATCTGGACCTGGGGGTGGGGCGGGTGGTGGACACGTTGAAGCAGGCGGGGGTGTGGGAAAACACCCTGCTGTTCTTTCTGACCGACAACGGGGGCTCGCGCGCCATGGGCGCGGTGAACACGCCGCTCCGTGGCGCGAAGCAGCAGAACTACGAAGGCGGAATCCGCACGCCGTTCATCGTTTCGTGGCCGGCGGGTTTCAAGGGGGGCCGCACGATCGACATCCCGGTCAGCTCGCTGGACATCCTGCCCACGGCGCTGGAAGCCGCACGCGTCCCGCTGCCCACTGACCGTCCGCTCGACGGCCGGAGCCTGCTGCCTCTCCTGGCCGGGACCACGTCGCAGCACATCGACACGTTTTACTGGAGCGAAGGCGGCGAGGTGGGCGGGTTCGCTGTCCGCTCCGGTGACTGGAAACTCGTGCAACAGCGAGGGCAGGCGAAGGTCGAGCTCTTCAACCTCGCCAGGGATCCGGCGGAGACGACCGACCTCGCGCCGCAGAACGCGGCCAAGGTCGGAGAGTTGACGAAGCTCTACGAGGCGTGGCTCGACCAGATGGCCGCGCCCATGAGCGGGGCGCCGAAGCGACCCGGCGCGCAGCCGGCGGGCGGCGGGAAAAAATCGAAGGCGGAGAAACGGAAGGCGCGCGACGAGGAGCGGGCGAAGAAACAGGAAGACTGAACCGGCCTGGGCTCGAAAGCGGACGACATGGGACGGACCGCGGGGCGATGGGTACGATTCCCACCCGGTGGTTTTTGACTCGCAGAAATCCGGCCCCGCGCTTGGAATCGGTCCGCGACCATCCATTGCTCCCGGGGCTGCCGCTTGAAGGGTCAACGGCCCGCCTTTTCCGGCGCGACGCGATGAGCGTACGTCCCTTGCCGACCCCCATCCCCTCGGAACACCTCACTCCATGAACCGGCGCCGCTTCATCCTCAAGTCCCTCGGAGCCACGTTGGCCCTGCCGTCCCTCCCTTCACTTCTGGCCGGCGCTGTCGGGGGCAATTCCGCGCTGCAGACCGCCAAGGGCGCGGGTACCGGAGCCCGGCGTTTCGTGGCCATCGGGAACCTGCTCGGTTACCAGGTGAAGCAGTTCTTCCCCGAGTCCACCGGCACGGCGTACGAGCAGACCACGCTGCTCAAGCCGCTGTGGGATTGTCGCAAGCACATGACGGTTTTCCGCGGCCTCGACCATGGGGTCAAAGGCGGCCACTTCGCCGTCCATTCCTTTCTCTCGGGCGTCCTCAATTCCGAGGCGCAGAACCGGCCCGGCGGCAACGTCTCCATCGACCAGTTCATGGCCGACGAGATCGGTTACCAGACACGTTTCCCGTCGCTGACGGTCGGCTCCGAGGGCGGCATTCACGGTGGCTGCCAGATCGCCTGGACGAAGTCCGGCGTGCGCGTGCCGCCGATCTCGGGTCCCGCCGAGCTGTTCGACCGGCTCTTCACCGAGGATGCGCCGGAGCGCCGGGAGCGGCGGCAGCAGGAGAATCGGCTGCAGGCCTCGATCCTTGATACTGTGCTGGTGGACGCGAACCGGCTTTCGCGGCAGGTCAACCGCGAGGACAAGTCCAAGTTGGACGAATACTTCACGTCGATTCGCGACGTCGAGAAGCGGCTCGAACTCCGCCAGCGCTGGGCGGGCCTGCCCAAGCCGAAGCCGCCGCTCGAGCGGCCGGTGAACAAGAACAAGGTCGAGGATCTGCCGCTCCTCTACGAGCTGATCGCGCTGGCGCTCCAGACGGACTCGACGCGCATCGCCACGCTGGAGATCGGCGGCGATTTCCTGCCGCAGGACCTCGGGATCGACAAGTCGTATCACGGGCTTTCCCACCACGGCAACGACGAGGCGGCGATCAAGCACCTGGTCGCGCTCGAGACGTATCAGATCCAGCACTTCGGCAAGTTTCTCACCCGGCTGGCGAAGATGGAGGATGGCGAACGGACGCTGCTCGACTCGACGTCGGTCGTGTTCGGGAGCGGTATCGGTGATGCGAATACCCACAAGAACTCGGACCTCCCCATCATCCTCGCCGGCGGCGGGTATCGTCACGGCGAGTTCAAGAAACTCCCGGCGGCGGGCCCCAACAAGGTTCCGCTCTGCAATCTCTTCGTCGACATCGCCCAGCGCATGGGTCTCGAGACCGAGTCGTTCGGCACGAGCACGGGCCGGTTCGGGCTCGCGTAAGGTGGAACGGAACTCTGCCAGATGTCCGGGTGGGGAGGGTTCGCCGCGGTGAGCACCCAACGCACGGATCTGGCTGCGCCGCGCGGCCTCGCCGCACCGCTGGCGTGGGCGCGGCGAGTTCGTTTTGCCCTGGGCCTGAGCCTCCTCGCGGGGGCGGCCGCCGGCGCCGAACCCGCCGGACAGAAGGCGCTGGCGACCTTCCTCGACCAGTACTGTCTCAAGTGCCACGACACCGCGACCGCGAAGGGCGACCGCGATCTGGAGAGTTTCAAGCTGCCGCTCGGCAAGGTCGCCGACCTGATTGATGCCAAGGATATCGTCGATCAGCTCACCCTGCGGGAGATGCCCCCTGCGAAGGAAAAGCAGCCGTCCGACGACGAACGGCTGGCCGTCATCCGAACCCTGCGGGAGGGGATCGCCGCCGCGCGCGGCCGGCTCGAGAGTACTGCCGGGCGCACCGTGATGCGGCGGCTTTCGAATCGCGAGTACGAGAACACCCTCGCCACGCTTTTCGGCCGCCGGGTGGACACGCTCGGGCTCACGGCGGATTTCCCGAAGGAGAAGGCGAGCGAGCACATCGACACGATCGGCAAGTCGCTCGTCACGTCCGGCTTTCTGCTCGACCAGTATTTCCAATCCGCCAACCGCCTGGTCGAGACCCGGCTCGGCCGGCCGGAGCTGCCGCCGCAGACGTGGCTCTTCAACGACGGCTTCGTGCAGTACGAGGAGTTGTCGGGCCCGCACAAGGCGGCGTTCAACTACCGCTATCTCTGCCTTTACGAACAGCCGAACACCGACACGCGGCAGGGCGGCTACGGCCACATCGAGAAGTTCCTGAAGGGCGTCCCGGTGTCCGGGCTCTACGACATCGAGGTCGAGGCGCAGGCGCTGCACCGCGACACCCATTACGATCCCAGCCTTTTCGGCATCGATTTCTCCGAGCCGTTCCTGCTGGGCATTGTGCCGGGAGACGCGACCAAGAACCACATCCATTATCCCCAGGCGATCGAGCCGCTGCTCGCGCAGGCGCCGGTGCCCGATGATAAACCGGAGCGGCTCACGTTTCGCGTCTGGCTCGAGGCCGGCCAGACGCCGCGCTTCATCTTTCCCAACGGCCCTTACGAGTCGCGGTCGTCCGTCATCCAGATCAACAAGCGCTATGCGGACGACTTCCAGGGCCGGTTCGCCAAGGCGGGAGTCAGCCGCACGCATCTGCTGCGCGAGGGCAAGCTCCCGCACATCCGGATCAGTGAGATCAAGATCACGGGGCCTGTCCCCGAGCCCGGCGGCAGCCGGGAGGAAATCGCGGTGTTCGGGGGCCAGGGGTTCCAGGAACGGCGCGCGCTGGAGCAGTTGTACGCGTTTGGCGCCCGCGCCTACCGGCGTCCGCTGACGAGTGCCGATCGCGGGGGCATCCGCAAGACGTACGAGACGCGGATCCGGGAGAAGGCGACGCCGCGTCAGGCTGCACTGGATACGGTCAAGATGATCCTCTGCTCGCCGTCGTTTCTCTATTTCACCGAGATCACGGACGAAATGAAAACCAAGCTCGGTCCGTACGATCTCGCCACGCGGCTCTCGTACGCGCTGTGGGGCGGTCCGCCCGACGCGGAGCTGCTCGCGGCGGCCGCCGCCGGGAAACTGACCGCGCCCCAGGTGCTCCGGGAGCAGAGTCTCCGCCTGCTCGCGGACGAACGGGTCGCGGGTCTGGTCAACGGCTTCCTGGAGAGCTGGCTGAACCTGCGCGACCTCGGCGGCATGCCGCCCCCGCGTGAATCCACCCGGGTGTATTATGCGGAGAACCTGCCCGAAGCGATGAAGACGGAAGTGCGGCTCTTCTTCCGGCATCTGCTGCGCGAGAACGGTTCGGTCCGGCAGTTCCTCGACGCCGACTTCACGTTCGTCGACAAGCGGCTGGCCAGGCTCTACAATCTGCCCGAGCAGAAAACGCTGCGCATCGCGGATGGGTTTCAGCGGGTCAGCGTGGCAGGCAACCGCCAGCGCGGCGGACTGCTCGGCATGGCGGGCGTGCTCACCGTGAGCGCCAACGGCGTCGAAACGTCGCCCGTGACGCGCGGCGTCTGGGTTTCCGAAAACATCCTGGGGCTCAAGCCGCCGCCGCCGCCGGACGTCGTGCCCGCGATCGAGCCCGACGTGAGCGGGGCCACCACGATCCGCGACCGGCTCGCGCGCCACCGGGCCGATGTCGCGTGCGCCGAATGCCATCGCAAGATCGATCCGCTCGGCTTCGCGCTGGAGAGCTTCGATCCCATCGGCCGCTGGCGCGCCACCTATCCCAAGCCCAAGGGCAACGCGCCCGCGCCGAAGGTGGACTCCAGCGGTGAGTTCAGTTCCGGGGAAAAGTACGCCGACTTCCAGGAGTTCAAGGCCATCCTCGTCGGCAGCCGGCAGGACGCGTTTGTCCAGCACCTCATCAAGGAGTTCCTGAGCTACGCCACGGGCCGCCACCTGGAGCCGGTCGACGCATTCGTCGTCGAGGACATCCTGGCGGCGGTCAAGGCGGACGGCTACGGCCTGCGGACGCTCGTCGTCGAAGCGCTGGCCAGCGAAATCTTCCGCTC
>JAEUHA010000423.1 GCA_016793535.1 Opitutaceae bacterium | reverse complement strand
CTCCACACCCTCAACGACGCCGCGCCCGCGCGGGCGCGTGGCGCTCCGGGGGAACAGATCGCGATCGTCGCGCGCCGCGTGACCGACGCCGCGATGCGCGCGTGGGACCGCCTGACGTGGCAGGCGAGTCCGGCAATGGCGTCCCGCGAGCGCGACCTTTCCCTCGGTGTGCGCAAGGCCACGCCGCCCGAACTCGAACGCGCCCGCCAGTTGGTGGCGTCCACGCCGCGCGACAAGGACGGCCAGTTCAGTGATCGGAAGGCCATCTACGCGCGCGAAGCCCTCGCGCTCGACGCGTATCCCGACAAGGTCCCGGTCAAACTGCAGGTTCATCGCATCGGCCGGCTCACGATTGCCGCGATCCCATGCGAAGTCTTCGTGGAGATCGGTCTCGACCTCAAGGCGGCGAAGCCGTTCGACGAGCACTTCACCATCTCGCTCGCCAACGGCTACAATGGCTACCTGCCCACGCCGGAACATCACCGGCTCGGCGGCTACGAGACCTGGCGCGCCCGCAGCAGCTATCTTGAGACCGAGGCGTCGACCGCGATCGCAAAGAACTTGAAGGAAATGCTCGCCGAGGTCGCCCGCTGAGCGACCTGGACGGGACGATTCCGTTCGATCCTGACGCGGCAGTGGTAGGCCGCGACCTCAGGTAGGGCCGTCCATGCGGTCGCGGCGTGGAGCCGCCCCCAGGGTGGCAGTGCCAGCTGGATAAGTCTCGGGGTGGCATTGCAGTTAGCTGCAGAACAGACTTTTACGCGTTCGATTGGCCGCTGTTCGACTGCCGCAACGGGTGGGTGCGGTGACCCACCTCCAGCGCTTACCCTACGGACAGCGATAGGAGTAAATACCCAGATTTTCCTATCGCCATCTGGGAGTCCTAGGGTTTTAACCTTAGCCACATCGCTACGAGCCCGCACGACTCCTCTGCCCTACCCGCAATTTGGTCTCCTCTCCGATTCTCTCCCACACGTTTCGTCGCCGTCATCCCACCATGCGCTACCAAAATGATTCGACGTTCTGGGGCCGCCCGACCGAGCCCAATGCCGCTGCCCTTCCCGTTTGGAAACGTACCGTCGATCTCGCCTGCTGCGCGGTAGCCCTGCCCGTCCTCGGGTTCGCGACGTTGTTCGCCGCGATCATCGTGCGCATTTTTTCGCCCGGTCCCGTGTTCTTCCGCCAGGAGCGGATCGGGTACCGCGGCCGTCCGTTCATGCTCTACAAGTTCCGGACGATGCACACCGGCGCCAGCACGACGTCGCACCAGTCGCATTTCACGCAACTGATGCGCTCCAACACCCCGATGCAGAAGCTCGACGCCAAGGGCGACACGCGCCTCATCCCCGGTGGCTGGCTGCTGCGGGCGCTGGGCCTCGATGAGCTTCCCCAGATCATCAACGTGCTCCGCGGCGAAATGTCCATCGTCGGCCCCCGCCCGTGCATCGCGTATGAGTTCGAGCACTACACGGACCACCAGCGGATGCGGCTCAACAGCGTGCCCGGCCTGACCGGCCTGTGGCAGGTCTCGGGCAAGAACCGGACGACCTTTGACGAGATGATCAACTTCGACATCCACTACGGCGAGACGAAGTCCCTCGGCCTCGACCTCTGGATCATTTCCCGGACGATTCCGGCGCTGATCGTGCAGTTCCTCGACACGCGGCGCAATCGGAAGACGGCCTCGGTTCCGGCGGCGGGCGCGACCCAGCCGGCGATCGTCAAGGCGACCACGATGCCGGTCCGCCTCGAGTTCAGCGAGCAGCAGGTCCGCGGTTGAGCGCCGGCCGCCGGCGCGGTGCCGGTATGAGCCGTTGCCCCGCGCCGCAGCGATCCGCGGGCGGGCCCCTGCAGTTGAACGATGAAGGACGGCGTCAACCTTCGCCGTCCAACGCCCTGACTCTGGCTAGTAGGCCGTCCCCGGCGGCCGGATCATCTGCCAGAGCGTGCGCGCCGTGATCTGCAGATCGAGCCACACGGACCAGTGGCCGATGTAGTACACGTCCCAGTGGACGCGCCGTTTCAGCATGTGCGGCTCGAGGATCTCACCGCGGTAGCCAAGGCTCTGCGCGAGTCCGGTGATGCCCGGTTTGACGAGGTGCCGCGTGCGGTAGCCGCGCGTCTGGCGACGAAACTCCTCGTCGAGCAGCGGCATGTAGGGCCGGGGCCCGACGACGCTCATGTGGCCACACAGGACGTTCCAGAACTGGGGAAACTCGTCGAGGCTCCGGCGCCGCAGGAAGCGCCCGAACGGATAAATGCGCGCATCGTCGGCCGACGCCTGGCGCGCCTCGGCCGCCGGGTCCTCCGGCTCCACGCGCATCGAGCGAAACTTCAGCATCCGAAACACCTCACCGTGCTGTCCGCGCCGTTCGCGCACGTGAAACAGGGGACCGGGCGCCTGGAACCGCTGCACGAGCCAGACGATCCCGATCAGCACCGGCAGGACGAACACCACCGCCGGGACCGCCAGCGCGAGATCGAACGCCCGCTTGAACATCCGGTTGAGCGGATCCTCGAGCGGCTCCTCCTGCAGCGTGTAGAAGTGCCGGCCATCCTCGACCGTCGGCACCAGCGGGTGCGTGTAGCGTTCCGCGAGGTCGTTGTGGATGAGCAGACGACAGCCGTGGTCCTGGCAGAGCTCGATCGTCCGCCGCGCCTCATCGTCGGTGGCGGGCAACTGCAGCAGCACCACCTGTCCGACCGGGCGCTCCTGAAGCACCCGCGGCAATTCCGCCACGCGACCGAGCCAGGGCATCAGCGGCGCGGCCCCTTCCGCTGGCGGACCGTCGTCCGACAGGACGCCCAACGGCTGCAGCCCCAGCGGTTCCTTGTGCGCGATCCACTCGGCCAGGCTGGAGAGCGCCGCGAGCCGCCCGACGAACACCGTCGGCAGGTGCAGCACCCGGGGAAACACCACGCGCGCCAGCCGCGACGGCAGCCACACGTGCATCGCCGTCAACCCCAGCCAGCACCAGACCAGCAGCGTGCCGAGAAACAACCGGCTGATGCTGCGATCCTGCGTGGCGAACATCATCGTGAAGGTGAGCAGTGCCATCAGCGCCACCTGCCGCCCGGCGAGCTGCGCCGCCTCGAGCGGCTCCAGCCGGTGGAAACGCACGACCAGCGGCGACAGGCTGCGGATCGAGAGCACCAGCGCGCCGACAACGCAGAGGAAATACGGCAGCAGGTTCACCTCCCGCGTGAGCCGGATCACCGGCACGTAGCGCATCACGCCTTCCGCATACACCCAGAAGAAAACCGCCACCCCCAACGTGGTCACTCCGGCATGGAGATGGGCGAGTCCGCGCGCGCGGGTGGTGATCATTCGGAGGGCGTTATGGCCGGCACGCGCCCGGGCCGCAAGCGCGCCGCCGCCGCTGCTAGCGCGCCGCGCCGACCAGCGGCTGCGTCCACGCGGTCTCGAACTCGTTCGCCACGCTGCCGTTCACCTTGGGCTTCGAGGAAATCACCTTCGCCCGCACATAGATTTCGTCTCCACGCAGGCGATACGTCGCGGTCGCGCCGCTGACTTCGCCCAGCACGGCGCCGACGTCCGGGCTGTACCGGCGATGCGGCAGCGTCCGCTGCGGCTGGCCCGGCGCCGGCGCGAGCAGCTGGCTGTCCTTCGCATAACCCTTCCGCGTCCCGATGAACTGGGTCCGGTACGTCACGCCGGGCTCGGCCTTGATCGTCACCGCCAGTTCGCCGCCGGCGCGGCGCACGTCGGTCAGCTCCACGCCCGAGGAGGAATAGAAGTCGCCCGCCTCCATGGCCCGCACGATCGACTCGGCCGTCAGGTGCTTCGCGCGCACCATCACCCAGCCACGCCCCGTGTTGCTCTTCCCGAGGCCGATCTGGTGATAGTTGTGTGAGTCGTCGGTGCCGACGCCGAACACCACGCCGAGGCCGAGCTCGGCCAGCCGGCGGGTCAGCATCAGGTCCCACATCGCGTCCATGCTCAGATGGGTCTCATCCCCGTCGTTGATCACGCCGGGATGACCATTGTAGACCTCGAAGAACCGCTGCCGCTTCACCTCGGCCATTTCCTCCGCCGTGATGCCGTAGCGGAAATTCGGATGATTGATGTGCGCGAACATCGGCTGCCCGGTCCGGGTCCGCTGCGCTTCCACCGCCTCGAGCACCTTGTCCATCACGGTGACGGCGTTGTCGCCATCCGCCGGCGCGACGAACTCGCGCGGATTGGTGATGTTGATGTGCACCGGCCCGCCGAGCTCCGGCGTCGTCGCGGTCTTCGCCCGCGTCCAGCTCGAGGTGATCTCTTCGCTGGGCACCATCAGGAACCGGCCCGGCTCCTCGAGCAGCGAACGGTATTCGTCGAGCGGCTTGAGCCGGACGCTGCGTTTGCCACCCTCCTCGCGCTGCTCCACCCAGTCCGGACCATAGCGCCGGAGGTACTTTTCCAGCACGGGCCCGCCGCCCCGCTGGTTGACGGTGCCGCCGATCGACACCGGCGCCTTCAGCTCGAACCACCGCGTCCCCTGCTGCAGCACATTGTGGTCGGAGATGCCGAGGAAGTGGTATCCGGATCGCTTGTACCAATCGGCGATCATCTCCGGGTAGTCGTCGCCGTCGCTCCACAGCGAGTGGGTGTGCAGGTTGCCCTTGAACCACCGCGGGGCGGCGGCCGCATCCTCGGCGCGGGCCGCGGGCCCGGGAACGGCAGAGAACAGAATCGCGAGGACCGGCAGCGTGAGGAGGAGGGAGGCGCGCATGGGGATTTTCGATGCGAGAATCACGCCGCCGTCGCGAATGACAATGCCGTTTCGCCGGACGGACGGGGTGTCACGCTTTCGTCACGCCGGCCTGACGCGCCTGAATTGACGTGCGGTCGCGGCCACCGGCCCCCAGCCTGCCCGCAGCCCCTCCCCGCGCATGACCCGTCGCGATTTTCTCACCCGCTCCGCCGCCGCCCTGGCGGCTGCGGCAACGCTGCCACACCCGACGCCCGCCGCCTCCGCGCCGCCCAGCGGCGTGCCGGCGATCGACACGCACACGCATTTTTATGATCCCACCCGGCCGCAGGGTGTCCCGTGGCCGCCCAAGACGGATGCGCTGCTCTACCGGCCCCATCTGCCGCCGGACTTTCAGCGGGCGACGGCCGGCACGCCGGTCCTCGGCACGGTGGTCGTCGAGGCCAGTGAATGGGTGGAGGACAACCAGTGGGTGCTCGACCTCGCGCCGCGGCATCCCGCGATCGTCGGCGTCGTCGGCAATCTGCGGCCCGGCCAGCCCGCCTTCGCCGGTGACCTGCGGCGTTTCGCGGCCAATCCGCTGTTCCGCGGCCTGCGCTTCCGCGCGTCCGACGTGCAGAAGTCCGGCCAGCCCGACCTGC
The DNA here is from genome assembly GCA_016793535.1 of Opitutaceae bacterium. Taxonomy (GTDB): domain Bacteria; phylum Verrucomicrobiota; class Verrucomicrobiia; order Opitutales; family Opitutaceae; genus ER46. The sequence goes on along the minus strand of JAEUHA010000423.1, from coordinate 1,090 downwards.
GCGCGGACGTCCGCCGGCTGGCCGATGCGGATCTCTCCCTCGATGTGGTGGGCAACAGCGCCATCCTCGCGCCGACGCTGCAGCTGGCGAAGGCGTACCCGTCGCTGCGGATCGTGATCGACCACCTGCCGTTCCGCGAGTGGGACGGAAAGCCGGCCGACCTGCGCCATGCCCTGCGGGAGATCGCCGCGCAGCCCAATGTCGCGGCGAAGATTTCCGACGTTGTCCGCCGCTCCGGCGACACCCCTATCGACGATCCCGCCCACTATCAGCCGGCCCTCGACGCCCTCGTCGACCTCTTCGGCCCCGATCGCATCCTCTATGGCAGCAACTGGGCGGTGAGCGAGCGCGTCGCCCCGTACGCGGTCGTGCACCGCGTCGTCGCCGCGTACTTCGGCAGCCGTGGCCGCGAACTCGCGGAAAAGTATTTCTGGCGCAACTCCCGTACGTTCTACCGTTGGGTGGCCCGCGGCCCCGCCGCCGCGCTTCCGGTCAGCGCACCGTAAACTCGACGCGGCGCACGGAGAAGGAATCGTCCCCCGAGAACAGCAGGTGGGCCGTCCGGCCGTCCTCGCTCATCCACTTCGTCGGCAGGCTGCTGGTCTCCCCCGGGCCCACATCCCACTCCGGCGTGTAGTACACCGTCGTCCAGGGGCCCCACGGCTCCGGGGCGTCGTAGATGCCGAATCCGCCCTGAAAGCGCATGCCCTGCGGGTGGGTGCTGTGCGGCAGGATCTGACACCAGAGGTAACGCTTCAGCGCCGCGTTGTAGGTCACGCCGCCGCGGTAGCAGTTGCCGGGAAACGCAAAGACGGTGCCGCGCCGCGCGACGTCATGCGTCCACTGCGCCGCGCCGCGGGCGTCCGGCGCGACGAAGTATTCCCACGCCCCCTGCTCCGCCATCCGGCCGCGCGGCACCCGTGCAAGCACCATCCGGTCCGACGGCTCATAGGCGCTGTCGCCATCGAGTGAATACACGTAGACGTATTCGTCCCGGGCGCCCGCGTAGTTCCGGCCGTAGTTGAGAAACGTCGGGCAGCCGAAGCTGCGCGTGAACTTCCAGTCCGCCCAGGTCCAGGTCGCGCCGCGG
>JAEUHA010000422.1 GCA_016793535.1 Opitutaceae bacterium | reverse complement strand
AACGTGCAGCGATGGTAGAGGTGGAGGAGAACTTCGCGAGCGTTGAAAACTCGATGAAACAAGAGTGCCCATGCGGTAAGGACGGATGCGGCCAGTAAGCCAATAATTCCTGCATTCTTCAGTTCTCGAAGTTGGAGGATGTTGCCTGTTATGTTAAGAATGCTAATGATAAACGAAGATCCTCCTACAGTCAGTGCCAAGAATTGAAGTTCGACTCTTCGAACCCCAGAACTTATTCTAATTCCGCGAACCACCTTGAATACAAATCCGCCGAACGCTAGTATTGAAAACGCGGTGAAAGTATAATATAAGAAGTCTCTTTTTATTGTTCCGTCAATTCCGTAGGTTATAAAAAACGTACTATTTATAGGGATTAGTGCAAGTACTCCCAATATATATAATGGGAGCGCCTTTATTATGGCATGGAATTTTCTTCCATTGCTTAATATGGCTTCATTGAGTAGCCAGAACGAGGCTGGCAAGAAGGCGATGACTGCTGAGTTTGCTCTCAGCCAGAACTCCAGATCCCCCATTAGGTTGTTTGCCGTTGTGCTACTTGCGCGCATCGCCCGGTAGACGCACCATAGCCAAGTTGTTTGTAGGAACGACACAATCGCAAAGGCTTGATTCGAGAATCTAAACGGATTTACCCACAAGACCGCGATGGTCAGGCCAAGGGAAAACAGGGCGGCGATCAGGGTGACAGTGGCCATGAGAATACTGGGGCGGTTTTCTAACTGATCCGTGCAAGATGGAGTCGGGGCGTCGTCGTTGGGCGAAAATGCCGATAAGGTGAGTGCGGGCGGGGCGCGAAAAGGGATGGGGCTCTGGCTTCGGAATGCGCGCCGGATGTCTAGACGCAAGCGGTAGCTATACACGTTTCGGGGGTAGCGGTCTGGAGTGCGCTCGGGACATCCTGGCGGGTCCGAACTGCACGAGGGGTGCCTGATTATTGCCCTACGATCGGCGATCGGAGCAACCTAGAATTAGAAGATTCGCGCCGAACCACTGGTCAGATAACTGTGACCTTTTTGCAGGACAAAGCCTTGTTCGCACACTGTCTCCGCCAGGTTCGGCAATAGAGTTGCACCTCTGATTTTAGGATATCGCACTTTGAACGTTACGCTTGCTCAGCGGGAGCCAACGCAACGGTTGTCTCCCGCTTCATGCAGGAAGGCTCTGCGGGAAATCCAGCGGGTAATTTGCAGCCGGCGCATTGACCGAGCTGTAGCCGCCGCGTGAGGGAAGGTTGCGTAGAACCTTCTATAGATCGGCTCTAAGCCCGTCACGGGCTGTAGACGGCATCATCCTCGCTCCACAACTTACGGTCGGGCCCGGCACTGCGTATGTCCATGCGATGGGCGCTCTCGGCGTGAAAGAAGAACGGACTGCCCCAGCGATCGCAGAGTTCGCCGTCCCGGTTGATCGCCGGATGGTCCGAAGGGATCAATGCGAGCCGCAGTCGATTTTGGCCGGAAAGCGCCGCGGTGATCTCCGCGTTCGTGCCGGTGGGATTGCCTGTCTGTAGGAAGTTGGAGCGAAACGTCTCGAGCAGGCCGGCCACCAGGCGCAGGTCGTCCGTAATGCTCTTGTCCGGTGCATTCAGGGCGTCGGCCAGCGTCGAACGTTCGGGGGGTACCGACGTTGATTGGCGTGAATCCTTCGCCGGTCCATCTCGCGCTGGGGTGGCGGGTGCCGCAGCGGGCGTCTGCTGCGGCGACGGTTCCGTGACTGAACGCGTCGTCAGCCAGAGCAGGACGCCCGCCAGCAGCAGGGCAAGGGCGATGGCGGTCGCGCGCTGCGATCGCATCAAAGGAAGCCGAGGCTCGGTTTCGGGAAGCGCCCGATATTTGGCAGGACTGTCGAGAGATCAGTCGGACTTACGCCGAACCAGGTGGCGAGGGTCGCGGCAAATTCGTCGACACTCGTGGTCGGAATCCATCGCCCCTGGGTGGTGTCGTCGGGGCCGCCGACCGTGAGCACCGGCATGCGGCCATACAGGTCACCGCCTTTCACCGCTCCACCGACGATGAACTGATGATTGCCCCATCCGTGATCCGAACCGTCTCCATTGGATCGATACGTGCGGCCGAAGTCGGACGAACTGAAGAGCGTCACCTGGTCCGCAGCACCGATCTCGACCATGGCCTTGTAGAAGGCGTCGACGGCCTGGCTGACCTGGGACAACAGCGTGGCGTGCGTTCCAGTGGTCGGTGCGGCGTTGAGCAACTGCGCGGCGTGGGTGTCCCAGCCTCCGAGCTGTACGAAGAACACCTGGCGCTTGAGCCCGAGGTTCGGCGCGGCGGCGATCAATCGCGCTGCCATGCGGAGCTGGTTCGCGGCGTTGTTGTTCGCGGGAAACGGGGTGTTGATGGCGGTCGAGCGGCTCAGAACGGTGTTGAGCAACTCGGCGTCCGTGATCGCACTCTTGGAGATACCCGCGAATGCGGCGTCAAAGAGCGCAGCCTGCGATTGACCAAACAGGTCCTTTTGCGTCTGGAAACGTGCGAAGTCGGCTCCCGCTGTCGCGGTGCTCCCCGTCAACGTCACCGCGCCACCGGTTCCCACCGCGTACTGGTTGACCGTCTTGCCGACCTGGAAATAGTTTTTTCCCGCCAGGCTGATCGACATCGAGATCTCGTTGTTCGAATTGAAGGCGTTGACGAGATCGGCGAGCCGGCCGCCCCAGCCGGTCGAACTGGGCTTGTCCGGCACGCTGTTCTGCCACTGGACCTGCTGGTCGCTGTGCGAGAACAACTGGCGCGGCAGCGGGACGGAGTTGGCCAGGTACTGGGCGCGAGTCGTCGGATAGACGAGCGTGCCTACATTGGCCAGCAACGCGGCCTTGCCAGAGTTGAAAAGGCTGTGGAGTTCCGGCACCGCGGCATGCAACGCCCAGGAGCGTCCGTCCGGTGTCTTGGGCGCCAGGGGCAGCAGCCCTGTGCGTGGCAGCGCGAGATTCGAGCGCGCGGCGACGTACGCGTTGTAGCCGGCGTCGTCGTTCGGGATGATGAGGTTGTTCGCGTCGTTGCCGCCATTCAGGAACAGGCACACGAGCGCCTTGTAGTCGGACGGCAGCGCGCCGGCCCGGGCGGGCAGCTGGGGTCCGTTGGCGGGACTGGCGACGGCGCCCATGAGCCGTAGCGTCGCAAGCGAGGAGAGCAGGCCGGTGGCACCAACGGCGGCACAGCACGTGGAGCCGAGAAACTGGCGGCGGGACAGGTCGGAGGACATGGCAGGGAGGCGAGAGACTGGAGGCGAAGAGGGGGAGGGCGGGGAGCGGTGGCGTCAGCGTTGGACGGAGGCGTTCGGTGACGTCATCACGAGAAGCACCGCACTGCGCACTCGATCCAGGGCGGAGGTCGTGGCAGGAAGGGCGGCCAGGCCCGCGGTAATCCGGGTGCGGGCTTCGGTGGAGAGGCTCCCGCTGGCGAGCACCAGATTGAGATGGTCGAGCAACGCCGGAACGTTGCCCACCAGCGTCTGTTCGTACGTGTAGTCCGGCATGAGCGTCGCGCTGGCCTGCTGGATTTGCGTGGGTGTGGCGTTTGCCGGCGGGACGTTGCTGGCGAAGATGAACGTGCGGAGCGAATTCGGCACCAGCGTCGCGTAAGTGTCGTCGGTGATTTCAAACTCGGGCGCCACCAACCCGGCCGCGGCGATCGCGCCCGGCAACACGTAGTCGGGACTGAAGAAGTTGAATACCGTCGGCGAACGCAGTGCGGCCTGCGCCAGCGAATTCTGAATGTTGGTCAGGTTCGTCGCCGACGAGATCGTGACCGGCGCGGGCTGCGAGACGTTGTACGTGGTTGAGCTGGTGATCGGCGTGCCGTTCAAGGTCACAAAGTGCCCCGAGTAGCGACCGATGTCGGCCCGGGCGTTGAACGCACGCAGGAAGCCGGTGAGACGCAGGATCGGCTCCTTGAGTTTGCCGAACGACGGGTTGGCCGCCACGGCGGGCGAGCGCGCCTCGTAGTCGGTCAGAATCGCCCGCACGACGGCGCCCAGGTTGCCGCGCGTGCCGGTGCCGTCGTCCACGAACTTCTGCGCGACGCGATAAACATACGCCGGACTCGGGTTGCTGGTGACGAGTCGTTGAATGAGACGGCGCGCAATGAAGGGCGGCGTGTTGGGATGCGTGAACAGCGCGTCGAGTGCGAGCTGCAGGTCGCGCTGTCCGCCCTGCGCAGCGGGAATCGGAGTCGCCAGCACGGGACTGATGTCCTTCGCCGTGTCGTCATGCGCGATCGGAAAGAGCTGAAGCGGACTGATGAAGTTGCGGCCAGACGTACGGAACGAATTCAGGGTCAGCGATGCCGAGGGATACGCCCAGCCGGTGAAGACCTTGGCCATCTCCGTGATCGTGCGCTGGCTGTAGGTGGGTATCGGGAGGCCGTCGTTCCCGAGGACCAGCGTGCCGTCGGGCTGCAGTTGGTTCAGCCCGATGGTGAACAGCTGCATGATCTCGCGCGCGTAGTTTTCATCGGGCGTCGTGCCGGTGGCCGGGTCCGCCTTCGAGTTCCGCAGCGAACTGAGGTACTCGGCCATCATCGGATTGAGCGTGATCTGTTCGAGCAGGCTCCGGAAATTGCCAAACGCGCCATTGCCCAGGATATCGTAGTAGTGGGCGAGCGGCTCGGAGCGGCTGTCGTCGCCGAGGCTGACGTCGGACACCACGAAGATCTGGCTCAGCGCAAACGCGACGCGCTGGCGGAGCTGGTCGGGCGCGGTGAGCGACACTTTCCACCATGCCGCCTGCCGGTTGGGCGGGTGGATGGCGTTGAAGTTGGTCGTGCTCGGGCTCCCGCCAAAGCGGGTGCGGTCGTCAAGGATCGCGGCGCGATGGGACGTGAACGGGAGCGCCTGCTGCGCCGTAATCCACGCGTCAAGGCTCTGGCCGGTGAGCGCGGTGATTTCCGCGCGGGTGGGACCAAACGTCGCCTGCGTCAGAAAGCGCGCCGCATCGATCGCCGAGACGTTGGTGAGCGAGATCGCAGGCGGCGCCGCCGGGGGCGTGAACACCCGCGAGCCCGTGCCCTGGACAAAGGCGCCGCGGACTTCGCCCTGGGGATAGTTCGCGGTGTCGATGCCGACGTACACGTTGCCGGACTTGAGGGCATTGAGCAGGTCGGTGCTGCTGTAGGGTCCGACCGGGGTAAACGTCCATTGCGCGCCGCTCACCTGACCGGAGGGCAGCCCGATGAGATAGTCGCCGGTCGGGCTGATGCGCAGGTGCGCGGAAACCTGGGCGGAGCTCAGGTTCGAAAACGTCACGTTGATGCTGGCCAGCTTGCCGCTCTCGCTCACCAGGATGGTGGCGGTGCCGGATGACGTCGATGCCGTGGCACCCGACTCGGGGCGCAGGGCCGCGACGTACAACGTGGCGGGGCTGTCGGCGATGGTGACCGTGGCGCTGTTTTGCGGGCCCACTGTATAGCCCAGGCCAGTCGCCACCGTGAGCGTCACAGTGTCGACGCCTTCGTTCTGCACGTCCGGATTGGGCAGCAGCGTGATCGCGGTCGATGTCGCCCCGGCGGGAATCGTCACTGTGCCCCCGAGGGCCGGATAATCGAAACCGTTGATCGCCGAACCGCCCACGCCGTAGCGGACGGTGAGCGCCGTGAGCGTGTCGCCGGAGCGGGTGAACGTAAACTCGCCCGGCCGCGTGCCCGACTCGTCGCTGGTCGGCCGCGTGGCCGTAACGGTGACTACGGTTGGGGTTGCCGGAGTAAGGTCGTAGACTTCGACGAGCCCGACCCCGGTGGTATTGCTGACTCCGCTCGTTTGGATGGTGTAGCTGCCGGGTGGCAAATCGACCATGACCGCGGAGTCGCGGCTGGTCGGAGCGAAGGCGAAGGCGCCGGCCTGAAGAAACGCCGCGCTCAGCACGGATTCCGGCAGCGCCGCGCCACTCGCGGGAGTGGCCCAGTTGTCGTTGCCGATCGAGAAGGCCGGCGTGCCCGCGGCATTCGTCACCAGGATCTGCGGATCGGACAACGAGCCGCCGACGCCCAGTGTGCCCAGCGTGGGACCCGCGGCGCGGATGAGCAGCCGGCGCGTGCCGGCGCCCGGCGAGATCACGATGCCGGGAATGAGAATGTTGCTGCTGGTGCCAACCTGGGCGCGGGCGGAAAGGTTGACCAGTTTGCCGCCCCCGGCGCTGGCTTCATACGCCTCGACGATCGCGACTCCCGTGGTGTCATTCACGCCGCTGACCTGGACCGTATAGCTGCCGGGCGCGAGGGTCACCAGCAGCGCTGAATCGCGGGAGTTGGCTCCGAACGCAAAGGCACCGACGGAGGCAAAGGTCGTCGTCGTGACCGGCGTCGCGCCTCCGACCGGCGTGCTCCAGTTGTCGTTCTCCGCGATCTTGTTCGCGCCCGAGAAAACCTCGAGTCGCGGGTCGGCCAGCACTCCGGGAACATTGAAAGGTGCACCGCCGAGCGTGGGACCTGCGGCCCGGAGCAGCACGGTCTTGGGGCCACCGGGTCCGATCGTGAGGCCCGCGATCAGGATGTTGGTGCCCGTACCGATCTGGGCGCGTGTCGAGAGATTCGAGAGACTGGGCGACTGGGCGCGGAGCTGGGACGAAGCCAGCGTGAGGGACGCAGCGGCGAGAACGCAGACAAGGCGAGTCGAGATCATGCGGCGCGAGAACATCGGGGTCTGAAGGTCGAAGGGCTGGATGAAGGACCGGGTCCAACCCTTATTGACGACATTGGCCGGGTCAAACTGAAGGAAGAACCGCCCCTCCCCCGGCGTCGGGGGTGCGCCCCCAGCAGCCTCCTGCCAACGGCCCGGCGTGTATCCGACGCCGGTCCCGCTCCTGGAAATGGACCGCGCGTCTGATACGGTCAGAGAAATCCGAGATTCGGCCGCGCGAAACGACCGATGTTGGGGAGCACGACGGGAAGGTTGCCCTGCGCCACGCCAAACCAGGTCGCGAGCGTCGCGCTGTATTCGTCGACGCTGGTGCTCGGAATCCAGCGGCCGCGGCCGGTGTCGTCGCCGGCGCCGACAGTGAGGCTCGGCATGCGGCCGTAGATGTCGCCGCCCTGCACCGCGCCGCCCATGATGAACTGGTGGTTGCCCCAGCCGTGGTCCGTGCCGCTCGCGTTGGGCACATAACTGCGACCGAAGTCGGAGGTGGTGAAGGTGGTGACCTGATCTGCCACCCCGAGTTCAACCGTGGCGTCGTAGAATGCTCTCATGGCGCCGTTGATCTCGCTCAGGAGCGGGTTGAGCCCGGCCTCCTGGGAGAAATGGGTGTCGAAGCCGCCCATTTCGACGAAGAAAACCTGCCGGCGTACACCGAGCGCTTGGGACACCGAAATGACCTTGGCCACCATCGCGAGGTTTTGCGAAACGCCCGAGGCCGAGCCGGGAAACACCGTTCTGAGCGTCGGCGCCGTCCGGAGAGCCGCGCCCATGAACTCGGAATCCTCGATCGCGTCCTTGGTGGTCGTGCCAAACGCGGCCGCCAGGGCGTTGTCCTGCGGGCCGGCCATGATCGCCTTGAGCCCGTTGGTGCGGGCCGTCACCACGCCCGGGGTGTTGCCCGCCCAGTTGTTGTAAGCCATCGCGACGGTGCCGTCGGAGCGCAGGATGTAGGGTTGGACGCTCCTGCCGCGCTGGAAGTAGTTGGTTCCGGCCAGGGCAATCGACATCGACACCTGATGGTTGCCGTTGAACGCATCGAGCAAGTCCGCGAGCCGTCCGCCCCAGCCGGTTTCGAACGGCATGTCGGGTACGCCGCTCTGCCACTGGATCGCCTGATCGAGATGGGAATGGAGTTGGGGCGGGAGGTTGCGGCCCGCCTTGAAATCCGCGAGCGTCGTCGGCCGCACGAGCGTGCCCACATTGGCGAGCACGGCGAGCTTGCCCTCGTTGAACAGCGATTGCAGGCCGGGCAGACGGGGGTTGAGGCCGTAGCTGCGGCCGTCCGAATATCTTCTCGGCGCAATCGGCAGCAGGGCGGATCGATCCACGGTGAGGCCCGCGCGGGCGGCCGCGTAGGCGGCGTGGCCCGCAGGATCGGAGGGGATCAGCATGTTGGTTGCATCGATTCCGCCCTGGAAGAACAGGCAGACGAGCGCCTTGTAGTCGGGCGCCACGGCGGCGGTCCGCGGCCGCGACAACGAGTCTCCGGCGGCGGCCGCGATCACGCGGAGCTGGCCGAGCGAGGACAGCAGCCCGGTGGTGCCGACGGCCGCGCAGCAGGCCTGGCGGACGAAGGCGCGGCGGG
>JAEUHA010000413.1 GCA_016793535.1 Opitutaceae bacterium | reverse complement strand
TGGTCCTTGTCCACGGCGACGCCGCGGACGAGCACCTTTTCCATGTAGGCGACTTCCTGTTTCACGATGGTTCCTGGGTTGTTGTTAAAGGAGGAGCGGACTTCGAAAACGACGTTGTACTTCGCGGCGAACTCGACGGAGCGGGTCTGCATGACCTTGCTGCCGAGGGAGGCCAGCTCGAGCATCTCGTCGTAGCTGATCTCCTGGAGCTTCTTCGCGTCCTTCACCACGCGCGGGTCGGCGGTGTAGACGCCGTCGACGTCGGTATAGATCTCGCACTTGTCGGCCTTGATGGCGGCGGCGAGGGCGATGGCGGTGAGGTCGGAACCGCCGCGACCGAGGGTCGTGGTCTGCCCCTCCTCGTTCGTTCCCTGGAAGCCGGCGACGATGATCACCTTGCCGGCTTTCAGGTCCTGGATGAGCGCCTTGGCGTTGATGCCCTTGATCTTCGCCTTCGTGTGGACGGTGTCGGTGAAGATGCCGGCCTGGGCGCCGGTGTAGCTTACGGCGTCGACGCCGATCGCGTGCAGCGCCATCGCCGTCAGCGCGATCGTCTCCTGTTCGCCGATGGCGAGGAGCTGATCCATCTCACGTTCGCTCGGCAGCGGCGTGATCGCCTTGGCGCGGGCGATGAGTTCGTTCGTTACGCCGGCGCGGGCGGACACGACGACCACCAGCTCGTTGCCGGCGTCGCGGATCGCCTTGATGCGGTTGGCGACATTCTTGATGCGATCGACGTCACCCACGGAGGTGCCGCCGTATTTTTGGACGATTCGGGCCATGGAGATGAGTTGAGAGTTGAGCGATGAGAGTTGAGAGACGGGCAGGTGCCGATGTCGGAGTAGAGGGTTTGAATCGGAGAGTCGAAATGCTCGGGCTCTCAACGCTCAACCCTCAACTCTCAACTCCTATTCGAAGTCTCCGATCCGCAGCAGCAGCGGGTCATCGAGCACGGCGCTGAGGGCGCGGAGCTGTTTCAGGGTGGCGCTCATCGCGCGTTCGTTGCTCTCGTGCGTCGTGAGCACGAGGGAGGCGGCGCCGGGTTCGTCGGCCGGGCTCTGGATCACGCTGGCGATGCTGACCTTCAGTTTCGCCATCACGGACGCGACGCGCGCGAGGACGCCGGGTTCGTCCCGGACGGTGAGCCGGAGGTAGTAGCGGGAACGAATGCTCTCCGGCGGCGCGAGGCGGCAGCCGTTGGCATTGGGCGTGGTGACCTCGCCGAGCAGGTGGCCGCCCTTGCCATGCGTCAGCAGCGAGGCGGCGTCCGCGATGTCGCTGATGACCGCGCTCGCGGTCGCATCCTGGCCGGCGCCGCGGCCGCTGTAGAACGTCGTGCCGACGACATCGCCGGTCACCGAGATCGCGTTGAACACGCCGCTCACGTTGGCGACGACATTGCCCTCGGGCAGCAGCGTCGGGTGCACGCGGACGCTGAGTTCGTTCTTCGCGAAATCGCGCGAGATGATCGCGAGCAGCTTGATGCCGAAGCCGAGCGTGGCGGCGTTCTTGAAGTCGGCCGGCGTGATGCGCGAGATGCCCTCGACGATCATCTGGTCGGTCTTGACCCAGACCCCGTGGGCGAGCCAAGCAAGCACCGAAGCCTTGTGCGCGGTGTCCCAGCCGTCGACGTCGAGCGACTCGTCGGCCTCCGCATAACCCAGCCGCTTGGCCTCGGCGAGCACCGCCGCGTACGGGGCGTCCTGGTCCTCCATCTGCGTGAGGATGTAATTGCAGGTGCCGTTGAGAATCCCGTAGATCCGCGGAAAGCGGTTCGCAACCAGGCCCTCGCGCAGCGCCTTGATGATCGGGATGCCGCCGGCGACCGAGGCCTCGAAGAAGAAATGTCCGCCGTGCTTCTGCGCGGCGGCGATGATCTCGGGGCCGTGCTCGCAGATGAGTGCCTTGTTGGCCGAGACGACGACGGCGCCACGGCGCAGCGCGGCGAGCGTGACCTGCCGGGCGAGCGTCGTGCCGCCCATGAGTTCGCAAACAATGTGGATCGACGGATCGTTCGCGATCGAAAGCGGGTCGTCCGTCAGCACCCGGGCCGGCACCTTCACGGCGCGTTTCTTCTTCAGGTCGCGGACGGATGCGCGGGCGAGATTCAGCGTGGCCCCGAGCCGCGCCTCGAGCTCGGCCCGGTGAGAGGTGAGGTGCTTCCACACGCCCTGTCCGACGGTGCCGAAGCCGCAGAGACCGATGTTGAAGGTATGGGATTCGCTCATGATTTCGGGACAGCGGTGGAGGCCGGCGATGCCTTCTGCCCGACCTTGGATTCGGTGCCGGCCAGCAGGCGGGAGATGTTGGTGCGGTGGCGGAGGATGACGAACAGGGCGATCACGGCCGAAACTACAACGAGCACGAGCGGCCGGTGGAGCAGCAACGCGGAAACCGGCAGCGCGATCGCACCGAGCATCGAGCCGAGGGAGACATAACGAAAGAGCGCGAGCGTCAAGGCGAACACCACGAACGCGATGCCCATGCCGACCGGGAACACCATCAGGAAACCGCCCGCCCCGGTGGCCACGCTCTTGCCGCCGCGGAAGCCGGTGAAACAGGAAAAGCTGTGGCCGAGGATGGCGGCGACGACGCCCGTGATGCCAACGTACAACTGGTGCTCGGGCGCCACGACAAACAGCGGCCAGCCGGACGCCACCGCGCCCTTGAGGGCATCGAGGAAAAGAACCAGGTTGCCCGGTCCCGAGCCCAGCACGCGTCGCACGTTGGTCGCGCCGGGGTTTTTGCTGCCGACCTCGAAGATGTTCACGCCCTTCGCACGCGCGACCAGGTACCCGAAGGGCAGTGCCCCCAGCAGATACCCGGCAACGGCGGCGATCAGCAGCGGCGTGAGCATCGCGACGCCTACAGCTGCACGAACTTCGCCAGCTTGATCGCGGGATGGCCCTTAATCTCCTTGCGGGCCGCTTCGCTCGGCTCGGTATCGACGCGCACGACCATGTAGGCCGTGCCGCCAGGCGTGAGCCGCGAGAGGGACATGTCGGCGATGTTGACCTTGTCGCGACCGAGGATGGTGCCAATCGTACCGACCATGCCGGGCTGGTCGACGTTCTCGAGCACGAGCAGTTTGCCGTCGGCGGCCACCTCGACCTCGCGGCCATTGATGGTCACGATCCGCGGCTGGTTGCCCTTGCCGATCAGGGTGCCCGAGGCGGTATAAACGGCGCCATCCGGCGCGACCGCCGCCACCTGGATGAGTTCACTGTAGCCGGAGTCGTCGGTCGACTTGATCACCTCGGCCCGCGTGCCGAGCCGCTCGAGCAGCACGGGCGCGTTGACGAAATTGACCTCGTCGCCGCTGATCCGGCGGAGATAGCCGCGCTCGATCGAGCGGGTGATGGCGTTGGCGTCGAGGTCGACGAGCTTGCCCCAATAGGTGATCCGGAGCTGGGCGATCTGCGGGGGCGCGATCTGCTGCACGAGCGTGCCGAGCTTGGTGCCGAGGTCGAGATACGGCCCGAGGGCCTTCAGGGTCGCGGCGTCGATCGACGGCACGTTGACCGCGTTGCGGATCACGCCGCCGTTGAGCACGTCGGCGATCTGCTCGGCGATCTCAATGCCCACCGATTCCTGCGCTTCAGCGGTCGAGGCGCCGAGGTGAGGCGTGAGCACGACGTTCGGCAAACTGCGGAACGGGCTGTCCTTGGCGAGCGGCTCGTCCTCGAACACGTCGAGGCCGGCGGCGGCGACCTTGCCGCTCTTGAGCGCGGCGATCAGGGCGGATTCCTTGATGATGCCGCCGCGGGCGCAGTTGAAGATGCGCAGGCCCGGCTTGCACTTCTCGAACGCCGCCTCGTCGATCATGTACTTCGTGTCGTCGGTCAGCGGCATATGCACCGTGATGTAGTCCGACTGCCGCAGCAGGTCGTCGAGCGCGACGCCTTCGACCTGCATCGCCTTGGCGCGACTCGGGGCGAGATACGGATCGTACGCCAGGACGCGCATCCCAAAGGCCTGGGCGCGCTTTGCGACTTCGCCGCCGATGCGGCCAAGGCCGACGATGCCGAGGGTCTTCTTGAACAGCTCGATGCCCGAGAAACTCTTCCGGTCCCACTGCCCCGCCTTCATCGACGCCGCCGCCTGGGGCACCGGACGCGCGCCGCAAAGGATGTGGGTGAACGTGAGCTCGGCGGTGGCAATCGTGTTGCCCGCGGGCGTGTTCATCACGACGACACCGTGGTTGGTGGCGGCCTCGACATCGACGTTGTCCACGCCCACGCCCGCCCGGCCGACCACCTTCAGCAGCGGCGCCGCCTTGAACACCTCCGCCGTGATCTTGGTCTCCGAACGCACGGCGATCGCGTGCACGTCCTTGACCAGTTCCAGGACCTTTTCCGGCGAGGAACCGTAGGCCTCAACCACTTCCAGGCCCGGCTGCTGGCGCAGGTAGGCGACTCCCTTGGGTGAGATCTTGTCGGCAACGAGGACTTTCATCGGAGAAAAATGCTTCCGAGGGAAATCCCCCGTTCCCGGCCTAGCAAGGAAAAGGTTTACGTATGACGACCGGGTGACGACGACACGGCCTGCTCCTGGGAGCGCGGACGTCCTCGGCCCCTTCCCGAACGGCGGACGGGGGCGTCCGCGCTCCCAGGAGGGCATCACCTTTAAGTTCGGCCCGCGTCTTGCTCCGTACCTTTGACAAAGCTCCCGCGGGTTGCCCAACTGGCGCACTTCCATCGCGGCGGGCGCCCAGACGCCCGCGCTCCGTTGCCCTTTTCCTCCCTTCCCATGCCTTTCTCCCGTTGCCGGTCCGCCGCTGTACGGCTACTCGTGCTTTCCGTTGTCCTGGGTGTCGCCGGTTGCGGCGAAACTTCACCCGGCGGCGGCGCCAAGTCTCCCGGAGGCAAAGGCGGCAAGTCCGGCAAGGGGGGCGGTGGCGCCGCACCGGTCCTCGTGGGTGAGGCCCTGGTGCGCAAGGTGCCGCTCAATATCGAGGCCATCGGGGCCGTTGAACCGGTCCGCTCGACCACGGTCCGCTCGCAAGTGGCAGGCACGCTCAAGAAGATCGCCATCCGCGAGGGGCAGGATGTGAACGAAGGCGACCTGTTGTTCGAGATCGATCCCCGGCCCTTCCGCAACGCGCTGCTCACCGCCGAGGCGGAACTCGAGCGGCTGAAGGTCCAGCTCGACACGGCCCGGGCCCAGGTCGAGCGCTACCGTTCGCTGAGTTCCGCCCAGATGGTGTCGAAGGAACAGTTCCAGAAACTGTCCGACGACGTCCGCGCGCTCGAGGCCGAACTGAAGGCGAGCGAGGCCCGCGTGTCCGGGGCGCGGGTGCAGCTGGAGTATTGTTCGATCCGCGCCCCGATCGCCGGCCGCACGGGGAATATCAACGTCGACGAGGGCGACCTCGTCCGCGCCAACGAAGCCGGCGCCCTGGTCACGATCAACCAGCTCAATCCCATTTATGTGACCTTTGGCGTGCCGCAGCAGCACCTGGCCGCGATCAACCGGTTCCGCGCCGATCACCCGCTGCCGGTCACGGTCAGTCCGCCGGGAACCGGGGAACAAACCGAACGCGGCACGCTGACCTTCGTCGACAACACCGTCGACTCCGCGACCGGCACAATCCGGCTGAAGGGCACGTTCACCAACGATCGCGGCCACCTCTGGCCGGGCCAGTTCGCGTCCGTCACCCTCACCCTTTCGGAGCCCGAAGTCCTCACCGTGCCGACGAGCGCGGTCCAAACCTCGCAGACCGGCCAGCACGTGTTCGTCGTCTCCGCCGACCGGATCGCGGAACTCCGGCCGGTGACGATCGAGCGCTCGTTCGAGCAGCTCGCCGTCGTGGCCTCCGGGCTCAAGGCCGGTGAGACCGTCGTGGTCGACGGCCAGCTCCGCGTCATCCCGGGTCGGGCCGTGGAGATCAAGTCGCCGGCCGCCACGAGCGCCGGCGCGAAGTCCGGGGAGGCCGGCGCCGCTCCCGCGAAAGAGGGCAAAAAGAAAAAGAAGGAAACATGAACATCCCCGATCCCTTCATCCGGCGGCCCGTGATGACCGCGCTCATCACGGCGGCGATCACGCTTTTCGGCTGGATGGCCTACGAGCGCCTCCCGGTCAGCGACCTGCCCAACGTCGACTTCCCCACGATCAGCGTCTCCGCCTCGCTGCCGGGCGCCAGCCCGGAGACCATGGCGTCGGCCGTCGCGACCCCGCTCGAACAGCAGTTTTCCAGCATCGCCGGCATCGATTCGATGACGTCGAGCAGCTCGCTCGGCAACACGTCGATCACACTGCAGTTCAATCTCGACCGGAACATCGATGGCGCCGCCCAGGACGTGCAGTCGGCCATCGCCGCCGTCCAACGGCGGCTGCCGCGCGACATGCCCTCGCCGCCGACGTTCCGGAAGAGCAATCCCGCCGACGACCCGGTGATCCTGCTCGCCCTGAGTTCCGCCACCCAGCCGCTGTCCGAGGTGAACGAATGGGCGGAGACGGTGCTGGCGCAGCGCCTTTCGACCGTCGACGGCGTCTCCCAGGTGCAGGTCATGGGCTCGCAGAAGTACGCCGTCCGCGTGCAACTCGAACCGCGCGCGCTCGCCGCCCGTGGCATCGGCATCGACGAGGTGCGGAGCGCGCTGGACGCCAACAACACCAACCTGCCCGCCGGCACGCTCAGCGGCGCCGACAAGGCCACGACGCTCATCGCCACCGGCCAGCTGCGCAGCGCGGAGGGTTTTCGCAAGGTCATCATCAGCTACCGCAACGGCGCGGCCGTGCGCCTGGGTGACATCGCCCACGTCGCGGACAGCGTCGAGAACGACAAAGCGGCGAGCTGGTTCATGAACAAGGCGGAGGCGGTGGACGAAAGCAGCCAGGGCCAGACGCCCGCGCAGAACCGCTCGATCCTGCTCTTCATCCAGCGCCAGCCCGGCACCAACACAATCAAGGTCGTCGACGGCATCAAGGCGCTGCTCCCGGCGTTCCGCGCCCAGCTGCCGGCCTCGATCAGCCTCGACATTTACAGCGACCGGTCGCTCACGATCCGCGAGTCGGTGCACGACGTGAAGTTCACGCTCGTCCTCGCGATCGCCCTGGTCGTGATGGTGATCTTCCTGTTCCTGCGCACGCTGTCGGCGACCATCATCGCCGGCGTGGCCATTCCCATCGCCGTGGTCGGCACGTTCGCGGTGATGTATTTCTGCAATTTCAGCATCAACAACGTGTCGCTGCTCGCGCTCACGCTGTCGGTCGGGTTCGTTGTCGATGACGCGATCGTGATGCTGGAGAACATCGTCCGGCACATGGAAAAGGGCGAGAGCCCGCTCGCCGCAGCCTTCAAGGGTTCGCGCGAGATCGGGTTCACGATTCTTTCGATGACGCTCTCGCTCGTCGCGGTGTTCATCCCGGTGCTGTTCATGGGCGGCATCCTCGGGCGGCTGCTCCACGAGTTCGCCGTCTCGATCAGCGCCGCGATCCTGGTCTCGGGCTTCGTCTCGCTCACGCTCACGCCGATGCTCTGCAGCCGGTTCCTGAAGCCGCATACCGGCCGGGAGTCGCACGGACGGTTCTATCGCGCCACCGAATCGATGTTCGACGGCATGCTGCGGCTCTACCGCGTGACGCTCGAAGCCTCGCTCCGCTGGCGCCGCACCGTGATGCTCGTCGCCGTCGGCATGGTCGGACTCACCGTCTGGCTGCTCGCAATCGTCCCGAAGGGCTTCATCCCGACCGAGGACACCGGCCGCGTGATGATCAACACCGAGGCCGCCCAGGACGCCTCGTTCGAGGCGATGGCACGCTACCATGTGCAGCTGGGCGAGATCCTGGCGCGGAATCCGTACGTCCAGAATTTCTCCAATTACGTGGGCGCTTCCGGCCGCGGCGGCAGCTCCGCGGGCAACACCGGCCGCATCTTCGCCACCCTGGTCCCGCGCGACCAGCGTCCGCCCGCCTCGCAGATCGCGCAGGCGATGCGCAGCGAACTCGCCGTCGTGCCCGGCATCCGGGCCACCCCGCAGGTGCCGCCCAGCATCCGCATCGGCGGACGCTCCTCGTCCTCGGTTTATCAATACACGCTCTACGGCTCCGACCTCCAGGAGCTCTACCGGCTCGCCCCGGTGATGCTGGAGAAGATGCGTGAGATGCCGTCGCTGGTGGACGTCAGCACGGACCTCTACATCACGAGCCCGCAGCTCATCATCGAGATCGACCGCGACAAGGCGTCGTCCCTCGGGCTCAGCGCGCAGCTCGTCGAGGACACGCTCTACAGCGCGTTCGGCTCTCGCCAGGTCTCCACCATCTACACGCCGACGAACCAATACTACGTGATCATGGAGCTCGCGCCGAAGTACCAGCGCGATCCGAGCGCCCTCTCCCTGCTCTACCTGCGCAACCGCGAAGGCCGGCTGATCCCGCTGGAATCGGTCGCGGTCGTGCGGCAGACCGTAGGCCCGCTCAGCGTCGCCCACCTCGGGCAGTCGCCGGCCGTCACGCTCACGTTCAACCTCGCCCCCGGGATCGCACTGAGCCAGGCGACCTCGGACATCGAGGCGGTCGCCCGTACCGTGCTGCCCGCGACGATCAGCGGCGTGTTCCAGGGCACGGCCGCCGCGTTCACCAGTTCCCTGCAGGGCCTCGGCTGGATGCTGCTCATCGCCGTCCTCGTGATCTACATCGTGCTCGGCATCCTCTACGAGGATTTCGTCCACCCGATCACCATCCTCTCGGGCCTGCCGTCGGCGACCTTCGGCGCGTTGGTCACGCTGCTGCTGTTCCGGGAGGAACTGAACATCTACGGCTACGTCGGGCTGATCATGCTCATCGGCATCGTGAAGAAGAACGCGATCATGATGATCGACTTCGCCCTCGAGGCACAGCGCATCCAGGGCAAGCCGGCGAGCGAGGCGATTTTTGAGGCCTGCCTCGTGCGGTTCCGTCCCATCATGATGACGACCCTCGCCGCCCTCGCCGGCACTCTCCCGATCGCGCTCGGCTGGGGCGCCGGCGCGGAGGCGCGTCGGACCCTCGGGCTCGCGGTCGTCGGCGGACTCGTCGTCTCGCAGCTCCTGACCCTCTACATCACGCCGGTCTTCTATCTCTACATGGAGAAGTTCACGCGCTTCCTGACCCCGAAGCCGGTGAGCGAGATCGAGCGCGAGGAGGCCAGCGCGGCCGCGGCCGGGATGGCAAAATAGGCCCGTCCGCCGCGATGCGCGCCGCCGCTTCCTGGCCGCTTCCGCTTCGGCTGGCCGCCCTCGCCCTGCTCTCGCCCTGGCCCGGCAGCCTGGCCGCCCGGGAGGTGGACCATCGGTTTTCGCCGCCCACCTGGCACACCTCGCTCGGCCTGCCCGACGACTGCCACAAGCCGATGGCCGACGACCGCGGAGCCCTCCTGTACGACTTTGGCCCCGGGCCATACGCGCAGCCGCTGACGCGGGTCGAGTTCCAGTCCGGCGCCACCCCGCTCGCCCGCACCCGCCAGTGGCTCGACGACGCCCGCGTGCCATTGGTCCGCACCACGCTCGGCCACGCGGCCGCGGCGATGGAGGTCACCACCCTCGCCGTTCCGCCCGCATCCGTCGCCGGCACGAATGGCCGGTTCGAACGGTACGAACGCCTCGACGGGATCAGCGGCGCGCTCGGGTGGGCCCGCCCCACGGACCCGAGCCGGCCGGAGTTCCGGTCCGTGGCGTGGGGCACGAACCGCCCCATCCGCTACCGCGTGCAGGTCGACGCCGGCGTCCGCAAGCGCATCGCGCTCGGCTTCTGCGAAAGCTACAAGCCGCGGCTTGGCGAACGCGTGGCCGTCATGGTGGTCGAGGGCGCCGAGCCGCAGACGGCCGACCTTGCCCTCACCGCGCCCCGGCAGGCCCCGCAGGCGTTCCTGTTCGAAGCCGCCGACGCCGATCGCAACGGCTGGATCGACGTCACCGTATCCGCCCCGGCAGGACGCGACCCGAACACCACCCTGGCCGTCATCACCGTGTACGCCGCCGGCACCAAGCTCACCCGGGAGGATCTGATCGGCTCCCCCGGCGCCGGGCCCGATGCCGCCGAGCTGCGCATCGCCTGCGGCACCGAGTCGCTCGCGCAACCGGCCCGGATCGACGCGCTGCACGCCCGGTTTCCCGCCGGAGCGGAGCCGCGCCTCCTGGTGCACACGGGCCGCGACCTGATTCCGGATGCCGCCGGCGGACTCGCCCTCGGCGACCGGCCCTTCCTCCGCACCCAGCCGCGCGCGACGCGGATCGAGCGCGCGGACGGACACTGGGTGCTGCACTTCCCCGCCGGCACCCCGCAAGCCACCGCGCTGGTCTACTCCGGCGCCGTCACCGCCGCCGCGGCCGACGCCCGCACCGCGGAGTTCAGCTTCGAGAAGACGGCCGCGGACCTGCGCCGGATCTGGGCGGCAATCGACGTGCCGCGGAATCGGGTCACGGTCGGCGACCCGGCCGTTCAGGCGGTGATCGAGGCGTCGATCCGCACCGTGTATCAGGCTCGTGAATCCATCAACGGCGTCGGCCAGTTCAACTCGAGCTTCACTCTGTACCGCGGCCTGTGGTCGGGCGACGCGGTGTACTTCATCGAACTCGCGGCGATGCTGGGCGACTTCACCCGCGCGCGCGAGACGCTCGACACGATCTTCTCGTTCCAGAACTCCGCCGGGCTGATCGGCGAGATGCCGCCGCTCCTGCTCTACCGCGTCACGCCCGCGACGCTGTGGGCCCTGGAACGCTATGTCGCGCTCAGCGGCGACCGTGCCACGGCGGAACGTCACTGGCCGGCGGTCCGTCGCGCCGTCGAGGCGCTGCGCGCCGCCCGCGACTCGACCTTGCAACCGCCCGGGGCGGCGAACGCCGGACTGCTGCCCGCGGGTTTCAACGACGGCGGCATCGCGGAGATCACGGCGGAATACTCGTCGGTCTGCTGGACGCTCACCGGCCTGCCCGCGATCGCCCGCACCGCGCGCCGGCTGGGGCACCGCGAGGAGGCGGGCCGGATCGAACAGCTGGCGACCGAGATCATGGCCGCCTTCGAGCGAACCAAGGCCCGCGACCGGGGGGTGGACGCACAGGGAAATTCCTACCTCCCCGTCCGCGTGGGCCGCCCCGCGGCCGACGACCTGCCCCAGCTCGCCCAGT
>JAEUHA010000541.1 GCA_016793535.1 Opitutaceae bacterium | reverse complement strand
TGCCGTCGCGCGCGATGACGACCGCCCGTCGGATCGTGTCGGGGCTGACGCGCAGGTACGCCGCAGCCTCGTAAACGTCCATCTTCGCCGGCCAGCAGTCCTCGCGCGGCCCGCGCCGCCAAAGGGCGTCCTGCCACGTTGCGGACGCCTTGAGTTTGGCCGAAGGCACTGTGGTCGGCGCCGGGAAGTCGGACCGCGACGCTGGGCTGGCGGGAGCCTGGGCGGGGGCGCTCATGTCCGCAGATTCGCGTCCGCCTGCTTCCGCTCATGTACCCGGCGCGCGTTGCGCATGAACCAGGCGCGCCGAGCCCGCTCCCTGAGTTGTAGCAGCACGCGCGGCACGACGTGCAGAAGTTCGGCCATGCGGTGGCGCTGCACGAACTCCGTCGCCAGTTCGCGCTGATCGGGAAAACCCTGGAGCCTTGAGTGGATCGCTTCTTTGTTTGCCACGTAGATGGCGTGCGCCCCGCGATACCGCGTGTTGCCGACGTAGAACTGCTGGCGGGTTAATGCGCGCGCCGCGACTTCGCCCAGGACGAGGAGCGACTCCTCGGAGGTGCTGCCCTGCGACCGGTACGACGTGATGGCGTGGCCGTAGGTCCAGGCGGCGAAGTCCGGTGGCAATTCGTGGCCATCGGTGAACACGATCCGGTTTGCGGCGGGATCGACCATGGCGACGTCCTTGAAGTCGCCGTTGGCGCGTCCGGCTACCTCGCTTTGCCCCCGGATCAGCAGCCGATCGCCGGCCGCGACCGCGAGCGTCTGCACGCGCCCTACGTCGAATGCCGCGCGCTGCCGGCGCGTCAGCTTCGCTTCGCGGCCGCCGGCGCCGCGGACAATGAGGCCGTCGCGCAGAACCGCGACGACTTCCGCCGCGGAACCGCGTTTGAAGAACCGGGTGTGCCGCGCGAAGACGAGCCGGTCCCCGACCCGATATTGATCCCAATGTGCCTTCTGCTCGTCGGTCCACGTCAGGGGCTTTACAGCTTCCCGCACGACCTCGACCTCGTCGAGCAAGCCCGCGCTGCGCAACGCCGGACGCACCTGGGCATTGAACCGCTCGATCTCATCCCAGAACGGAATGACGGCGAGTGTCTCAACACCCTTGACCCGGTTGGCGACGAAATGCTCGGCTGCTCGCACGAACAGCGCGTCGTCCGTGCCCGCCTCGCGGATCAGGCCGCGCCGATCGGCGTACGCGAAGGCCTCAGCGGCATCGCCGGATGCCAGCAGGCGGCTGAAGCGCCGATCCGCTTCGTTGCGCTGGCGCAGGACTTCGGCGAGCCGAACGACGGGAGTGCCCGAGTGGTCGATCACGTTGCGCAGCGCGTCACCGCGTTCGACGCTGTAGTGCTGTTTCGTGTCGCCGACGAGCAGCACACGTGCCCGCAGCTCCTGTGCGACCTTGGTCAGATGATCGAGCTGTCGGGTCGAAAGCAGCCCGGCCTCGTCGACGAGCAGCACCCGACCGAACGCCTCGCGTTGCATTGCTTCGCTCGCGAGAAACCGTTGCACCGTGTCGGCGGTGTCGAAACCGCTCTCGACCAGGGCATCGCGGGCCTTGGTGGTCGGCGCGAGCGGCAGGAATCGTCTGCCACCAATGCCGACGTGGACGCCTTCGATGGCCGAGAGGACGGTCGTTTTGCCTGTGCCGGCGTCGCCGACGAGGACACTGACGAAGTCGCGGCTGCTCAGGATCTCCGTTGCTGCCGCGCGCTGACCGGCAGTCAGAGCAGGCGGCAGGTTTGCGGGGTCGCCGAGCACGAAGCGCGCGTTGCGGCCTGACCTCACGCGTTCGACGGTCGCTGTCTCTTCGCGGCGAATCAGGCGTAAGGTGAGCTCGCCGTCTTTCCGAATCGCGTCCGGGTGCGCGTCGAGCGCAGCGCGCAGATCGCGCCAGCGGAAAAAATCCGGATGCAACTCCAGTGCCGCGCCCAGGACCGCGCCGTCTCGGGCGACGCTGGCGCGCTCGAAGACGTGGCGGAGCGCGGCTTCGAGCACGGTCTGCGCGTTGCCGTGCGAATACTGCTCGCGCGACGACAGGGAGCGGGCCTGACGCACGAGCGCGTCGAGCTGTTCAGTTTCGACCGAGGAAAGCTCCGCGCGCTGCCGCGCTCGAACTTCCGGTGTGCTTACCGCTGTCAGTTTATCCGCCCGAGAATCGCGCACGAGGATTTCGACTTCGCGTTTCGTGGGCCGGCGCCCCTTCTCTGCCGCGAATTCGGCCACGAGTTTCTCGACGGCACGCGAGCGCTTCGAGAAGCGCTCGCGCAGATGTTCGACGCCTCGGACCGAGAAACCTTTCGAGTTCAGTTCATACGGCTCGTAGCCGAGCGAACGCAGTCGACTCGCCAACTCGCGGTACAGCACCTGCCGGAGATACGGCGAAGCGCGGAGCATTTCGGCTGGTTGCAGCGCGAACCAGCCTTGGCGGCCCGCGTCCCACGTTGCGTTCGCGAGTACGGCGTGCGCGTGCAACTGCGGATCGAGATCGCGGCTGGCGTCGTGGAGGAATAGCGCGCCAGCGAAATTGCCGGTCAGCCGGAACGACTCCGAGTGCTTCGCTTCGCCGCGGCGCTCGCGGACCGCCGCGAAGCGTTCCATCTCCGCGAGCACGACCTTGACCGACTCGGCGAACGCTGCCCGCACGCGCTCGTCGCCGCCGACCATCGCGAGCACGCTGACGTCCTTCGGCGCGGACAACTGCACGTCGATGAACGCGACCAATTTTTTTGCGCCGAGCGCGGTGAGTTCCTCGCCCGTGGTCGGATGGCGGTTGCAGCGCAGCGCCTCGAACGGTGCGTCGGTCACGGAGCCATCGAGGCCAAGCGCCCGCGCGCCGTCGCCGATCCACTCGCCGAGGACGGCCTGCTCGCCTTCGGCCCAGTAGTCGTTTCGGCGCAGGTGGTGTTGGAGGTAGTTCGATCCGTTGCGACTGATGCCAGCAGTGCTCATGCCTACCCTCACGGCTGCCCGCAGTCAGTGACTCAACGGACGGCGTCCCCCGAGATCGGCTTATCCGCGCTACCGGTTTCGCGGTAGCGTGTTTTCGGTGCACTCGTCCGGTCCCGTGTCAGTGGCAGCGACGAGCCGGAGTGGTCCGCGGAAGTCC
>JAEUHA010000376.1 GCA_016793535.1 Opitutaceae bacterium | reverse complement strand
GGCTTCACGCCGCGACCGAACGTGAGACCGATCGATCGGTCGCGGCGTGAAGCCGCTCCTACAGGGTGGCCCACGACCCCAGTGCCAGGAGCGCCGGCCCGGCTTCAGGACGGGCGTTCGTTCGATCGGGCGCAAGTTTAGGCTGTCGCCCGCGGGGCGGCTTTGTCTGGATCGAAATGCTCCCGCTTTCTCCATGCTCCCATCCCCCGTTCGTTCTGCGTTTCGTTCCCTGATCCTGTCCGCGGCGTTCATCACGCTGGCGGGTGCCGCC
This sequence comes from Opitutaceae bacterium, assembly GCA_016793535.1. Classification (GTDB taxonomy): domain Bacteria; phylum Verrucomicrobiota; class Verrucomicrobiia; order Opitutales; family Opitutaceae; genus ER46. The sequence continues at coordinate 10,479 of JAEUHA010000376.1, read as the reverse complement.
TTCGCCGATGTCGGCGTCGGGGCCAAGCCGCTGCCGGGGGCGGAGGTGATCTTCGATGGCACGCGCGCCATGCTCGACAGCAAGTGGACGTACTGGGAGGGGCCGCGGTTCGCGTCCTCGCTGCCCATCAAGTGGAAGATCGTCGATGATCCGGTCGATCGCGGGACGGTCCTGATGTCCGACGACCCCGCGGCGCCGAAGGGCCGCTACGGCGCGGCCGACATCGTGACGAAGAAGGCCTACCGCGATTTTCGCCTGCACATCGAGTTCCTGGTCATGAACGACGGGGGCAACAGCGGCGTGTATCTGCAGAATCGCTACGAGATCCAGATCCAGGACGGCGACGCCACGAAGCACGGCATGGGCTCGGTGATCAACGAGACGCCGTCGCCGTACTACCTGTACAAGGGCCAGCGGGTGTGGAACTCCTACGACATCATGTTCCGCGCCGCGCGCTTCAAGGATGGCAAGCTGGTCGAGAAGGCCCGCGTGACGATGTTCTTCAACGGCGTGAAGATTCACGCCAACCAGGAGATCAACCAGGTCTGGGGCGGGGCGAACTCCGGCATCGACGGCGGCAACGACGGCGGTCGTGGGATCACGGATACGCCGGGCGGGCTCAAGCTGCAGTGCGAGGGCCACGACGTGCGCTTTCGCAACATCTGGATCAAGGAGATGAACCTCGAACGCCCGCAAACCACGTTTGCGCGCGAGAACTGAGCCGGGACCAGCCGGGTTGCCGTTGAGCCGCGACGAATCTCCCCGCCTCCCGCTCCCCAACTACCGATACCCCATCACCCATGACCTATCGCCTAGGACCTATCGCCCCTAGCTCATAACCTCTTCCCCCTCGACAAACTCCCCTCCGGCTGTTCCATTCCGCCCCGTCCGCATGATCCTCCGCGCCGTCATTATTGCCGCCATGATTATGATTCGTCTCGAATCAGGGCGGCGGCGCGTGACTGCATAACGAGAACTCCACAGTCACCCTTTCACTGCAGCCCTGAGCCATTCGCTCAGGGCTTTTTGTTTTCCCGAATTTGTCCCTGCCGCCATGAAAACGACCGCCACCCTGCCTTTCGGCCTTGCCGATGTCGAAGCCGCCCGCCTCCGCCTGGCGCACGGGATTCGCGTCACGCCCTGCCTCGTTGCCCCGGCGCTCGGCGCGCGCACCGGCCGCACGATCTGGCTGAAGCGCGACGACCTGCAGCGAACCGGCTCGTTCAAGGAGCGCGGCGCGCGGCATGCCCTGCTCACCTTGAGCGGGATCGAGCGGGCGCGCGGTGTCGTGGCGGCCTCGGCCGGCAATCACGCGCTCGGGCTCGCCTACCACGGTGCACAGCTGGGCGTGCCGGTCACCGTGGTCATGCCGGCGACCGCGCCCGCGGTGAAGATCACGCGCTGCCGGACGCTGGGCGCCCACGTCGTGCTGCAGGGCAGCTCGTTCGAGGAGGCGCAGCGCCACGCGTTGACGCTCGCCGCGGACACGGGGGCGGCGTTCATCCACCCGTTTGATGATCGCCGGGTGATCGCCGGGCAGGGCACGATGGCGCTGGAGATCCTCGCGCAGGTTCCCGGCCTCGACACGCTCGTGGTGCCGGTCGGCGGCGGAGGATTGCTCGCGGGTGTGGCCACGGTGGTGAAGGCGTTGCGCCCGGACGTGCGCCTCGTCGCGGTCGAGCCGGCGGGCGCGGCCGGTTTCGGAGCGGCGCTGCGCCACGGGGCGCCGGTGGACGTGGCGCTGGGTCGCACGCTTGCGGACGGCCTGGCGGTCGCCCGGGTGGGCGCGGAGACGTTCGCGCTCGCGGCGGCGCGGGTGGACGAGGTGGTCACGGTGACCGAGGACGAGATCGAAGCCGCCCTGGCCTTGCTCGCCCGCACCTGTGGAGCGGTGGTCGAGGGCGCCGGCGCGGCCGCGCTGGCGGCGGTGGTGGCCGGAAAAGTCAGGGGCCGCGCCGTGGTGGTGCCGGTGGGTGGCCGCAACATCGATCCCGCGGTGCACGCCGCTGTGCTCGCGCGGCACCCGGTGGCAGAGACCCGTGGTCGGGCCGGCTCGAGGCCGAGACCGGGTTGGTTGCCACCCGCGGCGGTCGCGGCGTGAGGCCACTCCTACAGCTGGCTCGACCTTGGCCCCGACCCGCGCCATCGTGTCGTGGTTCGCCCCATGAAAACCTCCCCTGCGTCGCGTCGCGCGTTCCTCAAGTCGGGTCTGGCCGGTATCCTTGCCGCGGGTACAGCACCGCAGGTCTTCACCGGGCGGCTGTTCGGGGCGGGCGCGCCATCCAACCGGGTGACGCTCGGCTGCATCGGCGTCGGCTCGCACGGGTTCGGGGTCAACCTGAAGTCTTTCCTGCAGGAGGACGACTGCCGCGTGGTCGCGGTGTGCGACGTCTACGGCAGCCGGCGGGCGCGGGCGCGGAAGGCGGTCGACGAGCAGTACAAATCGACCGGCTGCGCCGAGATCGCTGACTTCCGCACGCTACTCGAGCGCCGCGACATCGATGTCGCGGTGATCTCGACGCCCGATCACTGGCACGTGCCGATGGCGCTGATGGCGCTCGAGGCCGGGAAGATGGTGTTCTGCGAGAAACCCACGCTGACGATCGCCGAGGGCCGCGAGCTCGCGAATGTCGTGGCGAAGCGCAAGGCCGTCTTTGCCACGGGGCTCGAGGACCGCTCGGTCATCCAGTATCACAAGCTCGCCGAAGTCGTGCGCAACGGCGGGATCGGAAAACTCCAGCGGATCAAGGTCGGCCTGCCCGTGAAACCGGTCTACCCGGTCGAGCCCCCGGTGCCGGTGCCGGCCGATCTCAACTACGAACTCTGGCTCGGGCCCGCGCCGCACCGCCCGTACACCGCGAACCTCACCGACCCGCAGGTGTGGCGGCAGATTCGAGATTTCTCGGGCGGTTCGCTGACCGATTGGGGTGCCCACTTGGTGGATACGGCGCAGGTCGCCAACTTTGCCGAGGAGTCCGGTCCGGTCGCGGTCAGCGGCAAGGGCGTGGTGCCGCCGAATTCGCTCAACACCGTCCCGCAGACCTACGACCTCACGTACACCTACGCCAACGGCGTGGTCCTCGAGGTCACGGCGGCGGAGCCGTCGATTCGTTTCGAGGGCACCGGCGGCTGGGTGGGCAACAAGGGCTGGCTTGGCCGGCTCGAGGGCAGCGATGTGAACGTGTTTCGCCAGACCTACGAGGCGAAGACCAACAAGCTTTGGCCCCGCCGGCCGCGCGAGCACCGCGACTTCCTCGATTGCGTGAAGAACGGCCAGCCCCCGATGTACACCGCCGAGGGGCTGCACCGGCTGAGCACCGTGCTGCACATCGGCGCCATCGCGATGGAGCTCGGCCGGCCTCTCAAGTGGGATCCGAAGACGGAGCAGTTCGACGACGCCGCGGCCAACGCGCTCCGCCAGCGGCCGGCCCGCACGGACTGGATGCGCGTCGCCAGGACCTGAGTCCACGGACGCGGCGGCGTCCGCCGCGGGCGATCATTGTCCCGCAGCCTTGGTCGTGGCGGGGACGGCCGGGCGGCGGCGCTGGGGCGGAAGCGACTCGATCAGGGCGTTGGCCCGGCCGGGCTGCTTTTTCAACGTGAACGCATCGTAGAGCCGGCCGGTGGCGGTGCGGGCTTCGTACTGCAGCTCGTCGGGGCCGACCTGGATGATCTGGTACAGCTGGGTGTCCTCGGCCGTCCGGACGGCGAAGCCATCGGTCGTGATGCTGTACATTTTTGGGCCGCTGACGGAGACGACATAGACCGTGCCGATCGCGGGATCGTAGGCCTGGTTGTATCCGGTCGGCAGATTCGTCGAGCCGCCGCGACCGGCGACGTCACCGCTGCGGGCGTAGGTGTGATCGTGACCGGTGAGAACCAGGTCGACCTTGAACTCGTCGAAAACCGGCTTCCATGCCGCGCGCAACTCCGGGTTGTCGCGGTTGTTGGCCGGCGAGAAGATCGGATGGTGCTGCGTGATGATCGTCCACCGCTGCGGGTTGTTCGCCAGAACGCGACGCAGCCACGGCACTTGCTCCTGGTGGGAGCGGTTCGAATCGAGGGAAATGATCCGCGTGCCCTGGTAGTCGATGTAGTAGCACGTTTCCTCGAGTCCGGCGGGCGGGTTCTGTTCCGGAAAGGCGAACTGCGGGCGCCAGTGTTGGCTCACCCGGCGCGTGCCTGGATTCGCGATCCGATCGCGCAGCGGCCGCTTGTCCGGCTGCTGGCCGGCAAGGTCGGCCGTCACGTAACCGGTCAGGGCCGTGAAACCCGCGTCGACCCCGGTGACGAGGCCATCGGCGCCGAGCGTGATGACTCCAATCCGGCCGTCGGCCGCCTGCGCGTGCAGGCGCTGAAAGGTGGTCTTTCCCGCGGCGTCCTGCTCGGTCTTGAGCGTGACCCGGACGTCGAGTGTCTGCCCATCCTTCGCGGTCCACTTCCGCTCGGCCTCGGGACCGGCGCCGGCGGCGAAGTACTCGTGGTTGCCCGGCGCGGCGATGACGGGGATTGTGGCGTTGACCCAGGCCGGGGCGCCGAACCACTCACCCCACTCGGCGTCGCGGTTGGCGCGGTTGATCAGGTCACCGGCATGCAACGTGAAGGCGGCGCGCGGCGCGTCCCGGAACGACTCGCGAAACACGCGCGACCAGTGCGTCCTGATGTCGTTCTGCGCATCGCCGAAGTAGACGAAGGTGAACGGCCGGAGCTCACGGCTGGCGGTGCGGAAATGAAACCACTCGCTCCAGTTCACGCCGTCGCCGACGCGATAGGCGTACAAAGTATCCGGCGTGAGTCCCGTAAAGCTGGTGGAGTGATACGCTGCTTCGCCGAGGTCGCTCGTGAAGCGTTCCGTGCGAGCCGGCACCATGACCGGCTTCAGCTCCTTCGCGCTGTCCGTCGCGGGTGCCAGTTCGGCGACCGCGCGGCGGATGCTTGCGTCCGTGCGCCAGGTGACGGCCTGCGTCGTGGCCGGGTCGCCGTTCCAGGTGAGCACGACCCGGTCGGGCAGCGGACGCGGGGCGTGCGCGGCCTGCTCGGAAAAGGCGACGGGTTTCCAATTCGGATCCTGGCCGAGGACGAGGGATGCGAGGGCGCAGGGGAACGTGAGAGGAACAAGGAGTCGAAAGGAGAGTTTCATGGGTGAGGGAGGACGGAAAGGGGGAGGACGCGGTGGGAGCGGCTTTACGCCGCGACGGAACGTGGGGTCGACCGTTCGCACGCGGCATAAAGCCGCTCCCACGCTCAGGGTGTGCCTACGGCTTCATCGCATACGGCAGGGTGAACTGGTGTTGATCGCGCGCCTCCACGTGGGTGGTGGAATCGACGAGCGCGCGGCGGGTGGTGTCGTAGGTGATGACGCGGACTTCGTTCGCCGACGGGACGAAGCGATAGACCCGCAGCGGGCCCGACGACGTGTAGTCCGAGAGCAGCGAGTGCACGGTGTTGCCGGCGTCGCCGCGGGCGGCGAGCCGCATCGCGGTGGTGCGGCTCTGGTCGCCCGAGAAGATGAAGCCGAGGTTCGCGTGCCGGCGAAAGAGTTTCTCCCACATCTGCACCGCGCTGTTGCCGCGGGCGCCGTGGATCTTGACCCAGTTCATGCGGCCTTTCGGGTCCTTGATGTAGCCTTCATTGTCCTTCGGCCGCTCGATGGGTCCGAGGTCCATGTGCGTGGTGACGATCGCACGGCGGCCGGCGTGCTGGCGGAGCAGGCCATCGGCCCACGCGAGCACGTCGTCGGGCGCGTTGCACTCCAGGCTGAGGTGGATGAAGTCGAGCCCGCCGGCGGAAAACAGCTGGTGGCTGTTCACGTTGTTGGCGGAAACGTTCTGCTCGGACCGGTCGTGCCCGTAGCTCCCGCCATACCAGGCGAAGGCACGGAAGCGCTCGGCGGGAAAGAAGCGCTGGTAGAGCGAGGCATCGCCTTTCGACGTCATGTCGTGATTGCCGACCGTGAGGCTGTACGGCACGACGCCGTGCAGCCGGTCGAGGCATTCGCGCGCGAGCGTCCACTGCTCGGCGTTGTTGATGTCCACGATGTCGCCGACGTGGGAGACGAACACGATGTTCTGCGCCCGCAGGTTCTCCGCGATCCAGCGGGTGTGATTCTGAAACACCGGATTGGTGAGCGGCTCGGTGCTCTGCGGTGTGGCCTTGGTGGCACGGCCGCGGTACCCTTGGGTGTCGGGGATGACGACGATCGTGAAGGCGCCGGCCGGGGGGAGATCGAGGTCGGCGGCCCGGGCCAGCGCGGCGAGTGCTATGCCGGCGAGAAGGAGGCGGAGAGCGCGGGGCATGGCCTCAGAAATCACGGGTGACGCCGAAGCTCACGGAGAAATCGTAGTAACGCACGCCGGTCGGATTGGAGCGGTTGCCCTGGTAGGTGATCTTGGGCGCGTCGGTGATGTTCTTTACCGTGGCGTAGGTGGAGAGCCGGCGGGTGAACCGGTACTTCGCGGAGAAATCGAGCGTCGCGCGCTCCTTTTCGTAGACGTCGAGCGCGCGACGGGCGCCCACGGAACTCAGGTAGTCGCCGCGGAGATTGTAGAACAGGCGCAGGTCGAGGCCGCGCCGTACGTACGAGAGGTTGAAGTTGCCCGTGCGTTTCGCGGTGCCGATGAACGTGAGGTTGTCGCCGGGCCGGGTCGGGTAGCGGCCGGTGGCGTCGAGCCACGTGTGGTTGGCGCCGAACCCGAGGCCGCCCCAGGCCCCCGGGAGAAACGCGAGCCGCTGCTGCCACTCGAGTTCAAGGCCGCTGACCTTGCCGCCGCGGCCCATCTCCACGCGGCTCAACCGGTAGCCGTCGTACTCGCCGCCGACCACGGTCGACGCGGTCGTGAAATAGAAACCGTCGATCGACTTCCGGAAGGCGCCGACTGAAATCACACCCAGCGGCTTGAGGTAGTACTCGATGCTGACGTCGAGGTTGTCTGACTCCGTCACGTCGAGGTTCGGGTTGCCATCCGTAAGCGTGCGCGCGTCGTCGTCGACGCGTCGTGACGGCAGCATGTCGGTCGGGCTCGGCCGCGCCACGGTGCGGTTGAGCGAGAGCCGGAGGACGACATTCGGCCGGAGGCCGTAGTTGAAGTGCAGGCCCGGCAGGACGTTGGTGTACCGCGTGGAATTGCGCACCACGGTCGAGCTCACGAGCACGCCGCGGGGCGTGTCGAGTTCGCGCGCCTTGCCCTCGAACTCCGTGTGCTCGATGCGCGCGCCGGTCACGACGTTGAGCCGGCCGAGCGTGGCGCTGCCCATGAGGTAGGTCGCGTAGATGTTCTCCTCGGTGGCGCGGCGGTTGGCCTCGATCAGAATGTCGGAGGCGTTGTCGGCGCGGGTGAACTCCGCGCGGCGCTTCCAGAAGGCGTCGAGGAACTTGCTGATGTCGGGCGAGAGCGGCGAGAGCATCGCCCGTCCGTTGCTCGGTCGGAAGAAGCGCTCGTTGACGTAGTTCTCCGCCAGGGCGCCGGCCGACTGCGGCCCGGTGTAGGTCCAGTTGCCGAGCTCGCTGTCGCCGCCGAAGACCCAGTTGCGGAACTTCGCCCGGCCGCCGGCTTTCAGGTAAGCGTTGAAGGGGAGGGCGTCGAGTTCGCGCCGCGCGTTGAAGTCGAACGAAAGCTCCAGGTCGCGCGACGGGTGCTGCGTGCGGGCGATCGACCGGTGGGAGAGGCGGGCGGGATCGTTGAGCGCGATGCCGTTGTCGACGCGAAAGAGCGGGAACTCGCGGATCGAACGGTCGTAGGTGAGATCGGTGCCGTTGAACGAGAAGACCGGCGTGAACGTCTCCTGGTACTCGTTGGTCGCCCGGCCGTAGCTGACGCGCGCATCGAGATTCCAGCGGTCGAACCGGCTCTCGAGCCCGAAGGAGAGCTGGCCGGACGTGCTGATGGGCTCGCGATACTGGCGGTCGACATCGACGCGGCCGTTGCGCGAGCTGGCGGAGTTCGGCGTGATGTTGGTGCGCGTGCCCGGGCGGTAGATCGTGCGGCGGTCCTCGAGGTAGCGCGTGTCGTTGCTGAACAGGCCGCGGGCCCAGAGCACGGTGGCAGCGCTCAACTTGTAGTCGACGCTGCCCGTGTACTTGAACTTCCACGAATCGTCCTCGACGCGATCCTGCAGCGTGTACGTGGCGATGTTGTAGTTGTCGGCGGCATCGACCTGGTAGCTGATGCTGGAGGTGTGGTACCCGCGGTCCGAGCGGTAGTGGTTGATGGACGAATACACGCCGAGCCGGCCCTCGGGCCCGAAGCGGTCGGCGTATTCGAGGTTCACCTGCTTGTCCCAGTTCTGCTGCTGGTGGTTGTAGGCGCCGCCGAGGTTCAGCTTGAGCACGCGCTCGGACAGGTCGAACGCGCGGCGCGACACGAGGTTGATGCTGCCGCCGATCGCGTCGCCCTCCATGTCGGGCGTGACCGACTTCATCAGCTCGACGCGCGCGAGACTCTCGGCGGGATAGCCGCTGACGCCGTCGGAGCGGTCGTTGTTCGTGTTGCCGATGCGCACACCGTCGAAGGTGATCGAGTTGAACTCGGACCCGAGGCCGCGGATGTTCGGGCGGCTTGGCTGGTGGGTGCTGATCTCGAGGTAGAGGCCGGGCAGCGCCTGCAGGACCTCGCCGACCTCACCGAGGCGGGAGTTGGCGAGCGCGTCCTGGGAGACGACCTTGCGGATGTTCTCTGCGTTCTTCTGCACGTTCAGCGCCTGCGACTGGCCCTCGGCCTGGGCGGTGACCATGAGTTTCTCCATCGCGACGATCTCCGAACCGAGCCGCACCGTCGTCGTGGCAGTGGCGCCGGGGCCGACCGGGACCAGCACCTCGCCGGCGGCACTGCCGGCGGATTCCGCGCGCACGCGATAGTCGCCCGCGGGCAGCGAACCGAAGTGGAAGCGCCCCTGGCTGTCGGTGACGGCACTGCGATTGGAGCCGGCGAGCGTGAGGACGGCGCCTTCGACGAAGTTGCCGGTGGCGTCGTTCACGACGACGCCGCGGATGGCGCCGGCCGGAGCCGTCTGCGCCGGAGCACAGAAGGGCAGCAAGAGAGTGAAAGCGAGGAGGCGCGTGAAGGCGCGCAGCACGGGATCGTTCATGGTGGAAGGTATAGTCTGATCCGACGTCGTTACGATTGCGGGGCGCCGCGGCTACTTTGCGGTAAATTTCGTGCTGAAAATAGAACGCCGCCGGGCGCGGACCCGGCGGCGGCAGGGCTCGGACGAGGGAGGCGGGAGAGAGGTTAGAAGCGGTAGCCGACCCCGAACGTCGCGCGCCACGAGTACGTCGTGTAGTCCTCCGGGTTGTCAGGCCGATTCACGCCCTGATAGGAGATCTGCGGCTCGTCAGTCAGGTTGTTCACGTTGAAGAACAGCCGGGTGCCGCGGTTAAGCTGGTAGCTCGATTCCCAGTTGAGCGACTCGTAGGCGCCGAAGTAGTCGTCGAAGAGGTTGTTCGCGTCCAGGCCCTCGAGGAAATCGGAGCGGTAGGTGTAGCTCAGGCGGGCGCGGAAGCCGCCGCCGGCGTACTCGAGCGCGGCATTGTAGATCCGGTCGCTGAAGCCGTACGTCGGCAGGTCCTCGTCCAGGCGGCCTGGATACTTGCCGTCACTCTCAGTGAACGTGCCCGAGAGCGACACGCCGAGGCCGTTGAACGGCGCGGGCAGGAACAGCAGCCGCTGCCGCGCGATCAGTTCCAGGCCGTAGTTGGTCGCGCCGAGCGCGTTGTCGGTCGACGTGTAGGTGCGGGCGCCGTTCGGGTCCGGGATGGGATAGCCGTTGGCGTCGGTGTTGGTGAACCGCAGCGACGTCTCGTAGTAGAACCCTCTCATCTTCTTGTAGAACACGCCGGCCGAGTAGAGTCCGCCCTTGGGCGTGTAGTATTCGAGCTGCACGTCGAAGTTGTGCGACGTCGACGGCTTCAGGTTCGGGTTGCCGCCGGAGATGTTGCCGGTGTTCGTGTCGAGGTTCAGGCCGGCGACGAGCGCGTTCACGTCGGGGCGGCTGTAGCTGCGGTTGTAGCTCTCGCGCAGGATAAGGTTCTTCGCGAGCTCGTGCCGCAGGTGCAGGCCGGGCAGCCACATCGTATAGTCGCGTTTGGCGTTGACCGTGTCGGGAACGGCCGGCGTCGCGCTGTTGTAGCGATAGGTGCGCGACGTGAAGGTGTTGTGCTCCATGCGCAGGCCGGTGATGAGCGTCGTGGCGCCAAAGCGCAGCGTGCCCATGCCGTAGGCGGCGGTGGTGTCTTCCTGGGCGCGGTAGTCGTTGATGACGTTGTTGAGTAGAGCATCGTTGGTTTGAAGTGCGAACAGCTCCGGACGGCTGCGGCGGAGGTCGTCCAGGCGCCCGAGGTCCGGATACTGGTAGATCGGCAGCGCCCCGAAGACGCGGTAATCGGTTCGGTTCAGGATGCTGGCGTAGGGAAACCCGCTGGCGATCGTGCCCGTGCGGTAGACGATCGACGCCTGGTCCTGCTCCTTGACGTTGGAACGGAAC
>JAEUHA010000540.1 GCA_016793535.1 Opitutaceae bacterium | reverse complement strand
CGCGCTGTCGCCTCTGTTCTACTACACGCGGCTGTCTATGGTGGTGGGCTAGCGGGCTTTGGAGTGGCTGTCTCAGGGGAGGCGGAACGCACAAAGGTCTTTGTAGGCGGGGTGCCCACCCCCCGCGGGACCGAGGGTGCGGTGCCGGCCAAGCGCGGGGTGCGGGCACCCCGCCTACAAGTGGGGCGGGTCGATCTTGCCGGAACTCAGACTGTCCGTGTCGGGTTCCGCTCGCGTGCCCGGGCCAGGAAGACGAGAAGAACGGTCACACCCCATGCACCGAAGGACCCTGCGGTTGCCGTTGTCACCCTGGATTGGCGGCCTCGTGGCTGCGATTTGCCTTGGCTTCGCGCCGGGCGGACGCGCCGCCGAGCGGCTCGACCGGGGCATGGTCGCCGTCCGCACGGGCGAAAGTTCCGTCTACCTCGGCTGGCGCTTTCTGGCCGATGATCCCGCCGGCCGCGTCTTCAATGTGTACCGGTCGACCGCGGGCGGCGCGCCGGTGAAGCTCAACGACGCCCCGCACGTCGCCGGTACCAATTTTGTCGATACGAACGCGCCCACCGGTCCGTCCCACGTCTGGTGGATCAAGGCGGTCGCGCTGCCGCGGGGCGGCGCCCCGCAGGAAGGCCCGGAGCTCGGGCGCGTCGAGCTGCCGGCGGCGACGCCGGTGCGGCCGTACCTCTCCTTCAAGCTCCGGGACGAAAACACGACGTTCCAGAAAGTCGCGCTCGCGGATCTCGACGGCGACGGGAAGCTCGACTTCGTCATCAAGCAGCCCTCGGTCGGTCTCGATCCCGGCTCGCCGGGCTTCAGCCCGGACACCTACAAGCTGGAGGCGTATCGCCACGACGGGACCTTTCTCTGGCGCAAGGACCTCGGTTGGAACATGAACCTCGGCATCTGGTGGACGCCGTTCGTCGTTTGGGATTTCGACGGCGACGGCAAGGCCGAGGTGGCGGTGAAGACGGCGCCGTTCGCCGCCACGCGCGAGGCATCGCTGGCGGAGAAGGACGGTCCCGCGCGCGGCTTCGTGATTACGGGTGACGAGTATTGCTCGATCCTGGACGGTCTGACCGGGGAGGAAATCACGCGCGTCGATTGGGTGGAGCGCGGCGATGCCCGCGACTGGGGCGACAACCGGGGCAATCGCGTGAATCGAAACCAGATGGGCCTCGCGTACCTCGACGGCAAGACGCCGAGCCTGCTCGTTTGCCGCGGCACCTATACGCGGATGGTGGTCGACGCCTACAATCTGAAGCATCGAAAGCTGGAGAAAGTGTGGCGTTGGGACGGCGATCAGGAGTCACCGCCGATCCGTGGCCAGGGCAGCCACACGCTCAAGGTGGGAGACGTCGACGGCGACGGCCGCGATGAGATCATCCTCGGCTCCGTGGCGATCGACGACCACGGCAAGGCGCTCTGGAATCTCGGCCTGGGGCATCCGGACATCCTCTACCTGGCCGATATCATTCCGGCGCGGCCGGGCCTCGAGATCGCCTTCGGCTACGAGGATCGCCAGGACCGCAACGGTATCTGTGTGGTGGATGCGCGGACCGGCGAGATCATCTGGGGTCATCCGTACCCGACGACTCACCTCCATGACCAAGGCATGATCGGTGACTTCATCCCGGGCGTGCCGGGCCTCGAACTTTACGCGGCGGAGCAGGACGGCACCGCGAAGTGGATCTACTCCGCGGCGACGGGCCATCTGCTGGGCGACGAGGACCTCGGCGGACTGAGTCCGCGGCCGCTCTGGTGGGACGAGACGACCACCAAGGCGTACATTCCCGGCCGGATGTTCGGGGCCGCGCGCGGCGGGCGCGGGTCGGGTGGGGCGGCGTCGCCCGCGGCCGGCCGCGGTCCGGGCGGAGGCTTCCCGGCGGGACCGAGTGCCATCGTGCGCCATGGCGCGGGGAAAATCGGAGAGTTCGAGGGCCGGCTCGTGAGCATCGCCGATGTCGTCGGCGACTGGCGGGAGGAGATCATCGTGAGCGTTCCGGGCGAACTGCGCATCTACACCACGACCATTCCGACGCCGCGGCGCCGCCCCGCGCTGATGCAGGATCCGCTCTACCGGAAGGACGTCGCCCTGCAGACCATGGGCTACTTCTATCCGGCGCAGCTCAGCTATCACTTCCGGTAACTCTCGTGGGAGCGCGGCCGTCCGCGGCCGGAGGATTTGGAAATGCGGCCGGGGACGGCTGCGCTCCCGTGAAACCAGAATCCGGATACAACGTGAGCCGCCGCGTGGGCATCGCCACCGGCGGATCAGGGGCGCGCATGCGCA
>JAEUHA010000352.1 GCA_016793535.1 Opitutaceae bacterium | reverse complement strand
CTCAGGATTCATCCTGCAAATCCTGTCCATCCTGTCGTCCGATTGGCTTGGTCGCGGCTGAGTCGCTCAGAGCGCGAAGATCCGGTCCATGCGCTGGGCGAGATCGCGCGCGGTGTCGACGGAATCGGCCTGGTTGCCCGGCTGCTCGGAGATCGCCCAGCCGCGGTAACCCGCCTTGTCGAGCGCGGCCATGACGGCGGGCCAGTTGGTTTCGCCGTCGAGGAGCTTCGGGCGCACGGGCCCCTTGGCGCCCGGCTCGGGGGGCTTGGTGCTGAAATCCTTGATGTGGATCCGCACGATGCGTGAGCCGAGGGCGTTGATCCACTTCTCGGCGGGGCCATGGCGGCCGGCATTGCCGATGTCGAAGTGCCAGGCCACCCATTCGCTGTTGAGCGCGTCCAGATAATCGACCGCCTGCTGCGGATTCATGATGAAGTCGTTGCCGACGTTCTCGATCGCGATCTTCACGCCGAGGTCGCGGGCGACGGGAATCGCCTGGCGGATTTCCGCGATCGAGCGGTCCCAGCATTCCTGATACGTCACGCCGTTGCGCGCGACGCCCGGCACGAGCAGCACGCTGGTGGCGCCGTAGGCGTGGGCGTCGTGCAGGCTGTGGATGAGGCCGTCGTAACCGATCTTGCGCGTCGGTGCGTCGGGGGCGGACAGCGGCTTCACCCAATGCGTGTGACAGCAGACGCTGGCGGCCTGGAGTCCCGTCTCCTTGAGCGCCGCCACGACCTCCTCGCGCCCCATGCCGCCCATGGGTTCCACGCCTTCGAAGCCCGCCGCCTTCATGGCGCGGAAGCGCTCGAGCGGGGTGCCCTTCACGCCGATGGTGGAATACATGATCGCCTTGCGCAGCGGGCGCTTCGACGCGGCCTGGGCGGCGGTGGCGAGCACGCTGGCGGTCGCGGCGCCGGCGGCGAGTTGGAGGAAGGAGCGGCGGTTCATGGGGGGAAGAGTTGAGGGTTGAGGGTTGAGAGTTGAGAGGGGAACGATCGATCTGGTGCCGTGATAAGCGGGGAGATGAGCGGTTGGATCGTCTCTCAGCTCTCAACTCTCAACCCCGCTTCGCGACTACACCTTCAGGATGTTGTCCCAGCCTTTCCGATACGCGGGTCGCTTGATGAAGGGCGCGGATTCGGGCGCGTTCGTGGCGCGCATCGTCTGGTAGTCCCACTCGAGCTTCTTGCCGGTGCGGAAGGCGACGTTGCCCAGGTGGTTCGCCTCGGTCGTCCAGCCGGAGTATTGGAAGTTCGAGCCGGGCACGGGGCCGTTGCCCTTCGCGTAGTTGACCCACTCGATCCAATGCCCGGGCGAGCGCGGAATCCGTTCGGCCGGAACCTTGAAGTCCTTGAACTGTTCCTCCGGCAGCAGCTTGCCGTCGCCGAGCAGCATGCCCTTGGCGCCGAAGAACACGCACGAGCGCCGGCCCCAGGCGGGCACCCAGCCGGGCGGTTTGCTGTCGCCCTGGTGCCAGACGAGCTTGAGCGCGGGCTGTTTCCCCGCGGCCGGGAAGGTGAACGTCGCCTTCATCGTCGCGGGCGCGAGTTCCCGGTGCGCGACCGGGACGTTGGGCGACGACGCCTCGATCGTGAGCGGGGCGAGGACCTTGCCGCCCCTGCCGTCGAGCCGCCAGAGATCGAGCACGGTGAACGGCACGTCGTTGTCGTGGCTGCCGAGGTCGCTCATCGTGCCGTTGCCGAAGTCCCACCAGCGGTACCAGCGCGGTCCCGGAAAATACGTGGCGTGGAACGGCCGCACCGGCGCGGGCCCGAGCCAGAGGTCGAAGTTCATCGTCGCCGGCACGGGCATCTCCTCCTTGAACCGGTCGACGATCTGGATGCCGTTGTAGAAGCCGTGCGGCTTGTCGAATTTCTCGGCCGACGCCGCGTCCTGCAGGCCCCAGGCGCGGTCGGCCCAGACGTGCACCTCCTGCACCGGTCCGATGACGCCGGTCTCGAGGATCTCGCGGATCGAGCGGCGCGAGTGCGACGCGTGGCCCTGGTTGCCCATCTGGGTGGAGAGCTTCGGGTACTTCGCGGCGGTCTCGCGGATCAGGCGGGTTTCCCAGATGTTGTACGCGAGTGGCTTCTCACAGTAGACGTGCTTGCCGTGCGTGAGGGCGAGCCAGGTGGCGAACACGTGCGTGTGTTCGGCGGTCGAGACGACGACGGCGTCGAAATCGTTCGGCCGGTCGAAGACGCGCCGGAGGTCGGTGAAGGTCTTCGCCTTCGGGTAGCGTTGCACGCCGGCGTCGATCGCGACCTGATTGATGTCGCAGAGCACGGTGACGTTTTCGTCCGGGTGCGGCCCCGCGTGCGGGTCGGGCGGTGCACCCTTCTTGCCGCCGCCCTTGGCGGAACGGCCGGGCGCGAGCGTGAGTTCGTTCAGGCTGGCGTTGCCGCGGCCGCCGCAGCCGATGAACGCGATGTTCAGCTTGCTGTTGAGGTTCTGGCCGCGGAGGAACGCCGGGGCTCCGGCGATGACACCGGCCGTGACCAGGGTCCGGCCGACAAACTCGCGGCGCGTCAAGCGGGTGGGTGGCGTCGGGGCGGGGATCTGCTGTTTCATCATGGGGCTCCTCCGGGGAAACTGCGCTGGGTTGGGCTGGACTCGCTGACGCCCGCAGGCTGGCGGGGCGGTCGCGGCGCGTCGAGCCGTTATCTTGGCGCGCCGTGTTCGCCCGCCGGCGGTCCCCGGTTCAGCCCAGTGCGACATCGAGGAACATCATCACCGCGAACCCGGCCATCGCGGCCGCGGTCGGCAGGTCCGCGCCTTCCTCCGCCTGCGAGGCTGGTATCAGCTCTTCAATGACAACGAAGATCATCGCGCCCGCGGCGAAGGACAGGGCGTAGGGAAGCAGGGAGCGCATTTCCAGCACGGCGAGCGCCCCGATCACACCGGCGACCGGTTCGACGGCGCCCGAGGCCTGGCCGTACCAGAATGCGCGGCCGCGGGACATCCCCTCGAGCCGGAGCGGGGCCGCGACCGCCGTGCCTTCGGGGAAGTTCTGCAGGCCGATGCCAATCGCCAGCGCGACGGCGCCGCCCAGCGTGGCGGATTCCAGGCCGTGCGCCACGGCGCCGAACGCCACGCCGACGGCGAGTCCCTCCGGGATGTTGTGCAGCGTGATCGCGAGCACGAGCAGCACGCTCTTGCGCCACCGCGTGGGCAGGCCTTCGACCTGACCGACGGGCAGGCCTGGATGCAGGTGGGGCAGCAGCTTGTCCGCGCCCCAGAGGAACAGGCCTCCCGCGAGGAATCCGACGACCGCCGGGAGCCAGGCGGGGCCGCCGTCCTTCTCTGCCATCGCAATCGCCGGCGCGAGCAGCGACCAGAAACTCGCCGCGATCATCACTCCGGCCGCGAAACCGAGCATCGCGTGCAGCACGCGCCGGTTGACGGTGCCGAAGATGAAGACCACCGCCGCGCCCGCTGCGGTCACGCTCCACGTGAACATCGTCGCAAGGAACGCCTGCGCCACCGGCGAAAGTCCGGCGAACCCGTCTGTAAGCCCCATGCGTGTCCTTCGCAGGTGCCGGTGGGGCTGTAAAGGCTCCAGTCCGCGCCAGAAGGTCTGTCCGGCCTCGGATTCCGGCTCGGCAGAAACGCAGACTCCGCGAGCTCGTGCTCGCACTGCGTGGTGCGGGTAAGACGCACGAGGAGCGGGGATCTACTAGGAGCAGCGGGAATTTTTTTATGCCTGCGGCAGGCGCGGCGCGCTTGCCTCGTTGGGGCGTCGCGTCGAGGAATCAGAAGGCCCCGTGAAACCCTTGCGCTCGGACGATCCCCACAATGCTCGTTGGTTTGCCGAGGAGGTGCGGCCGCATGAGGCGGAGTTGCGCTCCTATCTGCGCGGCAAATTTTCCGCGCACCTCGATATCGACGACCTGATCCAGGAGACGTACGCCCGGCTGCTGCAGGCGCGGGAACAGACCCAGCTGCGGTCAACCCGGGGGTACCTGTTTACGATCGCCAGGAACGTTGCGTTGGATGCCTTCCGCCGGCGCAGAGTCCTCGTGATCGATGGCGTGGCGGAACTCGATCTGTTGCCGGTGCTGGAGGATCGCCCCGGCATTGCCGACGCCGTGGCCCGTGATCAGGAGCTGCAGTTGCTCGCCGAAGCCATCCAGGCGCTGCCCGAACGCTGTCGCCAGGTGATCACGCTGCGCAAGCTGCATGGCCTCTCGCACCGAGAAATTGCCCAGCGGCTCGGCATCACGGAGAACACCGTTAATGCACAGGTCGCGATCGGCGTGCTCCGCCTCCGTGACCTCCTCCACGCCCGCGGCGTGCACCGTTCCCTGCCGTGAACCATTCGGGGGCCAACGAACCCGCGCCGCCGCAGCGGAGCGAGGCACTTGAAGCCGCGGCCGCGGTGTGGTTGAGTTTGCGCGATCGCGGGCTGACCGCGGAGGAGACTTCCGCCTTCGTCCGGTGGCTGCAGGAGGACTCGCGGCACGCGACGATTTTCGCGGAACTCGATGCCACCTGGAAGGGGTTCGAGCGGCTCTCGGCCCTCCTGCCGGGTGCAACCGAGCCGGATGAAAACCTTCTGGCTCCGCGGAGACGCAGGCGGGGAAGTTGGCGGCTCGCCTGGGGAGTGGGAGGGCTTGCCGCCGCCGCAGGGGTAATCTTCTTCGCCCTGGCTGGTTTTGGCACCGAGAGCCGCACGGCCGAGACGGCGGTGGGGGCGTTTCACAAGTTGGACCTCTCCGACGGCTCGACGGCTCAGCTCAACACGGACTCCTCGATCGAAACCGCCTTTACCGCCGACGAGCGGCGGGTGCGCATCCTGCGCGGGGAGGTTTTCTTCACCGTCGCGCGAAGTTCCTCCCGTCCTTTCGTGGTCGAGCTCGGCCGGATTGAGGCACGCGCCGTCGGCACGGCGTTCAACGTGCGGCGCGACGGCAACTCGGTCGAGATTCTCGTCACCGAGGGGCGCGTGCGCCTCGACGATGCGCGCAACGGCCGCTCGCTGCTGCCGCTCACTCCGTCCCAAGGGGACGTGCCGCTGCTCCTTGCCGGTGAGAAGGCCACCCGGGCGGTGTCGGCGTCGTCCGCGCGCGGAGCGGTGGCGCCGGCCGTCATCGTGAGGCTGGCCGAGGCTGATGTGATCCGCGCCCTGGCCTGGCAGGAACGCCGGCTTGAATTCGAGGCCACGCCGCTCGCGGACGTGGTCCGTGAGTTCAACCGGTACAATCAAACCCGACTGGTGATCGTGCACGAGGAACTCGGCCGGAAGAGGTTCAGCGGGACATTTCGGGCCGACGGATATGAGACCCTGGTCCGGCTCCTGGAACAGGACTTCGGGGTCAAGGTCGGTCGCAACGAACGTGAGATCACGCTCACCGGCAGGCCATGAAGCGAGGGTCGGAGCCGTGGTCGACTCGGTTATCCGCCGGATGAACTTTCTCGAGCGAGCCCCCGCTCTCCGGCCGCTGGCGCAGGCCCTGCGCGAACTGGCGCGGCGGGCGGGTGTGAGACGGGTGGTCGCCAGCGGCGACGTGCGACCGAGTGGGGCAGGCCTCCGCCGGTTT
>JAEUHA010000347.1 GCA_016793535.1 Opitutaceae bacterium | reverse complement strand
AGGCCGCTGAGGTACACGATGAACGCCCCGTTCTCATCCAGGGCCGCCGCCACCACCGCCGCGGCCGGTTCGCCGTCGGCGCCGGCGGTGCCGAGCACAATCGTCCGAAACTGCGTGCCGAGTTGAAGGACAAGCTCCCGCGCCCGGGTATGCGCATCGTTCATGGCGCAGTGTACCCCGCCGAAAAGACAGCGGGCAAGGGGTAAACCGTGCCGCTCGGGAGCGAGGAAATCGCCGCCGGCCGTGACTTTTCGGGGACGGCTGCGTCGACCCCGGATCAGCCGCCCTTTCACCCTTCCCGGTGATCGTCCCGGGCCGGCTCGCCGCGTTCCCCGCCGCATGAAAACCATCCTCCCTCTTCGCCTTGCGGCCGCCGCCGCGGGTCTGTTTGCCGGCTTCGCGCTCCCGTTGTCCGCCCAGCCGGCCGGTCCCGCCGGCTTCGGTCCGCCCCGCGGCGGCCCGATGCTGGGCGCCGAAGTCAAGCTGCGGGCCAAGTTCGACCGCGATGGCAACAAGCTGCTCGATGCCGACGAGCGGGCGGCCGCCCGCGAGTACCTGGCGGCCAATCCGATCGGTCGCGGGCCCGGCGGCCGCGGTGGACCCGGACGACGCGGCGGGCCGCCCGGGTTCGGCGGCGAACGCGAAACACCGACGGCGGGGGAGCGCATCGCGCCGGCCGACGTGAAGACCTACGGCGACGAATCCCTCTTCGACGCGACGACGCTGCGCACCCTGTTTTTCACCTTCGATGCCGACGACTGGGAAAAGCAGATGGAGGAGTTTCGCCCGACCGACATCGAGCTGCCGGCGAGGCTGGTTGTCGACGGCCGGGAGTACCGTGACGTCGGGGTCGGTTTCCGCGGCGCGTCATCGTACATGATGGTCGGGAGCGGCTCGAAACGCTCGCTCGGCGTGTCGATCGACTTGGTACACGAGAACCAACACCTGCTCGGCCAGCGGACGCTGAACCTGCTCAACTCCCACGGCGACGCCTCGTTCCTCCGCGCGGCGCTCTACAGTCACGTCGCGCAGAACTACCTGCCGACGCCGCGGGTGAATTTCGTGCGCGTCGTGATCAACGGTGAGAACTGGGGCGTGTACGCGAGCGCCGAGCAGTTCAACAAGGACTTCACCCAGTCGCGCTTCAACACGACCAAGGGTGCGCGTTGGAAGGTGCCGGGCAGCCCGGGCGGCCGCGGTTCGCTGGCGTATCTCGGCGACGATCCGGCGGCGTACAAGGGCATCTACGAGATCAAGTCGAAGGACGATGTCCGCTCGTGGAACCGGCTGATCACCCTTTGCCGCGTGTTGCAGGAGACGCCGCCGGAGCAGCTCGAGGCGGCGCTGGCGCCGTTGCTCGACGTCGATGGCGCGCTGAAGTTCCTGGCGTTGGAGAATGCGTTCGTGAATGCCGACGGCTACTGGACGCGCACGAGCGACTACTCGATTGCCGAGGACGAGAAGGGCCGCCTGCACATCGTCCCGCATGACATGAACGAGACGTTCAGCTTCGGTGGCGGCCCCGGCGGGCGCGGCGGCCCGCGCGGCCCCGGGGGTTTTGGCGGCCCGGGTGGGAACACGTTTGGTCCGCCGGAAGGTCGCGGCGGGCCGGAGGGCGGTTTCCGGCGGGGCGGCCCGGGCGGGGGCGGAGGCGGAGGCATTCAGCTCGATCCACTGGCCTCGGCGGGGAACGAGACTGCGCCGCTCGCCGCGAAGCTGCTGGCGGTGCCCGCGCTTCGGACCCGCTACCTCGGCCTCATGCGCGAGATGGCCGAAACCTGGCTCGATTGGAGCCGGCTCGGACCGGTCGCACGTGAGATCCATGCGTTGATCGATGCCGACGTGAAGCGCGACACGCGCAAGCTGTCCTCGTACGAGGCCTTCACCGCTTCGCTCGCCACCGACACGCGCAGCCTGAAGGCGTTCGCCGACCAGCGCCGGGCGTTCCTGCTCGCGCATCCGGCGGTGAAGGCGTCGCAGCCGTAGCCGGAACGAGGGCGGAGGCCTCGAGCCTCCCTGGGCGCCCGGACGTCCTCGTCCAGCCGCCCCGGCCTGCGGGCGAGGACCCTCGCGCTCCTGGCACAACGGCAACGGGACGTTGACGCGTTCCGGGGCGCGGGTTCGACTCCGCGCGCCCCATGAAATCCCCGTTCCTCACCAGGCGTTCGATTGGCCTGACCGCTTTCCTCCTGCTCGGCACGATCGCCCTGGCCGCAGACCGTCGTCCCAACGTCCTCTTCCTTTTCGCCGACGACCAGCGCGCCGACACCATCGGCGCCCACGGCAATCCGCACATCCGCACGCCGCACATCGACAGCCTCGTCACGAGCGGCTTCAGCTTCCGGCGCAACTACGTCTTCGGCGGCAACAGCGGTGCCGTCTGCGTGCCCAGCCGCGCGATGCTGATGTCGGGCAAGACCTGGTTCCACATCGACACCAACACGCTCAACGGCGAGAAGCTGATGCCCGAGCTGTTCGGCGAGAACGGCTATGCGACGTTCGGCACCGGCAAGTGGCACAACGGCCAGCCGTCGTGGCTGCGGGCCTTCCAGCGCGGCCGGTCGATCATGTTCGGCGGCATGTCGGACCACACCAAGGTTCCGATCCGCGACCTCCAGCCTGACGGGACCCTGAGCGAGCAGCGTTTCGCGGAGAAGTTCTCGAGCGAGATGTTCGCCGACGCCGCGGTCGAGTTCCTCCGGACCCACGACCGCCGGAAGCCGTTCTTCGCCTACGTCGCGTTCACCTCGCCGCACGACCCCCGGCAGCCGCCCGAGAAGTATCGGGAATACTATTACAAGAACCGCCCGCCGCTGCCGAAGAACTTCCAGCCGCAGCTCCCCTTTGACAACGGCGCGATGAACGGCGGCCGGGACGAGAACCTCGCCGCCTGGCCCCGCACGGAAAAGGTCATCAGCGACCAGCTGGCCGAGTACTACGGCATGATGACGCACATGGACGAGCAGATCGGCCGGATCCTGGCCGCGTTGCGCGAGTCCGGCCAGGCCGACAACACCGTGATCGTCTATGCCGCCGACAACGGCCTCGCGATGGGCAGCCACGGCCTGCTCGGCAAGCAGAGCGTGTTCGAGCACAGCACGCGCACGCCGCTGATCTTCTCCGGTCCGGGCATCCCGCGGGGAAAAGCGAGCCAGGCCTTCACCTACCTCTACGACATCTTCCCGACGCTCTGCGACGTGCTGGGCGTGTCGGCCCCGCCGGCGATGGCCGGCGAAAGCCTGCGGCCGGTGTGGGAGGGCAGAAAGGAGAAGGTCCGCGACACGGTCTTCCTGCCCTACATCCAGGTGCAGCGCGCGGTGCGCGACGACCGCTGGAAGCTGATCGCGTATCCGAAACTCGGCTACCTGCAGCTCTTCGACCTGCAGCGCGATCCCGACGAACTGAACAACCTCGTCGACCGGCCGGAGTCGGCGGCGCAGGTGACGCGGCTGCTCGGGCTGATGCGGCAGTGGCAGCAGCGGGTGGGGGACACGCTCGAGGTGCCGACGACGAGCAAGGCGCCGCCGAGGATCGATCTCACCGGCAAGCCCCGCGTGCCCGACCAGTGGCAGCCCGACTGGATCGTCGACAAGTACTTCGACGGCGTGAAGGCGCCCCCGCCCGGCACCAAGGCCGGCAAGAAGGGCAAGTGAATCCTCGGTTCCTTATCGCTCCTGAGACGAGCCCAAGCTTTTTGACCGCGGATTACGCGGATATCGCGGATGGCTTTATCCGTGTCATCCGCGTAATCCGCGGTAAAGACTGGCTCGATTCCGCTGGCTGTTCCACGGCTTTCCTCCGCCTGGCCCATTTTCCCGGCACCGCATGAAAACCCACCGCATTGCCCACTATCCCGGCGACGGCATCGGCGTCGATGTCACCGACGCCGCCATTGCCGTCCTCCACGCCGCCGCCCGCCGTGCGGGCGGTTTCCAGCTGGAGTTCACGCGGTTCGACTGGGGCGTCGCCTATCATGAAAAACACGGACGCGTCGCGCCGGCCGACTTCATCGCGCAGCTGCGTCCCTTCGACGCGATCTTCCTCGGCGCGGTCGGCTGGCCCGCGCGGCTGCCCGACGGCATCACGCTCCGGCCGCTGATCGAGATCCGCCAGACCTTCGACCAGTGGGCGTGCGTCCGGCCCGCCCGGACCTTCACCGGGGTGCCGTGCCCGCTCGCGGGCCGGCCGACGATCGACATGGTCGTCGTGCGGGAGAATTCAGAAGGTGAATACGTCGACAACGGCGGCCGCTTCCATCCCGGCGCGCCGGAGGAGTTCGCGGTGCAGTCGGCGCTGCACACCCGCCGCGGCATCGAGCGCGCTCTTCGCTTCGGCTTCGATCTCGCGCGGAAACGTCGCCACCGCCTGACGCTCGCGACGAAGTCGAACGCCCAGCGCTACGCCTTCGCGCTCTGGGACGAGGTGCTCGAGCAGCTCGCGCCGCAGTATGCCGACGTCGAGACCGACAAGCAGCATATCGACGCGATCGCGATGAACTTCGTCCGCCGGCCGGAGTTCTTTGACGTGGTCGTGGCCTCGAATCTGTTCGGCGACATCCTGACCGATCTCTCCGGCGCGATCACCGGCGGGCTCGGGCTGAATCCCTCCGCCAACCTCAATCCCGAGCGCCGCGCGCCCTCGCTCTTCGAGCCCGTCCATGGCTCGGCGCCCGACATCGCGGGCAAGGGCATCGCCAACCCGGTTGGTGCAATCCTGTCCGGGGCGATGATGCTCGACTGGTTCGGTGAGGTCGCGGCGGCGCGGGCAATCCGGGCCGCGGTGGACGCGACGCTCGCCGCCGGCCACGGCACGCCCGACCTCGGCGGCCGGTTGAGCACCACCGCCCTGGCCGAAAAGATCGTCGCGGCGCTGGCGTGAACCCCGTGGCCCACGCACCGGCACCGCGTTCCTCCCGTCGCTGGGCGGCCGTGGTGCCGGTGGCGATTGCCGGTGCGCTCGCGTTGCTGCCCGCGCCCGCCGGGCTCGCGCCGCACGCGTGGTACTTCGCCGCGATTTTTGCCGGGGTCGTGGCCGGGCTGATCCTCGAGCCGCTCCCGGGCGGCGCCGTCGGCCTCGTTGGCGTGGTGGCCACGGCGTTGCTGGGCCGCTGGGTGCTGTTCAGTCCCGCGGAGCTGGCGAAGCCGGATTTCAGTGCGTCCAACGCCGCGCTCACGTGGGCGCTCTCGGGCTTTTCGAACAGCACGGTGTGGCTCATCTTCAGCGCGTTCATGTTCGCCGTCGCGTACGAGAAGACCGGCCTCGGCCGCCGGCTGGCGCTGCGGCTCGTCGCGGCGCTCGGACGCAACACCCTCACGCTCGGCTACGCCGTCG
>JAEUHA010000336.1 GCA_016793535.1 Opitutaceae bacterium | reverse complement strand
TAAGAATGTGGGCAGGGTGCCCTCACCCCGCGGGAACTGGTTTTCGAATCGAAGGGACGCGGGGTGAGGCACCCCGCCTAAAACGGGGAGAAGGCTGTGGGGAAATCGGCACGGCTTTCATCTCTTCAGTGCCGGTGCAGGAACTCGGCGCTGTTGATCAGCGCCCAGGCGAGGTCGAGCGCGGCGGTGCGGCGATCGCCGGTCGTGGTGGCGTAGTCCGCCGCGAGCTGGTGTTCGCCAGCGGTGGCCGGGCGGGACAGGATCGTGAAGTAGAGGTTGTCCACGAGTTCGCGCGGGGTGCTGCGGGCGCGCAGCAGGGCCTGCAGCTTCGGGCCCTGCTCCAGCTTGCGCTGGACATGCGTCGAGTTGAGCAGGTGCAGCCGCTGCGGGGCGGAGATCGCATTGTTGCGTTCGCGTTCGAGTCCGGTGTCGCGCGCCGGACGGCCGAACGCCTCGAGGAACGAACTCGTGATGCTGCCGTCGGGCAGCGCGATCGCGCGGGCCTGCTCCGGGATGAACGTGAACGGCTCGGGGATGGCGCTGGAGTATTTCTCGCTCGTGCCGGTGATCTGGTTGAGCGCGTCGATCAGCACCTCGGCCTCAAGCCGCCGCAGGGGATAGTGGGCGAAGTGCACCGCCGCTTCGGGGCGGTCGGTCGTGGCGAGCGCTGACCGCTGGTAGGTTTCCGAGTTGAGGATGAAGCGCATCAGCGCCTTGACGTCGTAGCGGCTCGCGACGAGCTCGCGTTCCAGGCGCGCGAGCAGGGCGGGATTCGACGGCGGGTTGTCGGGGCGCAGGTCGTCGGGCTCATGCACGATGCCGCGGCCGAGCAGCCACGACCAGACGCGGTTCGCGATGGCGCGGGTGAACCAGGGGTTGGACGGTGCGAGCAGCCAGTCGGCGAAGTCCTCCCGCGGGTCCCGTTCGCGCGTGAGGTGCGCGACGGCGCCGTCGGGAAACACCGCCGCGGCGCGGCCACCCGCGGGGAATTTCTCCGGATCGAAGAACACGATCTCCTCCTTCCATTCCCCCGTGGGCTTGAAGCCGACGTAACGGAAGCACATGGCCAGGGCGCTGCGCTGCTCCGGTGTCCAGCGCTCGGTGCGGCTCCCCATGAACGCCAGGGCGACGCTGGCGGTGATCGCCTCGGGCTCGCGGCTGCCGGTCGTGCGGTAGAAGTTCACCGGGCCGACCCGGAAGTTGCTGCCGCTGGCCGTGAGCAGTTCGCGCGCGAACCGGTCGAAGGGCAGGTTGTCGCGCATCGCGGTCCGCACCCAGCGGTGATAGGCCTGCGCGGCGTTCGGCCACAGGTTCACCGGGAACTCGGCCTTGATGCGCAGGAGGTCGCTCCACTTCATCGCCCAGTAGTCGGCGAACTCCTCGCGTTCGAGCAGCCGGTCGATCAGGACCCGGCGCTTGTCGGCCCCGCGCTCCTGCAGGAACTGCCGCGCCTCCGCCGCCGTCGGCAGCGTGCCGATCACATCGAGGAACACCCGCCGGACGAACACGGCGTCGGAGCTGCGGGGCGCCGGCGTGAGGCCGAGGGCGGACAGGCGGGCGGCGACGAGGACGTCCACGGGGTGACGCGGAACCGCCGGCGCGGCGACCTCGAACGGGGCGACCGGCGCCGGCGTGGAATCGATTCGAGATCCATCGGCCGGAGAGGCCGCCACGGTCCCACCGAGGAGGACGCTCAGGGCGGCGAAGGGGAGGCGAGGCATGGCGGTGCGACTCGGGGCCGCGACCGCGCGGTCCGTGCGTCGTATGGCGCGAAGACGCCGCGGCGCCGGCGGCGCTACGCGCGGGGCGCGCATTGTACCGCCGCTAATGCGGTGAAGTGCCTGCGCTGCACGCCGGACAAGATGTGCGCCATGGTGCGCTAATGGGGGTCATCGCGGAATGTATTGAATCCGGCATGACGCGCCGCCGGCGGCCGGGGCGGTAACCCACGCCGCCGGGTTTCGTCTGCGGGGGCCATGAGCTCACTCACGGTTGGACGTTCCGGCCCGGTGACGGGCGAAAGTCAAACGGCAGCGACGGGTCCGGCGCGCCTGGTGGGGCGGGTGGCGCGGGAAATCGTACTCACCGAACGCCAGCGGCCCGGTGAACCGGTGCGGGCGGCCTTCCAGCGGCTGGCGGCTGCGCTCGCCGCCGGTGATGCGGTGCTGCTGAGCCTCATGGTTTACGGCGCCCTGAGTGCGCGGCGCGAAATCGAAGCGGCGATGTGGTCGGAACTGGGCGCGGTCGATTGGCCGGTGACGTGGATCGAGGGGCTGGGCGGTGACGCGCAGCCGCTGGCCGGCCTGCAGGCGTTCGCGTTGAGCGGCCGGCCGGTGGCCCGGATCCGCGTCGGCCACCGGGTCGTGGCCTCGGTGTTCGAGGACGGCAGCGCGCGGCATTGCCTGCTCGGCGGACTGGGACCGACGGCGGCCGGACTCACGCGGGGCGCGCAGGTGCAGCAGACGTTCGCCACGCTGGAGTGGGCGCTGGGGCGGGCGGGGTTTGCGCTCGCCGACGTCGTGCGCACGTGGTTCTACAACGAGTCGATCCTCGCCTGGTACGACGACTTCAACCGGGTGCGTTCGGCGCACTATGCGCACGTGCCCTGGCGCACCGGCTCGCTCCCCGCGAGCACCGGTATCGGCGCGCGCAACGCCGACGGCGCGGCCCTGGTCGTGGCGGCATGGGCGATGCAGCCGCTGGACGCGAAGGCGTACGCGCGCGAGGTGGGATCACCGTTGCAGTGTCCCGCGCCGAAATACGGCAGCTCGTTCAGCCGGGCGGTGGAGCTCGCGTCGGGCGGCGTGCGACGGTTGTTCATTTCGGGCACCGCGAGCATTCATCCGGACGGACGCACCGCGTGGGTCGGCGACATCGAGAAGCAGGTGGCGCTGACGATGGAGGTCGTCGCGGCGATCCTGCAGTCCCGCGGCATGGACTACCATGACGTCACGCGGGCCACGGCGTATTTCAAGGCGCCGGAGTACATGCCCGCGTTCCGCGCGTGGTGTGCCGACCGCGAACTGGCGGGGATGCCGGTGGTGCCGCTGCATGCGGACGTGTGTCGCGACGCGTTGCTCTTCGAGATCGAGCTCGATGCCGTGACGGCGGCATGAGCCCGGGAGCGCGGACGTCCCCGTCCGCCGTTCCGCGATGGACGGGCGCATCGTCCGTT
>JAEUHA010000276.1 GCA_016793535.1 Opitutaceae bacterium | reverse complement strand
CACGTGCGATACAGAGAGCTGCGATTTCGGGCTCTCGCTCAATCGGTGCCGTGACACGCCGCTCCCCCTGCGCCTCCTGCTCTCAACTCTCAGCTCTCAACTCTCAACTCGATTGCCCTACGCCGAACTCCACGCCCGCAGCGCCTTCAGTTTCCTGCGCGGAGCCTCGTCGCCCGAGGATCTCGTGACGGTCGCGGGCGAACTCGGCCTGCCTGCCGTCGCGCTGCTCGACCGCGACGGGGTGTGCGGTGCGCCGCGGTTCTTCGGCGCCGCGTGCGAGTCGGGCCTGCGCGCGCGCGTCGGGGCGGAGGTCACGCTCGCCGACGGCACCGTCCTGCCACTGCTCGCCGCCACCCGTCAGGGCTACCAGAATCTCTGCCAGCTCATCACCGAGGCGAAACTCACCCCGCGCGCCCCCGGCCTCGCGCCGGAGGAACTCCCGCCGCAGCTCGACCCACGCGACCGCAAGCGGCCGTGCTTCGCCACCTGGGACGAACTTGCCCGCCATCACGAGGGCCTGATCGCACTTACCGGCGACGAGGACGGACCCGTGCGGCGCGCCTGGCGTACCGGCGGAGCGGCCGCGGTCGAGGCGCCGCTGCGGCAGTTGCTCGACGTCTTCGGCCCCGACCGGCTCTACGTCGAAGTGCAGCGCCACCGCATCCGCGGCGAGGAACGCGAGGTCACGTTCCTCCGCGATCTCGCTGCCGCCCGCGGCCTGCCGCTGCTCGCCACCGGCGGCGTGAACTACGCCAAGCCGGAACACCGCTTCACCGCCGACGTCTTCACGTGCCTGCGCCAGCACACCACCCTCGATGCCGCCGGCCGCCGGCTCGCGGTCAACGCGGAGCGGCATCTCAAGTCGGAGCGCGACATGGCGCGGCTCTTCGCCGATCTGCCGGAGGCGATCGCGCACACCACCCGGCTCGAACAGCGACTCGAGTTCACGCTGCGCAACCTCGGCTACCGCTTCCCCGATTTCACCACGCCGCACGGCGAGCCGATGCCCGCCTACCTGCGCGAAATCACGTACGCGGGCGCGGTCCACCGCTACGGCACCCTCTCGGCCAAGGTCTGCGCGCAGCTCGAGAAGGAACTCGCGCTCATCACCAAGCTGGGGTTCAGCGGATATTTTCTCATCGTCTGGGACATCTGCGCCTACTGCCGCACCCACGGGATTCTCGTCCAGGGCCGCGGCAGCGCCGCCAACAGCATCGTCTGCTACTCGCTCGGCATCACCGCGGTCGATCCGATCAAGCACGAACTGCTGTTCGAGCGCTTCCTCAGCGAGGGCCGCGTCGGCCGCGACGGCCATCCCTCCTGGCCCGACATCGACCTCGACCTGCCGAGCGGCGAACTACGCGAGCAGGTCATCCAGCGCATCTACGAACTCTACGCCCCGCGCGGCGCCGCGATGACCGCCAACGTCATCACCTACCGCGGCCGCAGCAGCGTGCGCGAGATCGGCAAGGTGCTCGGGTTCGGCGACGACGCGCTCGACCGGTTCTCGGGCCTCTACGCCAACGGCGATTTTCCCGAGACGCTCCAGCTCCAGGACCAGCTCGCGCTCGCCGGCATCGCGGCCAAACACCCGCGCGCCGAGGCGATGGCGCGGCTCTACCGGCAGATCCACGGGCTGCCGCGCCACCTCGGCCAGCACAGCGGCGGCATGGTCATCTGCCAGGGCCAGCTCGACCGCGTCGTGCCGCTGGAAAACGCGTCGATGCCCGGCCGCGTCGTCGTGCAGTGGGACAAGGACGACTGCGAGGACCTCGGCATCGTGAAGGTCGACTTCCTCGGCCTCGGCATGATGGCCGTGCTCCAGGACACCTTCGCGCTCTGCCGCGCGCGCGGGTATCCGCTCGAGTTGTACACCATCCCGCCGGACGATCCCGCCACCTACGCCACGATGCAGCGGGCCGACACCGTCGGCGTGTTCCAGATCGAAAGCCGCGCCCAGATGGCGTCGTTGCCGCGTATGCGGCCGGCCTGTTTCTACGACGTCGCCATGCAGGTGGCGATCGTCCGGCCCGGCCCGATCGTCGGCAACCTTGCGCACCCGCTCGTCCGCCGCCGCAACGGCCTCGAGCCGGTCACGTACATCGATCCCAGCGTCGACGCCATCGTCGCGCCGATCCTGCGCCGCACGCTCGGTGTGATCCTGTTCCAGGAGCAGATGCTCGAGCTCGCGATCAAGCTCGCGGACTTTTCCGGCGGCGAAGCCGAGGAGCTGCGGCGCTCGATGGGATTCGTGAAGAACGACGGCCGCCTCCAGCGGGCGCTCGCCAAGCTCGTCACCGCGCTGCGCGCCAAGGGCCGCAGCGAGGCCGTCGTGAAGAAGGTCAGCGAGTCGGCGCTGTCGTTCGCCGCCTACGGCTTTCCGGAATCGCACGCGCTCAGTTTCGCGCTGCTCGCGTACGCCAGCACCTGGCTGAAGGTGCACCGGCCCGCCGAGTTCACCGCGAGCCTGCTCAACCACCAGCCGATGGGTTTCTATTCGCCGGCGACGCTGCTGCAGGATGGCCGCCGTCACGGACTCAAGGCGCACCCGGTATGCGTCGCGCAGTCCGACTGGACCTGCACCGTCGAGGCGGACGACACGATCCGCATCGGGCTGCTCTACGTGAAGGGCCTGCGCGAGGCCGCCGCCCGGGCGATGCTGGCGGCGCGGGCGGAGCGGCCGTTCGCGTCACTCGACGATTTTCTCCGCCGCACGACCTTCAATCCCGCGGAGCGCCGCGCGCTCGCGGCCGTCGGCGCCCTCAACGTCTTCACCCACCACCGGCGCGCGGCGCTCTGGCAGGTGGAGGCCGCGTGGTCGGAAGACGAGGGGTTGTTCCGGCATTTCGCGGTCGAGTCGGACGAGGCCGTCTCCCCGCTGGCCGCGATGACGCTCGCGGAGCGGCTGCGGGCGGATTTCACCGGACTCGAACTGACGACCGGCCTGCACCCGATGGCGCTGATTCGCGACCGGCTGACCGACGTCTGGCGTGCCGCCGACCTCCCGCTGGGGCGCGACGGCGAGCGCGTGACCATCGCCGGCTCCGTGATCTGCCGGCAGCGGCCGGGGACGGCGAAGGGTTTCGTGTTCATCAGCCTCGAGGACGAAACCGGCATCGCCAACGCGATCGTCGTGCCGCAGCTCTTCGAGTCGAAGCGGCTCGTGATCACGCAGGAACCGGCGCTGCGCATCACGGGCCAGCTGCAGAATCTGCACGGCGTGATCCACGTGAAGGCGCCGGCCATCGAGCCGCTCGTCGAGGCGGCGCTGCCGGCGCAGGCGTCGCATGATTTTCACTGAGGCCGGGCACCACAGTTGAGAGTTGAGCGTTGAGAGTTGAGAGAAAAGCCAGCCGGTTCGCTCGCGTCGCGGCATTCGGGTCCCGAAACAACCCAAGGGGATTGGTCTCTCAACCCTCAACTCTCAGCTCTCAACTGATCTGCTCCACCTCAATACAACAGATACGGCGCCCGCAGCCGCGCGAAGTCGGCGATGCCCTTCTCCCAGCCGGTGGCGATCGTGTCGAACGGCGTGCCGGCCTCCAACGCGGTGCGCACGCTCGCAGTGCCCATCACGCGGTCGAAGTAGTCGCCGTGGAATTCGAGCTTCGCGCCATGCAGGCGCCGCACGGTCTCGAGGATCGCAAGCGTCGTCCGGATCGGCTGGAACGCGGTGCGGTCCGTCACGTGCACCTGGCAGCCGCCGCAGCGCTCGCCGGCGAACTTTGAAAACGACGGCGTGAACCACGCCTCGCGAAACACCACGCCCGGCAGCCGCGCGCGGAGGGCGTTGAGCTCGTGCGCGAGCACGTAGCCGTCGATCCACGGTGCACCGCAGAGCTCGAACGGCCGCGTCGTGCCGCGGGCCTCGGAGAGATTCGTGCCCTCGAGTGCGACCTGGCCCGGGTAGACCGTCGCGGTGTCGAGGGTCGGCATGTTGGGCGACGGCAGCACCCAGGGAAAGGACGTGTCGTCCATCCACGCGTCACGCCGCCAGCCGGTCATCGGCACGACCGTGAGCTGGGCTTTCTTCGGCAGGAACCGATCGTTGAACAGCCGCGCCAGCTCGCCGGCGGTCATGCCGTGGCGCAGCGGCACCGGGTAGAGGCCGATGAAGGAACTGAACGCCGGGAACTCGAGGATCGGTCCCTCCATCGCGACGCCGTTGATGGGATTGGGACGGTCGAGCACCAGGAAGGGAATGCCCGTCTCGGCGGCCGCCTGCAGGGCGTAGGCCATCGTGGCGAGGTACGTGTACACGCGCGTACCCACATCCTGGATATCGAACACCATCAGGTCGACCGCCGTAAGCATGTCGCGCTCGACCGTCTTGCCGGTGTGCCGCGTGTCGTAGTCGCGCATGTACGCGTCGATGTTCGTCAGCATGTCGGCCGGCGGCTGCTGCGTCTGGCCGTAGAGGCTGAAGACCGGCAGCTGGAAGTGCGCGTCGAACTGGTACGCGACATACTCGCCCGCCTGCGCGTTGCCGCGCACGCCGTGTTCGGGGCCGTAGAGTGCGACGAGCTGCGCGTCGGGGAACGCGCGGAAGCGTTCGACGATGCTGCCGAACGTGGCGTCCACGCCCGTGGGATTCG
>JAEUHA010000246.1 GCA_016793535.1 Opitutaceae bacterium | reverse complement strand
CGCCTGGGCACCGAAGGGGACGAGGAGGTCCGCGCTCCCAGGGAGGGGAACTCAGCGCCGGAACATGGCGTGATTCCGCTGCCCGCCGCTGAGGATGTAGGCGACGAGATCGAGCACCTCGGACTCGGTCATCGCGGCGAGCAGCATGGGTGGCATCGGCGAGACTTTGGACGGCTCGATGCTCTTGACCTCCTTGCGGTCGACCGTGACGCGCTGGTCGGGATCGGAGAGGTCGGTGTTGATCGTGACATTGTCGCCGTTGAGGTTCACGACGCTGCCGACGACCGTGTCACCGTTGTTTTTCGTCAACACCGCGGGCACGAACTGCTCGTTGATCTCCTTGCTCGGATTGAGGATCTGGTCGAGGAGGTCGCGCGGACTGTAACGGCCGCCGGCACCGCTGAGGTCGGGACCGGTCATTCCGCCTTCGTTGCCGAAGCGGTGGCAGGCGAAGCAGGCCCCGGCGCCGAACATCTTCCGGCCGTTCTCGAAACTGCGGCCCTTCAGTCCGCGATCGGCGGCGGCCGCCAGTTCATCGAGGGTCCAGTTGCGTGGCGTCCGGCCGGCAAACACGTCGCCGAGGTTCTCGATCGCGCTCTTGGCCTCGGGTTTCCGGGCGAGCACGGGCTCGAGCGCCACCTTTTCCTCGGGCGTCAGCGTGGCCTCCGCCCCGGTCCTGATGAACTCGATGAACTTTGCGAAGCTCGCGCCGCCGCGGAAATTCGCCGCATTGTGAAACCACTCGAAATAGGCGCGCCGCGTCGCCGGCGTCCATCCGGTGTCGAGGATGCGCAGCGAGCGGGCGTACTCGATCTGCTCCTCCTGCGTCGGTGCCGCCGCCATCAACGCGAGGGTCTTGGCCGCCACCGTCGGTGATTTCAGGTAAACCAGCGTCTCGCAGAGCAGCCAGTTCATCTCGGGCGTGGCGGCCGGGTAATGCGCCTCGAGCCGGGTCCGGAGCGGAATCGTGTCCTCGGCGGCGAACGGAGCGAAACGATGCAGCACGATCTGCGCGGTGCGCACGAGGGTCAGCCGGCCCGCTTCGTTTAGGCCGTTCCACTCCGTGGCGGTCAGGGCGGACAGCAGTCTGCGGCCGAGCGCCGTATCCACGGGAGCATCACCGGGCTTGCGGTGCGGGGGACTGATGCCGCCGGCCCGGGCGAGGCCGAGCAGCGCCTCGACGCGCGCGGCGGGCTGGCGCTCGGCCAGCGCGCGATCCGCCCAGGCGGCAACCGGCACGTGCTCGAGCGCCGTGCGCGCGGCCCAGCGGACATTGCGGTCGGCGTGGCCGAGGTGAGGCCAGACAGCCGCGACCGCCGTGGGGTCGGACTTGCCGTGGAATGCCTCGAGCTGACGTCGCAGTGTCCGCTCCGGCGTGGCGGTGGGCTTTGCCGCCACCGGCGCGGTCGACTCGGTGCCAGTGTAGGTGACGCGGTACACGCCGGACTGCACGCGCCGGCCGCCGATCGCGAAGTACATCGCGCCGTCGCCGGGGTGGATGATGGCGTCCGTGAGCGGCAGCGGCGCCCCGGCAATGAATTCCTCGCGCACCGCCTTGTAGGTCGCGCCGTCCGGCTCGAGGTGAACGGCGTGCAGCTTGCCCCAGCTCCAGTCGAGGGCGAACAGGGCGTTCTGGTAGCGGGCGGGGAATTTTGCGCCGTAGCCAAATGTCGTGCCCGTGGGCGAGCCCGGGCCGATGTCGACCACCGCGCCGAGATTATCCGGATAGAAGGCAGGGCGTTTGCCGGCGCCGTTGCGCCAGCCGAACTCCGAACCGCTGACGACATGGTTGATGCGGGTCGGCCGGTACCACGACGTGTTGAAATCGTACTCCATGTCGGCGTCGTAGGTGAACAGCTCGCCGTCCCGGTTCAGCGCCGCGTCGAAGATGTTGCGGAAT
The DNA here is from genome assembly GCA_016793535.1 of Opitutaceae bacterium. Classification (GTDB taxonomy): domain Bacteria; phylum Verrucomicrobiota; class Verrucomicrobiia; order Opitutales; family Opitutaceae; genus ER46. The sequence goes on along the minus strand of JAEUHA010000246.1, from coordinate 22,357 downwards.
CCGGAGGAGAACACTTCGAACTTCGATCCGTCGGGCGAGACGCGGTAGATGATGCCGCCCGGTGCGAGCACGTCGCGCATGAAGCCGCGGCCGTCCGGCATGCGCGGCAGCAGGTGATCTTCGCCCCAGATCGGCGGTACCGGCGAGGAGCGCTCGCTGGCGGTGAGCTTGGAGCCGTTGCCGGTGACGAGGAAGAGGTCCTTGCCGTCCGGCGTGAGCAGCACGGCATGAACGCCGTGGTCGCCCCGCGCGTCGATCGCGCGGAGCAGCTCCACCTTGTCGAGCTGGTCGTCGCCGTTGCTGTCGCTCAGGCGGTACAGCCCGGAGGGAATCTTGTTCTCGTAATCATTGACGCCGACGTAGAGCGCGCCGAACGCCCAGAGCATCCCGTTCACCGCGCGGATTTCCGCCGGAACCTTTTCCACCTGGGCCGCGGTCAGGGTCTGGCCCGGCGGCGGCGGGGTGAAGCGATAGAGGCCGCCGTATTGGTCGCTGGCGAGGATGCGGCCCTTGGGGTCGACGCAGAGATTCACCCACGAGCCCTGTTCGATGCCCGGCACCGAGTAGATGAGCTCCACGCGAAAGTCCTTCGGGACCTTGATGCGGCTGACGGGCGTCGCCTTGTTTTCGCCGATCGCGGGGCCGACGGTCTGCGGCCGCGCCGCCTTGCCGGCCTTGCCGCCCTTCGCGTCAGCGGCGACGCCGGCGGTGCACCCGGCGAGCACGGCGAGCGCGAGAAGACGAAGCGGATGACACCAGGAAAGAGTTCTCATGGGTAGGGGAGGGGCCCAAGGCAGGGGGCCCGCCGCGATTTCGCAAGCCTTGAGCGGCCCCGGGGCGTGCAGGGTTCGGCGTCCGCTTCGTTCCGGACGCAGCGGGGCTGGGGGCCCGTCGGGCAGTCTCATTCGGAGTGGTCTTTCGAAAACGGGCGTGGTGGTTTTCCATCATGCCCCTCCGCCTTGCCGTCGTCATCGTCGCGTGTTTTGGGTCGTTCCTTCCCTTCGCCGCCTCGGCCGCCAGCGCGCCCGCCGCGGGCGGGCATGCGCATGAGCCGGCGGCGCCCGACCCGGCGTTCCGGCGCTTCGGCCTCGATGAGCAGACCGCGCCACGCCCGGGCCGCATCGATCCGGTCAACACGCGGCTGCCGCTCGTGCTGAAGCGGGACGACCGCGTGGTTTTCATCGGCAACACGCTTTTCGAGCGCGCGGCGGATTATCCGCACTTTGAGGCGATGCTGGTGGCGGGACATCCCGATCTGAACCTCACGGTGCGGACGCTCGCCTGGTCCGCGGACGAACTCGATCTGATGCCGCGGCCGAAGAACTTCGGCGACCTGCACCAGCACCTCGCAGCGCAGCAGGCGGACGTGATTTTCGCGGGGTTCGGCTTCAACGAGTCGTTCGGCGGCCTCGAGCGGCTGCCGGAGTTTCGCACCCGGCTGGTCAACTTCCTGAACGAAGTGAAGACGCGGGCCTACAACGGCCGCAGCGCCCCGCGCATCGTGCTGGTGTCGCCAATCGCGAACGAGAACGTCACCGGGGTGCCGGCGGCCGACCTGAACAACGCGCGGCTCGCGGCCTACACGCGCGCGATGGAGGCCGTGGCGGCGGAGCAGAATGTCGGCTTCGCCAACGTCTTCGCCCCCACGCTCGCCGCCATGGCCGATCCGGCGCAGGACCTCACGTTCAACGGCGTGCACCTGGAGAACGCCGGCTATGCCCTGCTCGCGCGGCACCTGTACGAGGCGGTCTTCGTCACGCCGGCGCCGCGGGTCTCGACGGAGCTCGTCGCCGCGATCGCGGACAAGAACCGGCAGTTCTTCCGGCGCTACCGGCCGCTCAACACCTACTATTACACCGGCGACCGCAACGCGACGTACGGCTACCTCGACTTCCTGCCGGCGATGCGGGGCTTCGACGTGATGATTGCGAATCGCGAGCAGCGCATCTGGCAGATCGCGAACGGCCGCTCCTTCGCCGGCCAGCCGGTCGACGACCGCAATGTGCCGCCGATGCCGCCGGTTTCGGAATCCAAGGGCGCGAACGAGTGGCTGAGCCCGGCGAACGAGCGCGCCGCGTTCAAGGTCGATCCGCGCTTCGACGTGACGCTCTTCGCCTCGGAGGAGCAGTTCCCCGAGGTGGCCAAGCCGGTCCAGATGCGCTGGGACACCCGCGGCCGGCTGTGGGTGAGCTGTTCGACCACGTATCCGCATGTGTACCCGGGACACGAGCCGGCGGACCGGATCGTGATCCTCGAGGACACCGACGGCGACGGCCGTGCGGACACCTGCAAGACGTTCGCCGACAACCTGCACATTCCGCTGAGTTTCGAACTGGCCGACGGGGGCGTCTACGTCTCGGAGCAGCCGCACGTGACCTTCCTGCAGGACACGGACGGTGATGACAAAGCGGATACGCGGCGGGTCCTCTTCACCGGTTTCGGCACGGAGGATTCGCATCACTCGATCCACGACTTCATCCGCACCCCGGACGGCGACCTGCTGTTCCGCGAGTCGATCTTCCACAATTCGCAGGTCGAGACGCCCTACGGCCCGGTGCGGGCGCGCAACTCGTCGTGGTTCCAGCTGCATCCGGCGACGCAGCGCCTCACGGCGTTCGGCAGCTACCCGAACACGAATCCCTGGGGCGTGACGTTCACCGAGTGGGGGCACCACGTGGCGAGCCATCCGATCTTCGCGAGCGCGTTCCACGCGACGAATCCGCCGTTCCCGGAGCAGCACGCGAACCCGGTGGGCCTGCCGGCGTACTCCGGCACGTGCGGGCATGAGTTTGTCGACAGCCCGGTCTGGCCGCGGGAGCTGCAGGGGGCGATGATCAAGGCGCGCTACAAGCCGACGAACCGGATCGAGATCCACGAGTGGCTGCAGGTGGAGCACCACTTCGAGGAAAAGTATGTCAGCGACCTGCTCTTCTCGACCAACCTCAGCTTCATCCCGGTCGACGTGAAGTTCGGTCCGCGCGGCGACCTGTACATCTGCGACTGGTACAATCCGATCAAGGGGCACATGCAGTACTCGCTGCGCGATTCGCGCCGCGACCGGACGTCCGGCCGCATCTGGCGCGTGGTGCCGAAGGGCGCGCAACTGCCCGCGGCCCCGCAAATCGCCGGTGCGCCGGTGCCGGCATTGCTCGAACTGCTGCAATCGCCGCAGTTCCGGATCCGCGACCTCGCGAAGCGCGAGCTGACTGCCCGCGGCCGCCCGGCGGTGGAGTCCGCGCTGGGAGCCTGGGTGCGCGCGCTCGACCGGAAGTCACCCCGGTACCGGCAGTCGCAAGTCGAGGCGCTGTGGCTGTACCGTTCGCTCGGGACATCGAATGTCGCGCTGTGGCGCGAGGTGCTCGGCTGCGAGCAGCCGCTGGCCCGGGCCGCCGCGACCCGGATGTTGCGCGTCTGGCACGAGTCGTTGCCCGCGGCCATGGACGTGCTGCGGGCGCGCGCCGGCGACGACAGCGGCCTGGTGCGGATGGAGGCGGCGATCGTGGCGAGCTACGTCGGCACCCCGGCCGCGCTCGACGCAATCCTCCCCGCGCTGGAGCGGCCCGCCGACGCGCACCTCACCTATGCCCTGCGGACCACGCTGGAGTCGGCGGCGCTCGCGCGGTATTGGAAAAACAATGACGCGTATGTCGCGGCGCGCCCCGCGCTGGCGGCGTTTCAGCAGCGCCTCGTCCAGGAGGAGACCACCCGGCGCAAGAAGGCGGCGCCGAAGCAGGCCCCGGCGGAGGTGGCCTTCGACCGGCAGCCCGACCTGCTCACGGTCCGGATCGCAACCGTGCCGGAGCGAATGCTCTTTGACGTGAAGCGCTTCGAGGTAAAGGCGGGCCAGCCGGTGAAGCTGATCCTGAGCAATCCGGACGCCATGCAGCACAACCTCGTGATCGTGAAGCCCGGTGCGCTGGAGGAGATCGGCACGGCGGGCAACGAAATGGCCAAGGATCCCGACGGGATGAAACAGGATTACGTGCCAAAATCCAGCAAGGTGCTGGCGGCGACGAAACTGATCAACGCGGGCGCCACGGCGACCCTCCGGTTCAAGGCGCCCACCGAACCCGGAAGCTACCCGTACGTGTGCACGTTTCCCGGGCACTGGGTGATCATGAACGGCGTGATGGAGGTGAAGCCGTAGCGGAGTTGAGAGTTGAGAGTGTCGAGTTGAGAGATCCAAACGCCCGGGCGAACTCTCACTCGCGGCCCACTCTTTCGGGCGCTCCGCCGGGCTTCGCTCTCAGCTCTCAACTCTCAACTCCGCGGGCGTCCCGCCCGCGTTTCACTTCAGCGTCTTGATATACAGCACGAGCGAATCGATCTGCGCATCGTTCAGCACGCCGGCGAAACTCGGCATCGCGTATTCACCCTTCTCGAAGCCGGCGGCGACCTTCGCGGTCGGGTCGAGGATGGACTCGCGGAGGTAGGCTTCGTCCGCGGTCACCTTGGTGTTCTTGCCCGCGACAAACACGGCGCGTGAGCTGCCGTAGAGTCCCTTCCAGGCCGGACCGGACTTGGCCACGATCGGGTTGTGCTCGTCCGCATGGCACGCCACGCAGGCGAAAAGCTGGGCGAGCCGCTGGCCTTCCGCGATGCTCACGGGACCGGCCGCCTGGGCGACCACGGTGCGGGGGGACAAGTCGACCTTGAAGTCGTCGAAGCCTTCGGCCTTCGGATCGAAGCGCGCGAGTTCGTACGGCGTCGTGTAGGCGTTCTCGTCGAACTTCACGCCTTCGGCCGTCGCCAGCGACCACCCGACGCGGAGCTGCATGACCGGCGTCATGCCGGGCACGCCGATGAACACGCTGCGGCCGTCCTTCGAGAGGTACGCGCTGCTCGGCGTCAGCGCGTCCTGGCCCGGCGTGCCGTCCGCCTTGTACTGGGGCGAGCCGTACTTGTGCGTCCGGCGGTACGACCAGCTCTGGAGCGAATAGCTGGCGGGGTCGCGCGCCGCCTTCGGATCGAGGGCCACGTCGAAACGCAGGAGCACGCCCTGGTCCATCGGCACCACCTCGCGCGGGATCGTGACAGGGGCGCCGGTGTAACGGACGCGGCCCAGGCCCGCCGGGGTGTTGAGCACGTTGCCCCAGCCGAGCACCTGGAAGCCGGCGAGGTAGAGCTGGCCGTCGGCGGGATTCACGGCGCCGTTCAACGGCGTAAACTCGAAGGCGCGCGTGACCGACACCACGGCGGCCTGCGGCTTCCGGCCGCGCGAGTTGAACAGGACGCGGAAGATCTCCGGCTTGTTGAAGCCGACGTGGATGAGCTCGTCGTTGAGCGGCCCCATCTTGGCGTCGAACAGCCACACCTGCGACAGCGCGGACGTATTCACCGGGTGCGGAATCCACGTCAGCGGCTCGGCCGGCGGCGACGGATACACCTCCTTCGGTTCGAACGGCGCGAGGAAGCCGTAGAATTGGCGGTCGCGCACGATGTGGAGCGGCGTCGAGGGGATGTACTGGCCCTGCTGGTCGCCCGAGGTGACGAGGCCGGTGCGGACGTTGACGCCGATCGTCGGTTGCCGGAAGCCGTAGCCGAGCACCTCGGCGCGCCGGCCGTCGGCGGAAATGCGGAGCACGCTGCCGTTGTGCTTGCCCTGATACGTCGCCTGCTGGCCGCCCTTCGCGATCACGAACTCGCCGTTGGGCGCGAGCCGGATCTGCGACGGGAATTCCCGCATGTCGGCCGTCTGGCCGAAGACATTGGAAAACATCTCGTGCACGTCGGCCTCGCCGTCACCGTTGGTGTCCCGCAGCCGCCAGATGCCGTTCTTGTCGAAGGCGTAGATCTGTTCGTCGCGGATCGCGACCGTCATCGGCTCGTGCAGCCCGGACGTGAAACGTCGCCACCGCACGGGCCCCGTCGTCGCGTGCAGGTCCCGCGCGAGCCAGACGTCGCCGTCCAGCGTGATGAGCACCCCCGTGCCGTCCTTGAGGAACTGCACGTCGCCCGGCCGGATGGCGCGGCGCCAGGGATTCTGCAGCGGCAGTCCGATGTGATCGACGACGTAGGCGTCCTTGCTGGTCGAGGGCTTGATCGACGTCGTGACCTCCTGCGTCCAGCGGGCGGCGGGGACGCCGGTCGGCAGCGCGCGGGGCGTGAGTTTGGCGAGCGCGGCGCCCTCGTGGATGCCGACGGCGAAACTGACCGGGGTGGAGTGGGCGGGCACGCGCACGACCCAGACGCCGTTGCGCTCCACGAGTTCGGCGGCCGCGCGGGCGCCGGTGCCGGTGACGCCGAGACTGAGGTTCGCGTTGGCGGCCTTGGCGCCGAGGACGAGCTGGAGCGGCTGGGTCGAGGGCGCGACCTCGAAATGCCGTTCCACGACCGGGCGTCCTTGCGTTTCGGATACGGTCGACCACTCGCGGATCCGGACCCCGGTGATGGTGTAGTCGAGCACGACGCCGCCCGGCACGAGCCGCACCGCGTCGAAGCGGCCCATGGCCTCGGGCAGCGGCCCGCGGCCGATCTCCTCCGGGCTCGGCGCGGGCTCGCGCGGATCCGTCAACGAAAGGGTCTCGCCCGCCTGCCAGCCGGGCTGGATGCCGCTGGCCAGCCAGACGACTCCGTCGGGTTCCGGGGCAGGCAACTGGCCGCCGGGGGTCTTGCGTCCGACGTCGTGATACGAGCCGGGCGCCAGCGCCCGTTCCGTCACGCCCCGGCCGCGCCAGACGGCCGACACGCGCAGCAGGTCGGGGTCGAAGCAGACCCAGCAGTCGTTCCCGAGGTTGAGCACGATGCCGCGCGGCGTGAGGTTGTTTTTCGGAAAGGCGCCGCCGGCCTTCCGGGCATCGACAACGCTGGAGAAGAACGGGAAGTCCTTTTCGACCCAGTCGCCCGGTTCGGGAAATCCCGGCGTCGGCGTCCGGGGGGCGGGGGCCGCCGCCGCCCAGGCTGACCCGGCGCTCAACACGACGCCGGCGACGACGAGAGAGAGGCGGGCTGTCAGGGAGCGGTGACAGGCGAGGGCAGTGGCGTGGAGCATGGGAAAGTGAGCGGCGGGGTCGTGGTCCGGGCCGGCGTCAGGACACGCCGGCGCGAGGATCAACCAGTACGCGATTTGCGGCCGCGCGAAAGTAAAATTCCATGCGCCGGACGAAAGAAGCCGCGCCCGGGCCGGCCGAAACGAAACGTGGCGTCGGACGCGAACGTCAGCCAATGTGACCCTCATCACCATGCGCCCGCTCCCGCTCGTCTCCGTGGCAGCCGCCCTGCTCGTCCTTGTGCCGGTCAACGCCGCCGTCCCGCTCGACCAGCGGCCGGCGCGGCCCGACGAGTGGGGCTACCGGCCCGCCGATGGCGCGGTCGTCCGGCTCAACCCGCCGTCGTTCAGCTGGGTGGCGCCGGCGAACGCCGTGACCTACGCCGTGCAATGGTCGCCGCAGAAGGACTTTCCCGTGGGGGCGACGACGACGGTCGACGGCATCGTCTGGCCGACCTACACGCACCACGAGGCGCTGCCGGCCGGGGCGTATTTCTGGCGTTACCGCGCGGTCGATGCCCGGGGCGCCGCCACGGAATGGAGCACGGTGCGCCGGCTGGAGCTGCCGGCGGCGGCGGCGAAGCTGCCCATGCCCACCGTGGCGCAGCAGCGCGCGAAGGTTCCGGCCGGGCACCCGCGGCTTTTCCTGCGGCCGGAGGACCTGCCCCGGCTGCGGGAACTGGCGCGGGGGCGGGAGGCGGCGGCGTTCGCGGCGCTGCGGCGCGCGGCGGACGGCTACATCAAGGCCGGGCCGACGCCGGAGCCGGAGCACAAGGGGTCGGCGCGGGACAAGGAGAACGCGGAACTGGTGAAGTACTGGTGGCCGAATCGGGAGCAGACCGAGCGGGCTTGCACCGAGGCGGAGACGATCGCGTTCGTGTATTTGATCACTGGATACAAGGCCTACGGCGAGGCGGCCCGCCGCTGGGTGCTGCACCTCGCGGGCTGGGACCCCAAGGGCAACACGAACTTCGCCCTCAACTGCGAGGCGGCGAAGCCCATGCTCTACCGGCCGGCGCGGGCGTACGACTGGGCGTGGGACATGTTCACGCCGGCGGAGCGGACGAAGATCCAGGCGGTGATGCGCGAGCGCGTGCTCGAGGCCTGGAACAGCAGCGAAGTGCAGCGCGGGGTGGGGCACCTGCAGAAGCCGTACGGCAGCCACGCCAACCGCACCTGGCACAAGATCGCCGAGGCGGGCATCGCGTTCCTCGGGGAGATCCCGGAGGCGCCGCAGTGGCTCGACTACGCGGTGAACAAGTTCTACGCGGCGTATCCGGTCTGGTCGGACGACGATGGCGGCTGGCACGAGGGAGTGAGCTACTGGAGCGGCTACCAGAACAAGGTCGTGTGGTGGCTGCAGGTGGCGAAGTCGGCGCTGGACATCGACGGACTCAAGAAGCCGTTCTTCGCGCAGGTGGGCGACTACCCGCTCTACATTTCGCCGCCGCATTCGCCGAATTCCGGGTTTGGCGACCTGTCCGCGCGACCGCTGACCGCGCCGAGCTTCATGGAGTATCACCTGCGCGCCCGTTCCGGCAGCGGCGACGGCGGCAATGCGGGTTACTGGCGCTGGTGGGCCGACCAGAAGAACATGCCGCAGAACACCGGCGTGCTCGGCTTCCTCTACCGCGCCAACCTGCCGGACCTGCCGGCGGCGCGTTCGCCGGCCGCGCTGCCGCCGTCGAAGGTGTTTCACGGCATCGGGGTGGCGAGCCTGCACACCACGCTGACCGACAGCCGCGAGGACGTGCATTTCCTTTTCAAGGCGAGTCCGTTCGGCTCCCAGAGCCACGGGCATAATCCGCAGAATTCCTTTCAACTGAACGCGTATGGCGAGGCGATGCTCGTCGCGAACGGCTACCGCGACCTGCACGGCAGCAAGTTTCACACCCAGTGGGTGCACAGCACCCGCGCGCAGAACGCCGTGCTCGTGAACGGTGAGGGCCAGGTGCCGCATTCCGCGCGTTCCCAGGGTGAGATCGTGCGCGAGAAACTGGGTCCGGCGTACGATTACGTCGCGGGCGACGCGACACCGGCCTACGCCGGCCGGCTCGAGAAGGCATGGCGGCACGTCGTGTTCGTGAAGGGAACGCAGCCGTTCATCGTGATGTACGACGAACTCATCGCGCCCCAGCCAGCGACGTTCCAGTTCATGCTGCACGCGCTGAATGCGTTCATCATCGACCCGCGCAGCACGCGGATCCGGGTCGAACAACCGGGCGCGGGCGTCGACATCGCCTACCTGTCGCCCGTGCCGCTCGTTTACCAGCAGACGGATGGCTTCACGCCGCCGCCGTCGCGCGAGTTTCCGAACCACTGGCACCTCGAGGCGGGCACCAAGCAGGCCCGGCGCGAAGTCGGGATGGTCACGGTCTTCATCCCGCACCGGGCGGGCGAATCCGTCGAATGGGCGGCGCACCGGACCGAGGAGACGAGCTCGACGCTCGTGGAGATCACGGTCGCAGGAAAGCGGCACACCGTGCGTTTCCCGCGGCCGGGGGTCGCGGCCGAACTGGTGGTGAAGCTGGCGGAGTGAGGTCGGGGCGCGGACGTCCGCGTCCGCAGGGATCGAGATTGGGGACGGGGACGTTCGCGCTCCCAAGAGGGGAACGCGTGCACCGAGGCTTGAGCCGTCGCGGCGCTTCTGCCTTGGATGACGGGCACTATGCCCCCTTTGCGTTTCGCAGCTTTGGTTTTCCTTGGTGCGGGTCTGGCCGCCGTGTCCGGTGCGGCGGAAAAGAAGGGGCCGCCGCCGCCGAAGGAGTTTCAGGTCTTCTTCGGCACCTACACGGGGGAGAAGAGCAAGGGCATCTATCGCGCGCGGCTCGACGTGGCGACCGGCAAGCTTTCCCCGGCCGAGCTCGCGGCGGAGACGCGCAATCCGTCGTTCCTTGCCGTGCACCCGAGCGGTTTCCTGCTCTACGCCATCGATGAGAACACCGATCCCGCCAAGACGCCCGGCCGGGGGGTCCGGGCCTACGGACTCAACGGACCGACGGGCGTGCTGACGTTCCTGAACGAACAGAGTCCGGGTTCGGCCGGGCCCTGCCACCTGACGGTCGAGTATGATGGACGCAGCGTCCTGGTGGCCAACTACAGCGGTGGCAGCGTGTCGGTGCTGCCGCTCAACCTCGAGGGCTGGCTGGGCACACCGACGGTCGTGAGCAAGCACGTGGGTTCCAGCGTGCATCCGACGCGGCAGAAGCAGCCGCACGCCCATGGCATCCACCTGTCACCCGACAACCGTTTCGCGCTGGTGCCGGACCTGGGCATCGATCAGGTGCGGATCTATCGCTTCGACGCCGCCAAGGCCATGCTGACGCCGCATACGCCGTCCGCGGTTTCACTTCCCCCCGGTTCCGGTCCGCGTCACCTGGCCTTTCATCCCAGCGGAAAATTCGTGTACGTGATCAATGAACTGCTCTGCACGATGGCGGTGTTCGCCTATGACGCCCGGCGCGGGGAGCTGAAGCCGGTGCAGTCGGTCTCGACGCTGCCGGCCGGCGTGTCCGTCCAACCTGGATACAGCACCGCCGAGGTCGCGGTGCATCCGTCGGGCAAGTTCCTCTACGGCTCGAATCGCGGCCACGACTCGATCGTGGTCTACACGATCGAGGCGGCGACGGGCCGGTTGACGCCCGTGCAGCACGAGCCGACGCAGGGCAAAACTCCGCGCCATTTCGGCCTCGATCCGACCGGCGCCTGGCTGCTGGCGGAGAATCAGGGCTCGGACTCGGTCGTTGTGTTCGGCATCGACGCCAAGACCGGCCGGCTCAGTCCCACCGGGCAGAGCATCGAGGTGCCGTCGCCGGTGTGCGCCGTGTTCGTGAAGTCCAAATAGACCACCGTCCCTCGTGCTGCCCCCAACCCTCCTCCCCATGAAACGCACCCTCGCTCTCCTTTTTCTGTCCTTTGCCGCCGGGGTCGGCGGCTTCGCGGCCGAGGTCCGGCCGAACATCCTCTGGTTCGTCGTCGACGACATGTCGGCGAACCTCTCATCGTACGGCGAGAAACTGATCCAGACTCCGCACCTCGACCGGCTGGCGCGGGAAGGGACGCGGTTTTCGCGCGCCTTCACGACGGCGCCCGTGTGTTCGCCGTGCCGTTCGGGGTTCATCACCGGGATGTACCAGACGACGATCGGGGCGCACCATCACCGCAGCGGACGCGGCGTGGAACGGGTCACGTTGCCGGCCGGCGTTGAGCCTGCGCCGGCGCTGTTCCAGCGCGCGGGCTACTACACGTGCATCGGCTCGGGGCTGCCGGACGCGAACCGGGCGGGGAAGAAGAACGCGAAGAAGAGGGGCGGCGGCGATGGCATCGGCAAGACGGACTACAACTTCGACTGGGATCCGGCCATTTATCACGGCAGCGACTGGGCGGGACGGAAACCCGGGCAGCCGTTCTTCATGCAGGTGCAGCTCGCCGGCGGCAAGCTGCGCGGCGGCACCGATGCGAGCGCGCAAGCCCTGGCGGCGCGGGCGAAGGCGGAACTCGGTGCCGCGACCGATCCCGAGAAGGTCGTGCTGCCGCCCTACTATCCGCGCGATCCGGTGCTGTTGCGCGACTGGGCGGCCTATCTCGACGCGGTGCGCTTCACGGACAAGCACGTCGGCGAGGTGATCGCCCGCCTGGAGAAGGAAGGCATTCTCGACCAGACGCTCGTGATCTTTGTCACGGACCACGGGATCAGTCATGCGCGCGGCAAACAGTTCCTCTACGATGAAGGCACGCACGTTCCGTTCGTGGTGCGCGGGCCCGGGATTCCGCGGGGAACGGTGCGGGACGATCTCATCGAGCTGATCGACCTGACCCCGATCTCGCTCGCGGCGGCCGGGATCCCGCTGCCCGCGGGCATGCAGGCGAAGAACGTCTTTGCCCGGGACTACCGTCCGCGCGAGCACGTCTTCGCCGCGCGTGATCGCTGCGACGAGACGGTCGAGCGGCTGCGCAGCGTCCGCTCCGACCGCTTCCTCTACATCCGGAATTTCCACCCGCAAAGGCCGGCGCTGCAGCCCAACGCCTACAAGGACGGCAAGACGATCGTGCAAACCCTGCGCGCGCTGCATGCGGCCGGGAAACTCGACCCGCTGGCGGAGACGCTGCTCTTCAGTCCGACCCGGCCGACGGAGGAACTCTACGAATGGACGACCGACCGCTGGCAGGTGAAGAACCTGGCCGGTGACCCCGCGCATCGGGCGACGCTGGAGGCGATGCGGAGCCGGCTCGACCGCTGGATCATCGAGACGAAGGACCGCGGACCGGAGTCGGACAAGATGTACGACAGCGACATGGCGGTTTACCTCGGCGACCGGAACACGAAGGGCCGCGAGAGCATCACGGCCCAGAATGTGGCGCTGATGAAGCAGTGGGCGAAGGAAGGGAAGTAGGGAATCGAATCCCGATCGATCGGTGTGGGAGGGGCTTTACGCCTCGATCGATCGCGGGATAAACCCGCTCCCACAGCTCCCACAGTTTCCACTGCGCCGCGAGTGGTCTCGCGTCAGCGCCGGCTCCAGATGCGCAGCGACGCGAGCAGGAAATCCTCGAGCACGGCCGATTCGTTCAGGTTGAGGCGCAGCAGGCCGACGCCGTGTTCGAGCCGCTCGATGGCGCCGACGAGGGCGCGGCGGGTGGCCTCGTCACCGGCGGTCAGCCGCGGCAGCGCAAAGGTGCGCGTGGCCTGCTCGATCTCCGCGAAGAGGCGGGAACGGAGTCCGTTGGCGATGCCGGTCTCGATCGCGACCTGTTCGTCGTCCTCGAGATCGGGCGGAAGCTTCTCCTTTTGCTGTTTCCAGATCTCGCCGGTGGCGAACTCGAGCACGGCGTCGAAACGCGCGACCAGCCCGTAGAGCGTGAAAACGTGGTCCGCGATCACCTGCTTGTCGCTGGCCACGCCCTCGGTGAGCCGGCCGAGCCAGGCGCGATAATCCTCGAGCCAGGGCTGCCAGCCATCGGCTGCGATGGGCGTGGCCGCGGACGGAAACCGGAAGTGCAGGACGCGGCTCCGAATCGTCGGCAGCAGGGCGTACGGTCGGGTCGTGAGCAGCAGCAGCGTGGTGTGAGCCGGCGGTTCCTCGAGGGTCTTGAGGAAGACATTGGCGGCCGTGAGGTGCATGCGGTCGACCTCGTGCAGAATCGCGACCTTGCGGGCGGCGACGGCGGGCGTGACCTGGAGCTGGTTGATCAGCTCGCGCGTGGCGTCGGCGGAGATCTGCCGCATTTTTCCCGCCGGCCGGAGTGCGAAACTGTCCGGGTGCTGGTCGACCGGAAACGTGGCCGCGGCGCGCCGGCCGGGTTCGCCGTTCAACAAGCGGTCGGCGATGCCCTGGGCGACGGCGACGAGCGTCTCGAGGTCGTCACCGTGCAGCAGCAGGCTGTGCGAGAGCCGCTGGCGCGTGATCGCCTGCTCGATCACCGCGATCGCGGGCGTGCCGGCGAGCGCGGGAGGCCAGGAAAGCGCGGGGGACATGAGACCGGGCGACGCGCCGTCGGCGCGTCACTTCACCCGCGCTTCAACCTCGGCCCAGATCTTCTTCTCGATCGCATCCTCGCTCTTCGTGCCGTCGACGACGATGAAGCGTTCGGGCATGCCCTTGGCGAGGACCAGGTAACCTTCGCGGACCTTCTTGTAGAAATCGACGTTCTCCCGCTCCATGCGGTCCGGCAGGTCGGAGGCGCGGGTCTTGAGGCGGGCCAGGCTCACCTCTTCGGGCACGTCGATGACGATCGTGAGATCGGGCATGACGTCGCCGACGGCGAAGCGGTTGATCTGGGCGATCGGGTCGGCGGCGAGATTGCGGCCGATGCCCTGATAGACGGTGGACGAATCGAGGAAACGGTCGCTCAGCACGATGGCGCCGCGGAGCAGGGCGGGGGCGATCACTTCACGCACGAGCTGCGCGCGGGCGGCCGTGAAGAGCAGCAACTCCGTCTCGGCGCACATCTCGTCGCCCTTGGAGTTGTGCACGATGATGTTTCGAATCTGCTCGCCGATCTCGGTGCCACCCGGTTCGCGCGTCGTGACCACGTCGCGGTGCGTCTTCTGGAAGTGCGCGGCGAGGCGGGCGATCTGCGTCGACTTGCCGGAGCCCTCGGATCCCTCGAACGAGATGAGTTTCCCGGTGCGTGGTTGTTTCAGCGGCATGGAGGTTAAGGTGTGAAGTTCAGCGCCAGTTGGCGAGGAAGGTTTCGATGGCGGCGAGTGTCGGGCTCTCGCCGGTACGGACGTAGTGTCCGCTGGTCGCCACGCCGACCGTCAGGCACGCCTCCTGGTCGAGGCCGAGCAGCTGCCCGGTGGTGAATCCGGCGTTGAAGTGGTCGCCCGCGCCGGTGGTGATCAGGGGCTGGGTGGTGTACGGGCCGGGCACCCAGGAGGAACCGGCGGCGTTGGCGCAGGCGGCCGACTCGCGCGGGTGAATGACGACGGTCGTGAGGTCGAGCTTCGCCCGGATCGCGGTCGCGGCGGCACGGAGGCTCGCCTCATCCTCGTTCACGGCGCCGCAGCCGAGTGCGGCCGCGACCTGCTGCGCCTCCTTCAGGTTGAGGCCGAGGGTGACCCGGCCGAACGACCGGAAGCGGCCGATGGCGGCGAGCGCGGCCCGCAGGTCCTCGGTGGAGCGCTTTTCCGGGTCGGCGAGATCGAAGAAGAAAAGCTTGTCCGGCGACTTCGGCAGCTTGGGCAGGACGTGGTCGGTGAGCGCCGTGAAGATCGATGTCATCTTCGGGATCATCGTCCAGTTGACGAGCGCCACCAGGCTCGCCTCGCCGATCTCGGCGTGGAACGCCGCTTCACCCATGACCTGGCAGATGCGCTCGTAGGTGATGTCGTCCAGGCAGCGCATCTGGCCGAGCATCAGCTTGCCGTCGTTGCACTCGATCGCGGTGGTCTGGGCGGCGGCGGAGATCGAAACCGTGCGCGCGCGGGCGGCCATGTCGGCGAAGACCGGGTGCACGACCGGGGCGCCGACGGCGCCGACGTACGTGACGCGCACGCCCGACGCCAGCAGTGCGTTGGCCATGATGGGGCCGTTGCCGCCGAGCTTGTCGGTGCGGGGATAGAGTTCGATGTTCGTGCTCTTGCCGGCCGCCGCGGCGATGCGCTGTCCGAGCTCCGCCAGGGTCGCGATGGGCGTGAAGTTGTCCCCGGAACCGCGGCGCAGTCCCACGGGTGTGACGATCGTGTCGACGAAGCCGTCGAGACCAACGAGGGCGCTGCGGGCACCGATCGTGCCGCGTCGGGAGGAGAGTTGCTGGAGCGTGCGTTGGCGGAACATGGAGAAGAGGGACGCGAAAGGTCCGAGCAAAAATCCATCGCGGACCGTCGCAACCAGATTCGCACGGCATCCGTGTCACCGGACGAAAGCACGGCGCCGCGCGTCACGCCGGCCTGCGGACAACGCGTGAACAACTTCGGCGGGATTACCGTTGAAGGTGCCGTGCAAACCCGGCAACTCTTCCGCCACCTTGCTCATGCTCGCGTCGTTCGTCGTCCCTCCCGTACTCGCCGTCAACATCATCGAAATTTTCGAGCGCTGCGGCACCGTCGACAAGATCATCGTCATCGGCCTGCTGATCTTCAGCCTCGTCGCCTGGACGATCATGTTCGGCAAGCACTACGAGCTGAAGCGCCTGCGGCTGCTCAATCTCAACTTCGAGTCGCAGCTGCGCGATCACCGCACCGTGCTCGACTCCCCGGAATCGTTTCGCAACAAGCGCGTGATCCCGTACGCGGACATGTTCGCCGACGCGATCGAGAGTTACTGGCGCGCAGCGTCGATCGGCAAGGAGCGCGGCGAGGACAGCAGCCGGGCCCGGCTCGAGCACGCCGAGAACGCCCTGCAGCGGGCGCTCGCGCGTCAGACCCTGCGCTACGAGACCAGCATGATTTTCCTCGCCTCGATCGTCTCCGGCGCGCCGTTCATCGGCCTGCTCGGCACGGTGTGGGGCGTGATGGAGGCGTTCGCCGCGGTGGCGTCGCAGCAGTCGGCGAGCATCACGCAACTCGCGCCCGGCGTGTCCGGCGCCATGCTCGCCACGATCGCCGGCCTGGTGGTCGCGATCCCGTCGGTGTTCGGCTACAACCTCCTGCTCGGCCACACCCGGCGGATGATCATGGAGCTGGAAAACTTCGCGAGCTCGCTCGCGGACCGCATCGAGCTCGAATCCAAGTAAGCGGAGCGCACCATGGCCCGAAGTTTCCGTCGCAAGCACGCCGCGCATCCGATCGCGGATCTCAACGTGACGAACCTCATCGACCTGGGGTTCATGCTCCTGATCATTTTCATGATCGCGACGCCGCTGATCCAGCAGGAGCAGAAGATTCCGATCAACCTGCCCGTCGAGTCGGTGAGCCCGCAGCAGAAGCCGGATCCGAAGGAGCGGCACGAGACGATCACCGTCCAGGCCGATGGCGGCGTCCTGCTCGGCACCCGCCCGTTTTCCATCCGCGAACTCGCCGCGGAGCTCGGCCGGATGGCCGGCGAAGCCAAGCCGCCCGTGATCCACCTGCGCCTCGACTCCAAGGCGACGGCGCAGCAGTTCGTGACCGTGATGGACGAACTGAAGAAGCACAACCTGACCCGGATCGCGTTCGACACGCAGGTTGCGCGCTGAGCGGAAGCGGTTATCTTCCCCCACCATGAGCGAAGGCGCCACCAAGGGCTTCTGGATGTCGGCCACGCTGCACGGCGCGGCCGCGGCGCTCCTCTTCATCTTCACGTTCGTCGTCGGCAGCGCGGAAACGGAGCCGGTGAAGATCTTTGAACTCGTGGCCGGTGAAGGGGACAATTTCACGGCCACCGAGGCGCCCGCGCTGGGCACGCCCGGTGGCGTAAAGGTCGACCTGCCGGAACCGCCGGCACCGCGGCCGGCGCCGCCCGAACCCGCGCCCACGCCGGTGACCCCGGCACCGCCGCCGCCGGTCCCGCCGCCGCCCGTTCCGAAGGACGTCACGCCGCCGAAGCCCGTCGACCCGACCGCGCCAAATTTCAAGAAGCAACTCGTCCGCGAGGTCATCAAGGCGGAGTCGCGGGCCAAGCGCGACATCGCCAAGGAGCGGGCCGCGGAGAAGAAGCGGCTCGAGGCCGAGAAGAAACGGCTGGAGGAGGAGAAGAAGCGCATGACCAAGGAGGAGTTCGACCGGCTCAACAAGGCCAAGGGCTCCCCGACGTCGTCGTCCAAGACGGCGCCGGTCAAGGTCACCAAGATCGACGCCGAAGGCATCGCGAAGGGCGTCGTGGGCGGATCGCGCAACAACAAGACCGGCGGAGCCGGAGGCAAGGCGCTCACGGCCACGGAAGGCGATGAACTTGAGCGATACCAGTCCGCTCTCCTGTCTCGCCTAAAGGAGGCGCTCGATCGGATTCCGGGACTAGACGACGGACTGCGAGCCGAAGCGGAGTTCTCGATAACATCGAATGGTATGCTCGTTAACGCACGTCTGACGAAGTCCTCGCGCAATGAACCCTTTGATCGCGCGGTGCTGGAGGCAATATCGAGTGTTTCGATGGGCTATCGTCCAAAGGGTATGGCGGCGACTTTAACTGTTCCATTCTCAACTCATGCGAGAAGTCGCGGCTGAGAAATAATTCCTTGCTTTCGCGCCGATAACTTTGATTTTCCTCGCCTCTCGCAAGTGCGAATGGGCTCTTAGCTCAGTTGGTAGAGCGCCTCAATGGCATTGAGGAGGTCAGCGGTTCGAACCCGCTAGGGTCCACCATTTTAACCCCGTCGAAAGACGGGGTTTTTTCTTTGGGTCTGTTCGAGAAATGACATCGAACGTTGGCGGCGGAATGCCCCCGGCGGGCGCGGTGTCTCCGGTGGGCGTCCGGTCGCCCGTGAGCCGGGTGTCTCCGGTAGGCGGAGCGTTACCTGTAGGCGGGGTGCCCTCACCCCGCGTGCAATCGGAGTGCGGGATCTAGTCGCGGGGTGGGGGCACCCCGCCTACACCGGGGACGCGGGCCCGGCGCTCAGCGTGAAATGAAACGTTGCACCGCCGCCTTCCACCGATTCGACGCCGATCTGGCCGCCGTGCCGGCGGACGATCTTCGCGGCGAGCGCCAGTCCGGCCCCGATGCCTTCGAAGGCCTGCGGCGGGTGAAACCGTGCGAACGGCATGAACAGATGCTCGGCCCGGGCGGCGTTGAAGCCCACGCCGTTGTCGCGTACGACCACCACCGGCGGGATCGTGCCCTCCCGGACGAAGACTTCGATCACCGCGCGTGGCTGGCCGGCCGTGAACTTGATCGCGTTGGCGAACAATTGGGCGAAGAGCTCGTGGCAGAGACGTCGATCGCAGGTCACGGTGGGAAGCGGTCCGGTGCGCCACTCAATTACGCGCTCCGCCGCATCGCGCATCAGTTCCTGGCGCACCTCGTCCGCCAGGGTCGAAAGCGACGTCACCTCCTGCTCCAAACGCTGCCGCCCGAGCCGGGAGAGCTGCAGCAAGGCATCGAGCATGCGTTGGGCACGGCCGGTCGAGTCGCGCGCGCGTTGCAGGTAGGCCTGCGCCGGCGCGGGCAGGTGGCGAACGTAGTCCTCGTTCAACGCGTCCAGGAACCCGCCCACCGCGCGCAGCGGGGCGCGGAGGTCGTGCGCCACGGCGTAGTTGAAACCGTCGAAGTCGCGTTGGAGCTGCTCCAGTTCCCGCCGGCACGCAGCGAGTTCGGCCGTCACCGGATCCGGGGGGCCGGACCCGGCTTCAGCGGGGGCGCGCGTGGGCGGGGTCATGGCACAAGCGCGGAGCGTTCAGCCGCGCAACACCGGCGGATCATTCTCCACCGGCGGCAGGAGGGATGCGTCGCCGTAGAGAGTGCGCAGCTGCGCCTCGACCCGTTCGCGGCGCTTCACGGCGCGATACTCGAGCTCGCCCACCAGGACGATAAAGCTGAACAGGATGCCCAGCATCGGCTGTTCGAAATAGAAGGCGGCACCGATGCCCAGGATCGCCACGCCCTTGCCCACGGTGGCCGCCCAGAACGTGGCCCGGAGATAGCTCACCCGCAGCGCCAGCAGGGCCCGCAGGATGCGCCCACCGTCCATGGGAAACGCCGGCAGCAGATTGAAGCCCCCCATCAGCAGGTTCCAGAGCAGGAGCACATGGCCGAATTCCAGCAAGGTGAGCGAGGCGCTCTCCTCGGTCGGCGCGGGCGGGAGTACCACCCAGAGCAGGCCCGCCAGCACGAAGTTCACGGCCGGACCGGCCAGGGTGATGAGAATCTCGCGGCGCGGCTCACGGGGAATCGAATCGAATTCCGCCATGCCGCCGATCGGCAGCAGGAGGATGCGCCGGACCCCGATGCCGTAGTGCAGCGCCGTCAGCGAATGGCCGAGCTCGTGCAGGATCACGCAGCCGAAGCACGCGAGCAGCACGAGGGTGTACCAAAACACGCCTTCCGCCCGGTCCTCGCGCCAGCCGCTCCACGCGGAGTAGGCCACGAGGAGGAAGAACGAGAAATGCACCGCGAGCTGGATACCCCGGACCCGGAAAAGGTTCATTGACCAGCCAAGCATGTAACGCAACAAAAGCGCGCCCGTCGTTTTCGCCAGCTCGCATTTCCTGAATCGTCCGTCTCGGACGGGCAGCGCGGGCTGCAGGCGAGACTCCGGCTCCTATGTCCGACGTCGTCAAACTGCCGCCCACCATCCTTGTCATCGATGATGATGCCGAGATCCGGTACTCGTTGTCCCGCGTCCTCTCCTCCCGCGGCTACCAGGTGGCCGAGGCGCCCAATGGTGAGCAGGGGATCGCGCTGGTGAAGAATGGCCCGCCGCCCGATCTCGTGTTTCTCGATGTCCGCATGGGCGGGATGAGCGGGATCGAGGCGCTGCAGCACATCCGGTCGGCCAATCCGCGCCAGCTCGTCGTCCTGATGACGGCCTTCGGCACCGCGCAGACCGCGATCGAGGCGATGAAGTACGGCGCGTTCGATTACGTGATGAAGCCCTTCGACCCGGCGAAAGTGCTCGCGCTGGCCGAGAATGCGCTGAAGGCCCACGCCGACCTGCGGGCAGTGGGCGATTACAAGCCGACGATCAACGCCGACGACTACCGCGAAGGGATCGTCGGCAGTTCCCCGGTGATGCAGGACGTGTTCAAGGTCATCGGGCAGGTCACGGCCAGCGACGTCACCGTGATGATCACAGGCGAAAGCGGCACCGGGAAGGAGCTCGTCGCGCGCGGGATCTGGAAACACAGCCATCGTTCCGGCAAACCGTTCATCGCGGTCAACTGCGCCGCGATCCCGGACAACCTGATCGAGAGCGAACTGTTCGGACACGAGAAGGGTTCCTTCACCGGCGCGACCGTGCAGCGGTTGGGCAAGTTCGAGCTCTGCGACGGCGGGACGATCTTCCTCGACGAAATCGGCGACATGGCGCTCGCGACGCAGACGAAGATCCTGCGCGTCCTCCAGCAGGGGGAAATCCAGCGCGTCGGCGGCACGGAGACGATTCGCGTGGACGTCCGGATCATCGCCGCCACGAACAAGGATCTCGAGGCCATGGTGAAGGCGAAGTCCTTCCGCGAGGATCTCTACTACCGACTCAATGTCGTGCGCATCAAGATGCCGCCGCTGCGCGAGCGCAACGAGGACATCCCGCAGATCGTCGATTTCTGCCTGCAGAATCTCGTGAAGCAGAAAAAGACCCGGGTGGCCAAAGTGTCGCCCGAGGCGATGGCCGTGCTGGTGCGGCACCGCTGGCCGGGCAACGTGCGCGAACTCGAGAACGTCGTCTACCGCAGCGCGGTCATCGCGCAGGGTGACGCGATCCTGGTGAAGGATCTGCCGCTGGAGATCCGGGAGGCGGTGGGCCCTGTGCCGGTCGCGGACACGCGCGTGGAAACGACGGCGCCGTTCGTCTCGCCGGCCCCCGTGACGGAAGCCCCGGCTGCCGCCGCGCCGCCAGTCCCTCCGCCGCCGCCCGAGGTGCCCCCCGAGCCGGCGCTCACGCTTCCCGCCGCGCTGGATTTCGTTTTTGCCCAGCTCGCCGCCGGGGACGACCCGGTGCTGCCGCGATTGGAGCGCGAGATGATTGCGCGCGCGGTGGCGGCGGACAAAGGCGACGAGGCCAGGAGCGCCAAGCGGCTTGGACTCACCAAGGCGGCCCTGCTGAAGAAACTGCGCGAGGCCTGAGCCCCGGCGCCATGGCCTCGGTGGCAAACCCGTCCGGCGGATCTCCGCTCACGTTCTTTCTCGCCTCGGGCAATGCCCACAAGGTCGGCGAGCTCCAGGCGCTCGCGCGCGCCTCGGGGCGGCGGATCGACATCCGCTCGGCGCGTGAAGTTGGCGGCATGCCGGACGTGGTCGAGGACACCGGCACGTTCATCGGCAACGCGCGGAAAAAAGCGCGGGCCCTGCTTCCCTTGCTGCCCGCGGGAGCGTGGGCGCTCGCGGACGACAGCGGAGTGTGCGTCGACGCGCTCGGCGGAGCTCCCGGCGTCGAATCGGCTTACTACGCCGGCCCGCAGGCCGACCCCGCGGCCAACCTCGCGCGGCTGGTGACCGAAATGCGTCTGGTGCCGGCGGCACAGCGCGGCGCGCAGTTTCGCTGCGTGCTCGTGGCGCTTGGCCCCGGCGGCGAGGAGTGCCTCGGCGAGGGCGCCTGCACCGGCCGACTCCTGTTCGAGCCGAAGGGTGGCGCCGGCTTCGGGTACGATCCGTTGTTCGTGCCGGACGGGTACGCGCTGAGTTACGCGGAACTGGGCGACGACGTGAAAAACCAGATCAGCCACCGCGCGCGCGCCTGGGCCGCACTCGTCCGAGCGCTTGGCGGTTGACCGGACCGATCGATGTAAGCGGGGTGCCCTCACCCCGCACCGACATGCGACGCTGCAATCCTGCGGGGTGGGGGCACCCCGCCTACAGGGTTGCTGAGCCGGACCGATGCAGTTGAAGGTTGAAAGATCAGAGTTGAAAGACGCGCCGCCGCGGGCGTGGGCTGGAATCGCTGCCAACCGGCAACCCGAACCCAAAGGTGTAGGCGGCTTCCATCTGCCAACCGCTTCTCCACTCCGTCTGATTCGGGTCTCTCAGCTTTCAACCTTCAACTTTCAACGGCATGCCTCCGGCTACGGGGACGACCCCGTCCGCCCATCGCGCCACCGCCACCAACCCGCCAGCACGCTGCCGATCACCGAGTGGAAGACGCTCGAAATCGCGCACGGCACGGCGGTCAGCGGGTCGGCAAAATGTTTCCGCGCCAGCACCACGCCGAGACCGGAGTTCTGCATTCCAACCTCGATGGAAATAGTGCGGGAGACGGTGCGATCCCAACCGGTCAGCCGCGCCACCACATAGCCGAGCGCAAACCCGCCCGCGTGCAGGCTGAATACAGCGCCGATGAGCCGGAGCGCCGCCCCTTTGA
>JAEUHA010000226.1 GCA_016793535.1 Opitutaceae bacterium | reverse complement strand
GCCCGATTACTCCCGGTTCATCGCGGAGCTGACGGAGCGCATTCAGTCCGCGCGCGTGGCGGCGGCGCGCGCGGTGAACCGCGAACTCATCCTGCTCTACTGGGACATCGGCCGCGCGCTCGTCGAGAAGCAGAAGGCGCTCGGCTGGGGTGACTCGATCGTCGAGCAACTCGCGCGGGATTTGCAGAAGGAGTTTCCCGGCGTAACGGGATTCTCCTCGTTCAATCTGTGGCGAATGCGGCAGCTCTATCTCGAGCACTCGTCCGAGGAATTTCTGGCACAGCTTGTGCCAGAATTGAGCCGATCCAAGCAGGCGTCCTCGACCCCGAAGATTCTGTCACAGTTTGTGACAGATTTGGCTGGGCGCGACCTCACCTCCGCCTCCGCGCCAATTCTGGCACAAGCTGTGCCAGAATTGCTGGCTACGATTCCCTGGGGGCACCACGTCGAGCTGCTCAAGAAGGTCAAGGAACCACGCGCCCGCCTCTACTACCTCCTCGCCACCGCCCGCTTCGGCTGGAGCCGCAACGTCCTGCTCAACCAGGTCAAGGCCGGCGCCTACGAGCGTTCGCTCAAGGAAAAGAAGACGCACAATTTTCCCACCGCGCTCCCGGAGCACCTCGCCGAGCAGGCGGAGGAGGCGCTCAAGAGCAGCTACAACCTGGAGTTTCTGGGCATCGGCCGCGCCGTGAAGGAGCGCGAGCTCGAGGAGAAACTCATCGAGCGGCTGCGGGACTTCATCCTCGAGCTCGGCTACGGGTTTTGCTTCGTCGGCCGCCAGTACCGGCTCGCCCTCGGCCAGAAGGAGTACTTCGTCGACCTGCTCTTCTACCACCGCTTCCTCAAGGCGCTCGTCGCGATCGACCTCAAGGTCGGCTCGTTCGAGCCGGAGTTCTCCGGCAAGATGGATTTCTACCTCAACCTGCTGAACGAAAAGGAACGCGCGCCCGACGACCGGCCCTCGATCGGCATCATCCTCTGCGCCGAGAAGGACAACCTCGAGGTCGAGTTCGCCCTCAAGACGAAGGCCAATCCGATCGGTGTAGCCGAATACCAACTACAGCCGAAGCTTCCCGCCGAATTCCGCGGCAAGCTGCCGACCGCCCGGCAGCTCAACGATGCCGTCCGCGCGGTCCTCTAAAAGCCCGGCGGGGCGCCCTCACCCCGCGGCCAATGGCTGCGGAACCGATAGCCCGCGGGGTGAGGGCACCCCGCCCACACCCGGCTCTTCTCCTCATGCTCCGCACGCACATCCCCTCGCTCCCCTGGGAGGAGCAGCATTCCCCGGGTCGCACGTTCCACTCGTTCTGCCGGAACATCTCCGTCGCGCTCGGCGGCATCCGCAACGGCGGCATCTGGTGCGGCGGCCATCCGTTCGACGTCCAAGTGCGCCGGATACCGGCCGGCGCCGCGGTGTGCCCGTTCCACCTGCACCTCGCCCAGTGGGAACTGTTCGTCGTGTTGTCCGGCCACGGCACCGTGCGCACCGGCGAGGGCACCTTCGCCGTGCGTACCGGCGAGGTCTTCGTCCACCCGCCCGGCGAAGCGCATCAACTGCTCAATCCGGGGCCCGCGCCGCTCGAGGTGCTGATCATCGCGGACAACCCGCCGCTCGACGCGTTCTACTATCCCGACTCCGCGAAGTGGGGCCTGCGGCCGCCGGGAAAATATTTCCGCATGGCCGAGACCGGCTACTTCGACGGCGAAGAGGCTCCGCTCGCCGGCGCGCCGGCCTACCAGCCGTCCGGTTCGCCGCCGGCCGTGGCGCTCACGCCCTTCGCACAGCGCAAGCTGCATCCCGACGACCTCACGTGGGAGGAGTGGCGTTCGCCCAAGGGAAAGTTTCGCGGCACCAGCAAGGAGCTCTCGCTCGCGCTGGGCGCGAAACGCAACACGCCCACCGGGCTCGGCGGGCATCCGTTCGACCTCGAGCTGAGCCGGCTGGGACCGGGCGAGTGCGGCTGCCCGTTTCACCGCCACGCCGCGCAATGGGAGCTGTTCCTCGTGCTCGAGGGTCACGGCACCGTCCGCACCAGTGAAGGCACGTACGCCGTGGGCCCGGGCGATGTCGTGCTGCATCCGCCCGGCGAGGCGCATCAACTCACGAACGCGGGCGACACCGACCTCGTGTTCCTCCTCGTCGCGGACAATCCGCCCGTCGACTACTGGCACTATCCCGATTCGGGCAAATGGGGACTGCGCGAAGAGAGGAAATTCTTTCGCCCGCAGGACACCGACTACTGGGACGGCGAGGAGTAGGCCCCGGGCCGCCGGCGCGCGTCACGTCGTCAGCGCGGCGGCCCCTGTTTCTTCTTCTTGCCCGCGCCGCCGCCCCCGGCTCCGGGGCGCCGGATGAAACTCTCGTCGGGCGTGCCCCGCCACTGTCGTGGAATGAAGGGAAAATCATCGGTCAGCACATAGTAGTAGGTGCCGTCCGGATACTCGGGGGTCGGCCCGGTGCGACCGTTGGCCGCATCGAGATCTCCCGCTCCGGCGACGTACGTCCAATCCTGCACGTAGGTGCCGTCGTGCGCTCCGCCCGGCCCACCGTCTCGCTGGCCGGGTTTCAACCGGTAGCTCGAGGTCGCGCGGCGCAGCGGCGACGTGAGGTTGCCCGCCTCCCCGGGGATCCAGGGCCCATAGATGGGAAAACCGTCCGCCGCCCACCCGAGCAGCACCATGCGCTTCTCCCCCGCCGTGAGCCGGGCCAGGAGCGCCGCGGGCAGGCCGTGGTAATGGTAAGCGCCGGTCGGCTGGACGTGCGCGTGCTCGGCATCAATGCCCAGATTGCGTCCGCCGCCGAGCGCTTCGTACTGCCACCCGCTGTTCCGGTCGTCGCGCCACCACTCCGCGGCCGCCGGATCGAGCAGCACGCCGTTCACCGCGATCCCGAACGGGCTCATTCCGGTCGGCGTCGGCGTCGCCGCCGGTTGCGGCCGGGCGCTGACGCGGAATTCGTGGCGCTGCGGCGCGATGGCATTCGGGTTGCCCCGCCCGGGGAAAGGCCCGGTGGGATGATCCGGGATGCCGTTGGCCCGAATGACCCGCTGGCCGTTCTCGACCGTGATCTTCACCTCGGGCGCGGTGGCCGGCGGCGGCACGGTCGACAACGCCTCGTGCCCGGGATGCCCGGGCAGGGACGAGACGACGACGAACGGGATGACGACGAGGAGCCGGAACTTCATACCCGGGCAGTCAGCAGGCGCGGCTTCCCCTGTCGATCGCGCAGACGATCCGGGCGGACAACGCCGGCCCCGGGCATTCCAAGGAACGCAGCCGGCGATCCGCAGTCACAACCTGCCTCCACCCGCGGCAGTTGCACACGCCGCAATCTTCCCTCACAACGCCACCATGCCCGACAGTTCAGACGGCCGCACCCGGCTCCTGATGATCGACGACGACCGCAAGCTCTGCCGTCTCGTCACGACCTATCTCGAGCCGCTGGGTTTCGATGTCACCGCCGTGCATTCCGGCCTCGAGGGCGTCGACCGCGTGCTCAACGCCGAACCGCCGTGGCACGCCGTGATCCTCGACGTGATGCTGCCCGGCATCGACGGCTTTGAAGTGCTGAAGCGGATACGCACGCGCAGCCAGGTGCCGGTGCTGATGCTCACCGCCCGCGGCGACGAGACGGACCGGATCGTCGGGCTCGAAGTGGGCGCGGACGACTATCTGCCCAAGACGTTTTCGACCCGCGAGCTGCTCGCGCGCCTGCGGGCCGTGCTGCGGCGCAGCGTGGTGAACGCCGGCAACCACGCCGCCCACGACGCCCCGCCCGCGGAGGTCGTGGTCGGCGCGCTGCGCGTCAACCTCGACGCGCGCTCCGCCGTGATGGACACCAAGCCGCTCACGCTGACGCCGGTCGAGTTCGACCTCCTCGCCAGCCTGGCCAAGGCCCGCGGCCGGGTGAAGACCCGGGAGGCGCTGCTCGATGAATGCCGCGACCGCAACTACGACGTCTTCGACCGCTCGATCGACGTGCACATTTCCTCGCTGCGCAAGAAGCTGGGCGACGATGCCAAGGAGCCGCGCTACATCCGTACGGTACGCTCGGCGGGCTACATGATGGTGGGACCGGAGTAGGACCAATCGTTCATGATTCCCCGCCGGAGAGCGGGACGGACTTCACGGCCTCGCCCCCGGCGCGGTCCTGCGCTCTCCAAAATCAATCCTCGATCGTGGATCATAAGTCATAAATAGCGCCCTGCCTTCCAACTTAACTTTCCCGCTTTCCCCGCGTCTCCCCCTCTTCCGGTGAAGGTCTCCTACCCACTCTCCCTCAAAGTCTCGGTGTGGCTGATGTTGAATCTGCTGCTGCTGGCGGCTTTGGGCCTGGGATTCTTCATCGTGCAGGGCGGACTCGGCTGGAACGCGCTCGTTGCGGGTCGCTCCGGCGCCCGGGCGCAGGCCAAGGCGAACATCATCGCGGCCGAGGTTGGCGCCGCGGCCCAGGCGGACCGCAACGCCGTCCTGGATCGATTCAAGGCGGCGTACGGTGCGGAGTTTTATTTGTTTCGCGGGTTCGACGGTCAGGCGGCGGGCACGACCGTGGAGCTCCCCGCCGCGGTCCAGAGCCGGATCGATTCCTGGCGGCAGTTGTTCCGCTCGCCGTTCGGCCCGCCGGGCAGCCGCGGCTCGCGGGGCAGTTTTGTCCCGCGCGAACGCAGCGACCGCGAAAGCGGCGAGTCCGCGCCGCGCCGCCCACCTCCGCCGGCGCCCGACGAGGGCGCGCCAAAACGGGAACCGCCCCCGCCGCCACCTGAGACGTCGGACACCGTGCGCGAATCCGGACGGTTCATCGTGCGCTCCGACGCCCCGGGCCAGTATTGGGTCGGGATGCGCGTGCTGTTCGCCTCCGCGACGACCGGCCGCCCCACGCCCGCGCTGCTGATCGCCCGCGTTGATTCGTTCTGGGCGCTGCTGCAGTTTCTGGACCTGCAGGCCTGGCTGCTCGCGGGCACGGTCGTGCTGCTGCTGTCCGTGCTCTTCTGGCTGCCCCTCGTGCGCGGCATCACCCGCTCGATCGGACAACTCACCGCGGCTACCGAGCGGATCGCCGAAGGCCACTTCGACACCCGCGTCGAATCCAGCCGGCGCGACGAGCTCGGCAAACTGGGTGACTCCGTCAACAAGATGGCCACGCGCCTCGACACCCACATGAACGGGCAGAAGCGCTTCCTCGGCGATGTCGCCCACGAGTTGTGCTCGCCACTGGCGCGGCTGCAGATGGCCACGGGCATCCTGAGCGACCAGGCACCGGCTTCACTCCAGGAAACGGTCTCCGACGTCCGCGAAGAAGTGCAGCAGATGAGCACGCTCGTGAACGAACTCCTCGCGTTCACCAAGGCCGGCCTGCGTTCCCGCGACATCGTCACGCAGCCGATCGAGCTCGCGCCGCTCGTCACCGAAGTGCTCGCCCGCGAGGACACCGGCGGCCGGCTCTCGATGAACGTGCCGGCCGACCTGAAGGTCAGGGCCGAATCCGGCCTGCTCGCCCGCGCCATCGGCAACCTCGTGCGCAATGCGCTGCGCTACGCGGGCGACGCTGGTCCGATCGCCGTCACCGCCCAACCGGAAGCACGCTTCATCGCCCTCGCGATCGAAGACAGCGGGCCGGGCGTGCCGCCCGCGGATCTCGACCGGCTGGGCGAACCGTTTTTCCGGCCGGAGCTCGCCCGCACGCGCGAGTCGGGTGGCGTCGGCCTCGGCCTCGCCATCGTGCGCAGCAGCATCGCCGCCTGCGGTGGCGAAGTGCGGTTCTCGAATCGCAGCCCCCACGGCTTTCGCGCGGAGATCCGGCTGCCCGCCGCCTGACCCGGTGGGCCCGGACGCACGCGCAGCCGCTGAACGTGGGAGCGCGGACGTCCCCCGCCCCCTCCAGAGGCAGGCCGCCGGGGTCGTGCCCCCGCCCCCCGTGCGCCGCAGCGCGTGCGGACCGGCCCACCCGGTGAGGCCGGGGGCCGCCCGGAATACGCCCCAACGCCGTGGGG
>JAEUHA010000225.1 GCA_016793535.1 Opitutaceae bacterium | reverse complement strand
GATGTCTGCTCCGTCGTCATCCGTTTCGACCCCAGCCCGCGCGCCCCGGCCGTGGGCCGCCTTCGCGCTGGCAGCGCTGGGGCTCGGCCTGCTGGTCGTGTATCCACCGTTCCGAGTCGTTTCCAAACGCGCGGCCGGCGGATCGGGCGGTCCCTCGGGCGCGACCGCGTCCACCGCGCCCGCGGCCTGCGCTCCGGCCGCGTGCGCCGCGACATTCTGGACGACGCAGCTCCTGCCGGCGGCCGAACGCGCACCGGACGTCGGGCCGATCCTGGACGCGCTGCGGCGCGATCCCGCCGCGGCCCTCCAAACCCACGCCCGGCGCGTCGGGCTGGGGAGTGCGGCGTATTATTTCGCGCGCGGCACCGGCCGCATCACGGCGGTCGAGCGCAGCCGGGTTCTCGTCGAGCTCGGTGGCGCGACCGTCGCCGTGCGCACCGGGCCGGTGTTCGGTAACGCGCTCCGCGACGGTTGCGGGCTGCTCGACGTCAACCAGGTGCCGGGTCTGGCCGAGTTCAACGCCCTTGCCGCGGAACTGAATCGGCTCGTCGAACAACGCGTCCAGCCCGGACTCCAGGCAGCCACCGTCGGCGCGACGCTCGCGTTTGCCGGCGCCGCCGAAGCGCCGGAGGCGCTTCCGGCCAGCGGCCCGGTGCTCACGTTCATTCCCGTTCGCGCGGAGGTGAAGCCATGAGGCCCGGCACCGACGACGTGCTGCTCGAGGCCACGGGGATCGAGAAGTCCTTTCCCGGCGTGCGCGCGCTCGACGGCGCAGCGCTCCAGGTGCGCGCCGGCCGGCTCGTCGCGCTGCTCGGGGAGAACGGCGCGGGCAAGTCGACGCTGATGAACGTCCTTTCCGGGGTGTTCCCGCCCGACGCCGGTACGATCCGGCTCGGGGGCGGCGCACCCGTGCGCTTTGCCCGCCCTGCCGCGGCCCAGGCCAGCGGCATCGGCATCGTGCACCAGGAGCTAAATCTCGTCCCCGGACTCTCCGTCGCGGAAAACATCTGGCTCGGCCGCGAGCCCCGCGCCGCCTCCGGTCTGATCGATTACCGCCGCCTGCACGCGGACACCGCCGCGATCCTTGCCCGGCTCGATCTCAAGGTCGCCCCGACCACGCTCGTCGGCGACCTGCGCGTCGGCCAGCAGCAACTGGTCGAGATCGGCAAGGCACTCTCGGCCCACGCCCGCGTGCTGATCCTCGACGAACCCACCTCCTCGCTGTCCGCGCACGAGGTGGAAGTGCTCTTCGGCGTCATCGCCGACCTCAAGCGCGACGGCGTGGGGCTCGTTTACATCACGCACAAGTTCGAGGAGCTGGCGCGGATCTGCGACGACATCGTGATCATGCGCGACGGGCGCGTCGTCGGCACCGGACCGTTCGGCGACTTCACGCGCGAGGGCATCGTGCGCCTCATGGCCGGCCGCGAAACGAAGGAGCTGTTCGTCCGGTCCGCCGCCGCGCCCGGTGACGAACTGCTGCGCGCCGACGCGATCACGCTGCCCGGCGACGGCCTCGGCCGGAGGTTCCTGGTGAATCGCGTATCCGTGGTGCTGCGACGCGGCGAGGTGCTCGGCGTCTTCGGGCTCGTCGGCGCCGGCCGCACCGAACTGCTGGAGACGCTCTTCGGCCTGCACGCGCGCCGCGCATCGGGCCGGGTGCGGGTCGCCGGCCGGGACGTGCATTTCACCTGCCCGGCCGATGCGATCGCGGCGGGCCTGGCGTTCGCGCCGGAGGATCGCAAGCGCGACGGCGTCGTCCTGCCCATGAGCGTCGGGGCCAACGCGAGCCTCGCGAGTCTCGATCGCACGTTGCGCGCGGGCTTCACCAGCTCCGCCGGCGAGGCGGCGCATCTTCGCCCGTACCTCGACCGTTTCCGCGTGAAGACGCCCTCGCTCGAGCAGCTCATCGTCAACCTTTCCGGTGGGAACCAGCAGAAGGTCATTCTCGCCAAGTGGCTCGCGACCGAGCCGAAGATCCTGCTGCTCGACGAACCCACGCGTGGCATCGACGTGAACGCGAAGCGCGAGATCTACACGTTCATCGACGAACTCGCGCGCGCCGGGCTGGGCCTGATCGTCGTTTCCTCCGAACTGCCCGAGGTTCTCGCGCTCGCCGACCGTGTGCTCGTGCTGTGCGAGGGCCGCGCCACCGCGGAGTTTTCCCGGGCCGAAGCCACCCCCGAACGCGTGCTGCAGGCCGCCCTGCCGGACCGCGCCACCGCCCTCGCCTCCTGACCATGCCTGCGCCGGACTACCGCGTTTTCTTCGCCCGCTTCCGCTCGCTGCTCGCGCTCGCGCTGATGGTGTTCGTGCTCAGCCTGCTCTCCGACCGCTTCCTGACGCCCGACAACGGCTGGAACATCCTGCGCCAGATCTCGGTGAACCTCTGCCTGTCCGTGGGCATGACGCTCGTCATCCTGAGCGGAGGCATCGATCTCTCCGTGGGCGCCATCCTCGGGCTCGCCGGCGCAGTCGCGGCGGGCGTGCTGAAGCAAGGGCTCGCCGTGCCCGGCACCGACCTGTGGCTGGAGTTCACCACGTCGGGCGCGATTCTCACGGGCATCGCCGTCGGCGGAGCCGCCGGGTGGGCGAACGGCTTTGCGATCACGCGCTTCAGCCTGCCGCCATTCGTGGCCACGCTGGGCATGCTCAGCATCGCGCGCGGACTGACGATGCTGTGGACCGGCGGTTTTCCGATCACCGGACTCGGTGACAGTTTCGGCCACCTCGGCACCGGTGCCTTCCTCGGCATGCCGCTGCCGGTGTGGATCATGCTCGCGCTGACGGCCTTGTTCGTCGTGGTCACAAAGCGCACGCGTTTCGGCCGCCACCTCTACGCCGTCGGGGGCAATGAACGCGCCGCCCGCCTCACCGGACTCAACGTCGGCCGCATCAAGCTAGCCGTCTACACCCTCGCCGGCGCGCTGGCGGGCGTCGCCGGTCTAATCGTGACCGCGCGGCTCGATTCCGCCCAGCCCAACGCCGGACTCGGCTACGAACTCGATTCGATCGCCGCTGTCGTCATCGGCGGCACCTCGCTTTCCGGCGGACGCGGCTCCGTCACCGGCACCGTCCTCGGCTGCCTCATCATCGGCGTGCTCAACAACGGTCTCTTCCTCCTCAACGTCTCGCCCTTCTGGCAGCAGGTCATCAAGGGCGTGGTCATCCTGATCGCCGTGGCCCTCGACAAAATGAGCAGCAAGGAGCGCGACACCCCATGAAGACTTCCCTTCTCGGTTCCCTCATCCTCGCCGCGCTCGTCTTCACCCCTCTCCCCGCGGCGGCCGACCAGGGCGCCCTCGCGGGGGTGCGGCATCGGGTCATCGTTTCCACCGACATCGGCGGCACTGACTTCGACGACTTCCAATCACTCGTCCACGTGCTGCTCTATGCGGACGTGCTCGACCTCGAGGGCCTCCTCTCGTCGCCGTACGGCCCGGGCCGTAAGGAACACATCCTTCAGGTCCTCGCACACTACGAGCGCGACTACCCGAACCTCCGCAGCCACTCGGAGCGCTACCCGACGCCGGCCGCGCTCCGCGCGATCACCAAGCAGGGCG
>JAEUHA010000530.1 GCA_016793535.1 Opitutaceae bacterium | reverse complement strand
CCGGCGTGGCGAGGTTGACGACCCAATACGTGGCGCGCGTGTCGCCGACGTTGGTGACGGCGTGGGCGTTGTTCGAGGCGTAGAAGAACACGGAGCCCGGGCCGGCGCGCTGTGTCTGGCCGTCGATGTGCACTTCGAGCGTGCCCTCCTTCACGATGATCAACTCCTCCTGCGGATGCCGGTGCGGCGCGTGCGACGACTTGCCGGGATTCAGCGTGGTGATGTGGCACTCGAAGACCGCCAGCGTATCCGTCGGGTTGTTCGCGACATCCCGCCGTTCGCCGTTCGGGGTGGGGCGCACCTTCAGGTCTTCCCAGGCGAATACGGTCGAGCCGATTTTCGGCCGCGGCGGAGGCTGGGCCGCGGACCCTTTGGCCTCCGCAGCGGCGAGCGATGGTGCAATCATGGCGGCAACGACGAGCAGGATGGGGCGGAGACGGAGCTTCATGCGGCCGCTGACTCATGAGCGCGGTGCGAGCGTGACGCAACGCGGACTTTCGAGGTGACATCATCGGAGCGAGGACCCACTTTGCCGGCCCCCCGTAATGCTTCCCGCTTTCTACGTTGTCGTCACCGTCCTCGGCATCCTCAGCATGGGCTTTCAACTGCTCGCGTCGCGGCTGCTGAACCCTCATTTCGGCTCCTCGATCATCGTGTGGGCGTGGCTGATTTCGACCTTCCTCGCGGCGTTCAGCATCGGCTCCATGGTCGGTGGGTGGATCAGCAACCTCGCGCCGGCGGCCCGGCGCCGCGGACAGGTGGCGGGTGCCGTCCTGGCCGTTGTTTCGCTGGCGGTCACCGCGTTGTTCGGCCGGACGCTGCTGGGTCAGATCGAGGTCATCTTCACCGAGACCAGCACGGCGCTGCTCGTCTCGTGCCTCGGGATCTTCTTCCTGCCGGTGACATCGCTTTCGCTCTTTGGCCCGCAGTGCGTGCAGTTCCTGGCCTCGCGCGGCACCCCGCCGGGCAAGGCCTCGGGAATCGTGTATGGAGTCAGCACGCTCGGGAACATCGCGGGCGTGATGTTGACGGCCTTTGCCCTCATCCCGCATTTCCCGGTGTCGACCCTCCTTTATCTCTGGCTGGGGGTGGCCGTCCTCAGCCTCGCGAGTCTCGTCCGACTGCTGCGCCTTTCCGATTCCCCATGAAGTCTGTCCGTTTCTGGTTCGTCCTGGTGTCCTTCCTGCCGGTGTGCGTCGCGGCGGACGCCGATTTCGTCGAGCACTACGACACGATCTACAACAGTCTCACCGTCGAGAAGCGGGGCAGCATCGTCGAACTGCGCGCGCGCGCGCGCGGCACCGAGGCGCTCGAATCGGCGGTGGACCTGAGCGATCCCCTGAAACTCGTGGTGCACTACACGCAGTCGTTGTACGGCGCGCTCTACCTGCACCCGCAGCCGAAACGCGTGCTCATGATCGGACTGGGCGGAGCCGGCTTCCACCGCTTGTTCGCCGCGGCGTATCCCGACTCCCTGCTGCACACCGTCGAACTCGACCCGAAGGTGCTCGAGCTCTGCCAGACCCGGATGCAGTTCAAGCCGACCGACAAGACGCCAGTCACGATCATGGACGGGCGGATGTTCGTGAAGCGCAACCGCGAGCAGTGGGACTGGCTCGTCCTCGACGCCTTTCGCGGCGGGTTCGTACCTCCGCACTTGAAGACCGAGGAGTTCTACCGCGAGTGCGCGGCCCGGTTGAGCGACCGCGGGGTCTTCGTCACCAACCTGCACGCGACGAGCCAGCTCTATTACTCCGACCTGAAGACGATTCAGAAGGTGTTTCCGCAGCTCGTGCTCTTCGAGACGCTGGGGCGAGGGAACGTCATCGCGTGCGCGGTGAAGTACCAGACGCCGGTGATCATCGATCCCTCCAACTGGCCAACGCCCGAGAGCCTGGAACGTCCGGAGTTCGCCGGCCGCCTCAACCTGAAGTCGATTCGCAACGAGTTCAGGTTGCTCCCGCTGCCGCTGATGCGGGACGCGCGCGTGATGACGGACGATTTCGCGCCGGTGGAATTCCTCGACACGCTGAAGTCGAACAATACCGACGCGAAGCGTTGAAGGGGGAGAGGAAGCCACGAAGCCCACGGACGACACGAAAATCTGCGGCCGGTCGCTCCGCCACTTTCGTGTCGTTCGTGGGTTTCGTGGGCCCCGTATTCAGACCAATGGGAACAGCTTCGCCGCGATCATCACGATGATCGAGCCGGTGACGCCCATGAGGGAGAACATGATCGACATCGTGCGCAGCGTCTCGCGCTCGGACAGGCCGCTCGTTTTGCTCACGACCCAGAAGCCGCTGTCGTTCATCCACGGGATGATCTTCGACGCGCAGCCAATCGTCAGGGCCAGGTAAACGGGATGGAAGCCGAGCGTTTCCGGTGACGCGAACGCGCCGAGGATGCCGACGCTTGTCACCATCGCGACGGTGGCCGAGCCCTGCGCCGTGCGGATCAGCGCCGTCACGACGAACGCGAGCGGCAGGACGCCGATCTTGTAGGCATTGGCGAGACCCTGGATCCGCTCGCCGACCCCGGTCTCCTGCAACACCCCGCCGAACACGCCGCCGGCGGCGGTGATGAGGATGATGACGCCGGCATCGGCAAGGGAGGCCTGAACGGTGTTCTTGGTGGCCGCCCGATTGCTGCCGGGCCGGGTCGCGACCGTGATCAACGCAATGGCTGCCGCGATCGCGAGGGCGATGTTGGGATGACCGAGGGCATCGATCACGCGCACGACGTCGGGCGGCAGCGTGACGATGTCGGCGACGGTCGAGCCGGAAATCAGGATCACGGGCAGAACGATCGGCGCGAGTGCGAGCCACAGGGGCGGCAGGGCTGATTCCGGCAACTGCGCGGCCCCGGGATCCGCGACTTCACCGCTCGGGGCCCGGACTTCCGTGGGCCAGCGTCGGTTGGCCCACCAGGCGTAGGCCAGGCCGACCGTTGCGGTCATCGAACTCAGGATGAGACCGGCGACCATCATGATGCCGAGGTCGACCTTGAGCGCGTTGGCGGCGAACAGCGGACCGGGTGTCGGCGGCACGAGGGAGTGTGTCATCGTGGTACCGACGGCGATGGCCAGGACGTAGAGGAGGTAGTCCTTGCCCGTCCGCGAGGCCATGGCGCGGGCGAGGGGTATCAGGAGCAAGAATACGGTGTCGAAGAACACGGGCACGCCCAGGACCAGGCCGCTGGTGGCGAAGACGACGGGAGAGCGCTTTTCGCCGAAGAGCGCCAGCGTGGAGCGCACGATCCGGTCCGCTCCGCCACTGTGCAGCAGGCACACGCCGACGATCGAGGCCATGGCGATCAGCACGCCGAGGCTGGTGGACGCGTTCCCGAACTTCTGCGCGATCTTCGCGCCGAGGTGTTCGTTCGCTCGGGCGGTTGCCTCGGCCGCGGGGCGCTTCTGGGCCAGCACCGCCTGCTCGATGTTGGACTTCGGGGTGAGCGCCGAGACCACGATCGC
>JAEUHA010000199.1 GCA_016793535.1 Opitutaceae bacterium | reverse complement strand
TCGAGGCCACCGGCGTGGCGTTCATCGGCGTGCACACCTCGATGCAGCTGGCCAAACCGGAGGTGTTTCCGCGCTGGGTGGAAAAGGTCGCTGCGCTCGGCGGCACCTGCGTCGTCATGAGTGGCGCCGGCCTCGCGCCCGATGGGAACTTCGCGCGCGATGCCCTCCTCAAGAAGGCCGCCGCGTTGAATGCCCTCGGCGAGACCTGCCGGCGCGGCGGCCTGCGGCTCGCGTATCACAATCACAACCCCGAGTTCGCGCGCCAGAATGCCGAGATGCAGGGCCTGGCCGAGGAGACGGATCCGATTCGCGTGCAGTTCCTGATGGACGCCGGCCACGCGCGCCTCGGCGGCGGCGATCCGGCGGCATTCCTGCGAGCCCACGCCCCGCGGATTCTCGGCTGCCACCTCAAGACCTACGCCGGGTCGGTGCAGGTGCCGCTCGGCGAGGGCGACTTCGGATTCGACGACCTCGCGACCGCGGTCAAGGCCACGGGGTGGAGCGGATGGCTGATCACCGAGGAAGGTGGCGGCCCGCGCACCGGCAACACCGCCGCCCTCGGGCCCGACCGCGCGTACATCCGCCAGACCTTTGGGGTTTGAACGGCCTTCTTGGGACCGCGGCCCTCCCCGGCCGCATTCCCTCGGCCTCCTCGCCATGAAACTGTCCTCCCTCGCCCTGTCCGTTCTCACGCTCCTCGGAGTCCGTCTCACGGCCGCCGATCCCGCCGCCGGCCCATTCCGGGCCGGCGCCGCAGCGGTGGACGTCACACCTTCGACCCTGCCCGTCCGCGTCAACGGCGGCTTTCTCGAAAAGGTCGTCTCCCAGATCCATGATCGCCTGTTCGCCCGCGCCATCGTGCTCGACAATGGCACGACCCGGCTCGCGCTCTGCGTGGTCGACTCCTGCATGGTGCCGCGGGAGCTCGTCGACGCGGCGAAAGCCACCGCCAGCCGGGCCACGGGCATTCCCGTCGAGCGCATGCTGGTGTCCGCCACCCATACGCACAGTGCGCCCGCGGCCATGGGATGCCTGGGCGCGCGGATCGACCCGGCGTACGCCGCGTTCCTCCCGGACAAGATTGCCGAGGCCATCAGCGCCGCGGCCGGGAAACTGGAACCCGCCCGCCTCGGCTGGGGTTCGATCGAGGCCTGGGAACTCACGAACTGCCGGCGCTGGATTCGCCGCCCGGACCGGATGCTGACGGATCCCTTCGGGGTCGTTTCGGTGCGCGCCAACATGCATCCGGGCTACGAGAGCCCCGACGTCACGGGACCGGCCGGTCCCATCGACCCCGAGCTGTCGCTGCTCTCCATCCAGACGCGCGCCGGCCGACCGCTCGCGGTGTTCGCCAACTTCTCGATGCATTACTTCGGGGCGCCGCCGTTGTCCGCCGACTACTTCGGGCGGTTCTCCGCCGGACTCGGACGCCTGATCGGCGCCGGGGAGGACGCCGGCTTCGTCGGCATCATGTCCCAGGGCACGAGCGGTGACTCCCA
Source organism: Opitutaceae bacterium (assembly GCA_016793535.1). Classification (GTDB taxonomy): domain Bacteria; phylum Verrucomicrobiota; class Verrucomicrobiia; order Opitutales; family Opitutaceae; genus ER46. The sequence goes on along the minus strand of JAEUHA010000199.1, from coordinate 1,946 downwards.
CTGGATGGACTACAGCAAGCCGGCGAACAAGCCGTCGCTCGACCAGTATGCGGCCGCGGTGCTGCAGCGGGCCGTCACCGCGTATCAGAAGATCACCTACCGCGACTCCGGCCCGCTTGTCATGGCCGAGGCCCGGCTGACGCTGCGGCGCCGTGTCGCCGACGCCGGGCGCCTGGCTTGGGCGCGCGAAGTGGCCGGACCGATCGGCGAGCGCGCCGCGGCGAACCAGCGCGAGGTCTATGCGCTCGAGCAGCTCATCCTCGCCGCGGAGCCGGAGCGGGAGTTGAAGCTCCAGGCGGTGCGCATCGGCGAACTCGGGATCACGGCGATTCCCAACGAAGTCTATGCGCTGACGGGCCTGAAGGTGAAGGCCCAGAGCCCGCTCCGGGCGACGTTCAATGTCGAACTCGCCAACGGAGCCGAGGGCTATATCCCACCGCCGGAACAGCACGCCCTGGGCGGCTACACGACCTGGGCGGCGCGCACCGCGGGACTCGAGGTGCAGGCGGAGCCGCGCATCGTCGAGACGCTGCTCGGGCTGCTCGAAACCGTGGCCGGGGCGAAACGCCGGCCGCTCGCCGCTGCGCACGGCGCGTACGCGCAGGCCGTCCTCGCCAGCCGGCCGCACGCGTACTGGCGGCTGGAGGAAATGATCTCGCCGCACGCCGCAGACGCCTCGGGCCGGGGACGCGCCGCGCGCTACGAGGACGGCGTGGCGCTCTTCCTGCCCGGCGCGCAGTCCGCGGCCGATGGCATTTCCGACGTGCCGGAGCAGCCGTCGGCGTTTTCGGGACCGCAGATCAATCGCGCCCCGCACTTCGCCGGTGGCCGGCTGCGGGCCGAGATGCCGGCCCTCGGCCGGACCTACAGCGTTGCGCTCTGGTTGTGGAACGGACTCCCGGCCGGGGCGCGGTCCGTGAACGGACACCTCTTCTCGCGCGGACGTGACGGTCAGGCCGCCGCGGGCGAACACCTCGGCATCGCGGGCACGGCGCTGGCGGGTGCGACGGGGCGATTGATGTTTTCCACCGGCGAGGGCGGCGCCGCGCCGCTCGTGGGCCGGACGGTCCTCGGTTTTCGCCGGTGGCACCAGGTCGTGCTTGTACGCGAAGCGGCGAAAGTCCGCGTGTATCTCGATGGCAACGTCGCGCCCGAGTTGGAAGGCACGGCGGAACCGACGCTCGCGGCGGATGCCCCCACGGTCTTCGTCGGCGGACGCAGCGACAACGCCGCGAACTTCGAGGGGCGCATCGACGAGGTCGCCGTCTTCGAGCGAGCGTTGTCATCGGCCGAGATCGGAGCGCTTTTCGCCGCGTCCGGCCGCCGGGTGGCACGCTGAGTCTTTCCGGGAGCGCGGACCCCCGCGGCCGCATCAGTAAACCGGCGGACGAGGACGTCCGCGCTCCCCGCGGAAATTGCTAGCGCATCGCCCGAATCCAGGCCTCGAGCAAAGGGACCACGGGAGCCGGTTCGTGATGCACGCCGAACGGCGGCATCCGGAACGGTCCGCCGTCGATCAGGCGCAACACGAGAATCGACTTGTCCGGGGCACCGGGCACGACGAGCCGGGCTCCGGCCACGCCCAGGTCGCCGCCGACGGGCTCCGCGCTGAGGAGACCGGCTCGCTCGAGCGGGGTGTCAAAGCGCGCATCGAACTGGGAACGGGCTACGCCGCCGGGCCGGTGGCAGCCTGCGCAATTGGCGTCGAGGTAGGAACGGACGCGCGCGTCGAGCGAGGCCCGGGCATCGTCGAGCGCGACCAGCCGCCGGTGCGGGTCGGCGGCGTACCGCGGGTCGAGCCAGCCGCGCGCGGCCCAGAGGCGGAGCTGGGCGTCGTCCAGCTGGCGGAGACTGACGGGCAGCGAGAAACCCGCCGCGCCGGCATCGAGTTTGAGCGTCGCCTCGGCCGCGGGAAACAGCCAGCGCCGGCCCTCGTCGCCGGGCAG
>JAEUHA010000524.1 GCA_016793535.1 Opitutaceae bacterium | reverse complement strand
GTGCACGCGCGGGCTGGCGTCACGGAGCCCCTCGAGCGGTGTGGTTGAAAGCGGGGTGGCGGCGAACGTGCCGCCGGCGAGGCAGGGGAGGACGACGAAGCGGACCAGGAGACCGGGAAGCGCGTGCATGGCGGCGAAGGGCGGGAGTTGCGGGACGTTACGCGCATAGCGGAATGGGCGTTGAAAGCGAGTCCGGGGCATGGCTGGATCCTGGAGGCACGGCTTTCCGTCCGTCGTCCTTTCGCAGGGGCGGCCGGGGACGGCCGCGCTCCCAGGAGAACGACCTCAAACCACTCCCCCTCGCCCCCATGAAACGACGACACTTCCTGACCCTGACGGCGGCGGCCGCGGTGACGGCAGGCCTGGCCCCCCGCAGTCGTGCGGCGGCGCGCACGACCGGACCGCACCTCGCGACCAACACGTATCCGTGGGGCACGTTTGCGCGACGGGACGGAAAGACCTTTGTCGCGAACACCGACGATGCGCTCGCCACGGTGGCGTCGTCCGGCATCACCGGTTACGAGCCGGCGCTCACGGCAGCTTCGGCGTTCGACGGCCTCGCGGCCCGGTTGAAACAGCACGGACTCGAGATGCGGTCGTTCTACGTGAACAGCGTGCTGCACGATCCCGCGCAGGCGGAGAAGAGCATCGCTGACGTGCTGACCATCGCGCGGCGCGCGGGCGAGACGGGGACGAAGATCATCGTCACCAATCCTTCGCCGCTGCGGGGCGGGGGAACGGACGCCAAGACCGACGCCCAGCTCCGGGACCAGGCGCAGGCGCTCGACCGGCTTGGCGCGGAGTTGCGCAAGCTCGGGATCGCGCTCGCGTATCACAATCACGACGTGGAGCTGCGGCACGGCGCCCGCGAATACCACCACATGCTGACCGCGACGGATCCGCAGAATGTGAAGTTCTGCCTCGACGCGCACTGGGTCTTCCGGGGCTGCGGGAACTCGCAGGTCGCGCTGTTCGACACGCTCGAGCATTACGGCGCGCGAATCGTCGAACTGCACCTGCGGCAGTCGCGGGGTGGGGTGTGGACGGAAGTGTTTTCAGCGGAAGGCGACATCGACTATGCGCGGCTCGCGGGCTGGCTGGAGCGCAAGCGCATGAAACCGCACCTCGTGCTCGAGCAGGCGGTCGAGAAAGACTCGCCCAAGACGCTCGACGGAGTCGCCGCCCACCGGCAGAGCCTGGCGAACGCGCGCCAGGTCTTCGCGGCACTGGGTTGAGACCAACGGGTGGCACGCACGTCCTCGCTTCACCGCTCCCCCTTGCACTTGCGACGTCCAGTCGACCCTCGTTGCCTCTGAGTCCCCGCACATCCCGTGGCCTGCTTTTTTCGCCTCCTGTTTTTTTGTCTGATGGTGACATCGGACCTTTCAGCGTCCGTTCCCGGTTCGCCCCCGGCGTCGCTCCGGGTGGGACTCGCGGGTTTGCGGCTGGGCGCCGACATCCCGGACGGAGTCGCCAAGATCAAGCGGGTGCTTGCCGACGCGGGTCGGCAGCGGATCGACATCGTGTGCTTTTCGGAGACGTATCTTCCCGGGCTGCGGGGTGGAGCCGATCCTGTTCCGCCGACTGACCAGCGCGCCTTGGAACAGGCGTTGCAGGATGTTCAGGCCGCGTGCCGCGAACACGGTGTCGCCGCGATCGTCGGCATGGAGTGGAATACACCGCGCGGGCTGCAGAACCGGGCGTTTGTCATCGATGCCCGCGGCGGAATCCTCGGCCATCAGACCAAGGATCAGATCACGCCGGGCGGGGAGGAGCAGAATTATGTCCCGGAGGGGACGCGCCGCATGTTTGAGGTGAAAGGGGTGCCATTTGGTGTGGTCATTTGCCACGAAGGCTGGCGGTTTCCCGAGACGGTACGGTGGGCTGCCGTGCGGGGCGCGAAAATTGTGTTTCAGCCGCAAGTCACCGGATCCGACCAGCAACGCGCGCCACGGCGCGAGGCCGGGAAAGCCGGGGCCGACGCGGTGTCGGTGCAGCGGACGTGGGGCAAGTCCTACTACGAAATGGCGATGATTCTGCGGGCAAAGGAGAACTCGATTTATTTCGCGAGTGTGAACCAGGCGATGCGACAGCAGAATTCCGCCACGTCGCTGATCGATCCCGAAGGGAATCTCCTGCAGTGGTTGCCCTACGGCGAGGAAGGTCTGCTGGTCGCGGACCTCGACCTGAGCAAGGCAACCGGCTTCTACGCATCACGCTACCGCCCGGAGTTCTACCCGAAAGACTGAACGGCCCCTGGCAGTTCCAGCCCCGCTGGCGTGGTCCAAACAAAAAGCCCTCCCGGGCAGGGGAGGGCTTTATAATTGGGTGCAGGGGTTGGATTTGAACCAACGACCTTCAGGTTATGAGGGCAACTTCGACCTCCGGCACCCTCAAGCAGTTAACCCCACTTTCGGGGCATGTTTGGCGTAATGTTTGGCTACCGTGATTTCGGGGGGTGCTGTCCGTTGCCCGCAGTTGCATGAGGTCACAAAACCTCAACGCAACAAGGAGAACAACGTCATGGCATTGGAACTACGTTATCCGCGCAGCAAGTGGTGGTATGGCCGCGTTGCAATCGGTGAACGCCGCATTCTGAAAAACCTCGCGGTGGAAGTCCGCGGCAACGTCCCGCCCACGCTGACCGAACTCGGCGACATGGCTTTC
>JAEUHA010000096.1 GCA_016793535.1 Opitutaceae bacterium | reverse complement strand
ACGTCGGTTTGCCCGTGCCGAGGTTGTAGAAATTCTGTGCGCCGGGCACCGCGAGGCGGTCGAATACGGCGATATGCGCCCGGCTCAGGTCGTCCACGTGCACGTAATCGCGGAGGCAGCTGCCGTCGGGCGTCGGGTAGTCGGTGCCGTACAGCTCCAGGTGCGGCCGTTTCCCGATGGCGACGTCGATCGCGACGGGGATCAAATGCGTTTCCGGGTCATGGTCTTCACCGATCGTGCCGTCCTCGGCGGCACCGGCGGCGTTGAAGTACCGGAAGGCCGCGAAACTCAGGCCGTGGGCCGGCGCCAGCGCCTTGAGGGCGTGTTCGATATCGAGCTTCGTCTGGCCGTACGGGTTGATCGGCGCCTGGGGGGTCAGTTCGTGGATCGGCAGCGCCGCCGGCACGCCGAAGGTGGCGCAGGTCGAGGAGAACACGAACTTCTTCACGCCGGCGGCCAGCATCGCGTTGAGCAGGTGCAGCGTGGCGACGACGTTGTTGAAGTAGTACTTGAGCGGCTGGGTGACCGACTCGCCGACGTAGCAGTAGGCGGCAAAATGCATCACGAGTTCGATCCGCTCCTCTCGCAGCACCCGGCCGACAAACGCCTCGTCACCCAGGTCGCCCGCGTGAAAGGGCACCGTCGGCGGCACCGTGGCCCGATGCCCGTAGACCAGATTGTCCAACACCACGGGCCGGTGACCGGCCGCCAAGAGTTGGCGAACACAATGACTGCCAATGTATCCGGCGCCACCGACAACGAGGACGTTCATGCGAGCGAGCGTTGTATTGCTTTCCCTCGCGGGTTGGCTAGCGATTTCCGTTTACACTGAATGAAGCCCGCACCGCTGCCGCGCATCGTCATCACCGGGGTCGGATTGACATCACCGAACGGCCGTACGCTCCCGGAGTTCCGGCAGAACCTGCTCAACGGGGTGGCGGGCATCGAGCGGATCGAGATCCGCTACATGGGGCAGCAACTCGCGGGGGTGTGTCATTACGATCCGCTCAAGTACCAGAAGAAGAAGGAAGTCCGGGTCGGGACGCGGGCGGGCAGCATTTCGATCTATTGCGCGCGCGAGGCGCTCGCGGACAGCGGCGTGGCGTTCGAGGCGATGCCCAAGGACCGCATCGGCATCTACATCGGCTGCACCGAGCACGGCAATGTCGAGACCGAGAACGAGATCTACAACATCTCGAAGTTCAATTACGACACCAAGTACTGGTCGCACTACCACAATCCCCGGACCGTCGCCAACAACCCGGCCGGCGAGGCTTCGCTCAACCTCGGCACCACGGGTCCGGCCTACACCATCGGCGCGGCCTGCGCGGCCGGCAACCTGGGCCTCATCCATGCCACCCAGATGCTCCGGCTCGGCGAAGTGGATTTCGCACTCTGCGGCGGCGTGAGCGAAAGCATTCATACCTTCGGCATTTTCGCCGGCTTCAAGTCCCAGAACGCGCTCGCGACCCACGACGATCCGGCCAAAGCCTCGCGACCTTTTGACCTGGCCCGCAACGGCATCGTGATCTCCGAGGGCGGGTGCCTTTATACCCTGGAGCGGCTCGACGACGCGCTGGCCCGCGGGGCCAAGATCTACGGCGAAATCGGCGGCTACCACGTCAACAGCGACGCCACCGACTACGTCCTGCCCAACCCGCAACGGCAATCCGAGTGCGTGCGCGCAGCCCTGCGGCGCGGCGGTTTCGAACCGCGCGACATCCACATCGTCAACACCCACGCCACGGCCACCCCGCTCGGCGACATCCAGGAATGCGAGGCGATCCGGGCGGTCTTCGGCGAAGGCTGCCCCGACACCCACATCAACAATACGAAGAGCTACATTGGCCACGCCATGGGCGCCGCCGGCGCGCTCGAGCTCGCGGGCAACCTGCCGTCGTTCGACGACCTCACCGTTCACCCCACCATCAACGTCGACCAGCTCGACCCGCAGTGCGCGCTGCCCGGCCTCGTCCTGAATCAGCCCCGGAAGGTTGCGAAAGTGGATACCATCCTGAACAATTCGTTCGGCATGCTCGGGATAAATTCCACGTTGATTGTTAAACGGTTTGTCCCCTAATCCTGCCGCCCCTGACTATGACCAAAGACGAATGCAAGAAGCTGGTGCTCGATATCATCGCGGACATCGCGCCGGATGAGGATCTGAGCAACGTCAAGCCGGACGTCCGGCTGCGCGACCAGCTGCAGCTCGATAGCATGGATTTCCTCGATATCGTGATGGAGCTGCGCAAACGCCACGGCATCGAGGTGCCCGAAAAGGACTACCTGCAACTGGCCTCGCTGGACAGCTGCGCCGAGTACCTGACGCCGAAGTTCAACGCGCTCCCCGCCAAAGGTTGAGTGCGATTTTCGTCGTGAGAGCCGACAGCCGGGATGAAATCGTCCCGGCTTTTTCGTGCTCGCGCCGAGGCGCAGAGGCGCGAAGACCACCATCGCCCCTTTCCGCCCCGACTGATTTTATTCGCGCCTTCGCGCCTTCGCGCGAGACCCGCCTCCCGTGAATTCCTCGTCCCACTACGACGTCGCCATCATCGGCGCCGGCATGTCGGGCCTCGCCGCCGGCATCCGGCTCGCGCACTTCGGCCGCAAGGTGTGCATCTTCGAGCGACACAATGCCGTCGGCGGGCTGAACGGTTTCTACAGCCAACGCGGCCGGAAGTTCGACGTGGGGCTGCACGCGATGACGAACTTCGTCCGTCCTGGCGTAAAGGGCACGCCGCTCACCAAGCTGCTGCGCCAGCTGCGCATCGAGCGCGACGAGTTCGCCCTCTGCGAACAGAAGCAGTCGCGCATCGCCTTCGGTCCCCGCGGCGAGACGTCGCTCCGCTTCACCAATGACTTCGCGGTGCTGGAGCAGGAAGTGGCGGAGCGCTTCCCGGCGCAGCAGGACGGTTTTCGCGCCCTGGTCGGCGCCGTGCGCACGTTCGACGACGTGGCGCTCGACGCGCAGCCGGTGTCGGCGCGGGAGATCGTGCGCCGGCACCTCACGGATCCGCTGCTCGAGGACATGCTCTTCTGTCCCTTGATGTACTACGGCAGCGCGACGGAGCACGACATGGAGTTCGGGCAGTTCGTGATCATGTTCAAGGCCCTGTTCCTCGAAGGCTTCGCGCGGCCGTTCGAGGGCGTGCGCCTCGTGCTGCGGGTGCTGCTCGACAAGTATCGCGCCGCCGGCGGCGAGCGCCGGATGAAGTGCGGGGTGCAGCGCATCGTCAGCCATGCCGGCCGCGCCACGGCCCTCGTGCTCGACGACGGTTCCACGATCACTGCCGATCACGTCATTTCGTCGATCGGCGCCCCCGAGACCGCAGCGTTGATCGCAGCGACGCCCGCAGTCGCTCCCGGCGCCTCGGAGCCGGCCGGGACGGCGCCGCCCGGCCGGTTGTCCTTCGTCGAGACGATTGCCGTGCTCGACCGCCAGCCCGCCGCCCTCGGCTGGGGTGACGACACGATTGTCTTTTTCAACGACTCCGCGCGCTTCGAGTACGCCCGTCCCGATGGCCTGGTCGATCCCCGCAGCGGCGTGATCTGCATCCCGAACAACTTCGCTTTCGGCGCCGGCCGCCAGTTGCCCGAAGGCCTGGTGCGGGTGACCTGCCTCGCCGATTACGACCGCTGGATCGCGTTGCCCGAAGCGGAGTATCAGGCGCAGAAGCGCCACTGGTTCGCGGCCGTGCAACAGAGTGCGCAGCGCTTTCTGCCGCCGCTGCCGTCGGCGAACGCCTACGACGCCGCCCGCGTGACCACCGACATGTTCACGCCGCGCACGATCACGAAATACACCGGCCACGTTGCCGGGGCGATCTACGGTTCGCCGGTCAAGCAACGCCAGGGCCGCACGCCCCTGGCCAACGTCTACCTTTGCGGCACCGACCAGGGATTCCTCGGCATCGTCGGCGCGATGCTGAGCGGCATCTCGATGGCGAACTATCACATCCTGCAGAAGTCCTAGCGCCGGCCGCGCGAGGCGCCGCGGGATTCGGACGAACGCAAGGCCGGGAACGGGCTTTGCGGACCCGGGTCGACCCGCCTACGCTTTGGTTTTCATGAGCCCGCCTTCGTCGCCTCTTCGCTGCCTGATCACCGCCGGCCCGACGCGGGAACACCTCGATCCGGTGCGCTTCCTCAGCAATGGTTCCAGCGGCAAGATGGGGTATGCGCTGGCGGCCGCCGCGGCCGCCCGGGGCTGGCAAGTCGACCTCGTGAGCGGACCCGTTGCGCTGCCGGTGCCGGCGAAGGTAAACGTGACGCGCGTGATCTCGGCGGCGGACATGCTCGCGGCCTGCACCGGGTTGTTTCCGCACTGTGATATGTTCATCGCCGTCGCGGCGGTCGCAGACTACCGGCCCCGTTTTTCGAGCGCGCAGAAGGGCCGGAAACAGGCCGGCCCGATGACCCTCGAACTGGAACCCACCGTCGATATCCTCAAGACCCTGGCCGCCGCCCGGCAGCCCGGCCAGGTGATCGTCGGGTTCGCGGCGGAAACCACGGAGGTCGAGACGCACGCGCGGCGAAAGCTCGTCGAGAAACAACTCGATTGGATCGCGGCCAACGACGTGAGCCGGCCGGAGCTGGGGATGAACGCAGACGACAACGCCGTGCTGCTGCTGGGGCGGCGAGGGGAGCGAGTCGCCATCGGCCCCGCGCCCAAGATTGTCGTGGCGCAACGGATGCTCGAGCTCATCGCTCCAGCCTGAACTCCACGCTCGCGTTGCAGACCGGTTCCGCGTCACGTCGCATCCCAGCCCCGCCACCTTATGCTGCGCCTCCTCTGTCGCCTCCTGGCCGTTGCCCCCTTCGCGCTTGCCGTGGGCCTTGCACCCGGGCTCCACGCTGCGTCCGCCCTTCCGCCGCGACCCAACATCATCTTCATCCTCAGTGACGACCTCGCCCAGGGCGACGTCGGCGCCTACGGCCAAAAGCTGATCCAGACGCCCCGCCTCGACCGGATGGCCCGCGAGGGTACGCGTTACACCCAGGCCTATT
>JAEUHA010000076.1 GCA_016793535.1 Opitutaceae bacterium | reverse complement strand
GCGTGAGTAATTCGATCCTGGGAGCGCGGACGTCCCCGTCCGCATTCGTCTCTCCGGCGGACGCGGGCGTCCGCGCTCCCAGAGTCGAACCTACTCCAGTCCGAGCGCCTTCCGCCCGGTCTCGGAAATCATCTGCGGCGTCCACTGCGGATCCCACACGATGTGAACCTTTGCCTGCTCGACCGACGGGAGTGCGGAAATCTTGCGGCGCGCATCCTCCGCGATCACCGGGCCCATGCCGCAACCCGGCGCGGTGAGGGTCATCTTCACCTCGAGGGCTTTGCCGCCCGCGGCAGTGTCCTCGATGGCGAGATCGTAGATCAGGCCGAGGTCGACGATGTTGACCGGAATCTCCGGATCGAAGCACGTCCGCAGCGCGTCCCAGACCGCCTGCTCACTGAACGCGCCGGGCACCGGCACGGCGGTGGCCGCCGGCGCGGGCACGTAGCCCGCGATCGCCGCCGTATCCTCGGCCGCGATACGGAACAGGCCGCGATCGGTGCGGACGGTGACGTTTCCGCCCAACGTCTGGACGATGAAGACTTCGGTGCCCGCGGGCAGCGTCAGGACATCGCCGGCGGGAATGACGGTCGCGGTGACTTCCCGCGTCAGGGTGGTGGTCTGGGACATGAAGGGCGCGGGTTCGCTCAGCGGACGTCGAGGCGGTAGGGCAGCCGGGCATAGATGCCCTGGGGATCATTGAAGGCGCGGAGCAGCTTGAGTTCCGCCTCGATGCGGGCGGCGATCTTGCCCACGAGCGTCTGCGAACTTGCATAGCGGGGCGCGACGCCTTCGAGATATTCCTGGATGACCTCGAGGAGTTCCTTCTGGCGCGGGATCTCCACGAGCCGGTAGTTGCCGCCGAGGCCCGCCTTCTCCGCCGCGTAGGCGATGGCGGCATCGAGGCCGCCCAGTTCGTCCACCAGGCCGATCTCTTTCGCATCGCTGCCCGACCACACGCGGCCCTGCGCGATCTCCTCGACGCGGGCCGGCGTGAGATTGCGGCCTTCGGCGACCTTGGCGATGAACTCGCCGTAGATCCAGTCGATCATGCGCTGCAGCACCGCGAGTTCCTCCGGCGTCTTGGGCCGCGAGATGGTCAGGGCATCGGCAAACTTGCCGGTCTTCACACTGTCGAACGTGATGCCGAAATCGTTCGCGAGCTTCTTCACGTCGAATTGAATTCCGAACACCCCGATCGAGCCGGTGATCGTCGTGGGCTCCGCGAAGATCTTGTCGCCGTACGCCGCGATCCAGTAGCCGCCAGAAGCCGCGTAGGTGCCCATCGACACCACGACCGGCTTCACCTTCTTGAGCAGGCGAATCTCGCGCTGGATCACTTCGGACGCCGAGGCGCTGCCGCCCGGGCTGTTCACGCGCAGGACGACCGCCTTGACGTTCTCGTCGTGGCGCAGTTTCCGCAGTTCCCGGGAGAACCGCGTGCCTCCCACCTGATCGTCGTCGCCCTCGCCGTCGACGATCTCGCCCTCGGCGTAGACGATCGCGAGGCGGCCACCGCGGCCGCCCGACTTCGGCGCGTCGCCGTCCGCGGGCAGCCGGTCGAGAACATCCTTCGCCACGTCGGCGTAGTCGGCGAGCGTGACCTGCTTGAACGGTTCCTTCGAGCCGGTCCGGCCGGTCTTGGCCTTGAGTCCGTCGTAGACTTCGTCGCGATACGCGATGCGATCGATGAGCCCCTGCTCCTTCGCCGCGCTCGCGCGGATCAGGCCCTCGGTGTCGACCGTCGCCTGCAGCTTTTCGGGCGTCAGGTTGCGAGACGCACCGATGTCGGCGAGCAAGCCGCTCCAGATGTCGCCGAGCAGCTTCTGCACTTCCTCGCGATTCTCCGGGCTCATCTCCCGCCGCGTGAAGGGTTCGACGGCGGACTTGTACTTCCCCACCCGCGTCACCTGGACGTTGATGCCGTACTTTTCGAACGCCCCGGCGAAGAAAGCCGGCTCGCTCGCCAGGCCCGGCATGAAGATGAGGCCGTAAGGGTCGAGCGCGAGGTCGGTGGCGGCGGAGGCCACGTAGTAACTCTTCGTCGTCGCCTGGGTGAGGTAGGCGACGACCGGCTTGCCCGACGCCTTGAACGCCTCGATCGCACCGCGCACTTCCTTGAGCGTGGCGTAGCCGGAGCCGAACGCATCCGGCTCGAGGTCACCCGTGATGAACACCCCGGCAATCCGCTCGTCGCGGGCCGCCGCGCGCAAGGCTCGGGTGACGGTCCGGAGCTGGACCGAGTCCTGCCGGCCGCCGAGCATGTGCAGGTCGACGGGCGGTGGCGCATCCGAAATGTTGGTCGACAGGTTGAACACCAGGTACGAGCCGCGCTCGAACGCCGGGTGGGCTTTTTCCGCGCCTCCCATCGCGGCCATGGCGGCGAGAAAGCCGATGAACAGCAGTACACAACCGACAGAGAAGACCACCAGCGCGATCAAGGCGCCGAGCATCGACGTGAAAACATTCTTCATGCGTGCCGCGGACGGTATCCGGTTTCTTCCTTTCCTCCAGTCGAAAGGGCCGACCGGCGGGCCATGGGTCACGCCACGCCGGCAGGAGCGGCATGCGGAGTGCTAGTTACACGTCTGTGAAAATTCCGCCGAGGCTGGCGCGCGGTCCCGGCCGATCCTGCCACCGCCGCCGCCTCTCCCCATGAACCATTGCACCGCAACGCCGCCCACGCATAGTGCGACGCCATGAGCGAAAAGAAGGAACTGCTCACCACCAACCGCAAGGCGCTCACGATCAATCTCGATGAGAAACGCTACGGCACCTTCGCGGAGATCGGCGCGGGCCAGGAAGTGGCGCGGATTTTTTTCCAGGCGGGCGGTGCGTCGGGCACGGTCGCGAAGACGATCTCGGCGTATGACATGAATTTCAGTGACGCGATCTACGGCAAGGCGCCGCGCTACGTGTCACGCGAGCGGCTCAGCCTGATGCTCGATCACGAGTACCACCTGCTGCTCGAACGCCTGGCACAGGCCCGCGGCGACCGGACGATGTTTTTCGCGTTTGCCGATACTGTCGCGACGAAGGGATTCAAGGGCACCAACGATGCGCACGGCTGGATGGGTGTGCGTTTCCAGACTGAACCCGGCGGGCCGCCGAGCGACGTCGTGCTGCACGTGCGGATGTGGGACAAGGAAAACGTCCTCCAGCACGAAGCCCTCGGCATCGCCGGCACCAACCTGCTCTACGCGGCGTTCTACTACCGCGACGACCCGCGGCGCTTCATCGAGTCGCTCGTCGACAACCTCGGCACCACGCGCCTCGAAGTCGACATGCTGAAGTTTTCCGGCCCGGCGTTCGCTGGCGTCGACAACCGGCTGATGGCGCTCTACCTGGTCCAATTCGGGCTGACCAACGCCATCGTGTTCGGGCCCCAGGGCGACGTGCTGCAGCCGTCGGAGGTTTTCTACAAGAAGGCCATCCTGGTCGAGCGTGGCAGTTTCCGCCCGGTGACGCACGTCAACGTCGACATGCTCAACTGCGCCACCGCGCAGTTCGTCCAGGAACCGGAGGTCAAGGACAAGGACATCGTGGTCATCATGGAGATCACGATGAACAACCTGCTCGCCTCCGGCGGACTCGACGCCGCGGATTTTCTCCAGCGCGCGGACTTGCTGGGCGAGCTGGGGTTCACCGCGATGATCTCCAACTATCCGGAGTATTACCGGCTGACGTCCTACTTCCGCCGCTACACGAAGGAGATGATCGGCGTCGCGATGGGCATCAACAACCTGCTCGAGATCTTCAACGAGAAGTACTACGAGCACCTGGAGGGCGGTATCCTCGAGTCGTTCGGCCGGATGTTCCGGCAGGCGGTGAAGCTCTACATCTACCCGATGCGGCAGGAGGCGTACGACCGCTACCTGTCGACCGGCGGCGTGATGCCACCGGGTTCGCACGTCGCACACGCCTTTGCCGCCAACGTGCTGATCACGGCGCGAAACGTCCAGGTCGCGAACCACCTGAGGAACCTCTACGATCACCTGCTCGAGAACCATTACATCGACTGCATCGTCGGCTTCGACCGCGAGGTGCTCGGCACGTTCTCCCGGGATGTGTTGAGCCGGATCCGCGACCGCGACCCGACCTGGGAAAAACTGGTGCCGGCGAGCGTGGCGACCGCGATCAAGAAGCGTCGGCTGTTCGGCTACTCCGAGCCGCCCGCGGTGCCGGCGCCCGATCCGGTGGCATCGTAAGGCCCGAGGCATTCAGCGGAGAGACCTGCGACCGACCGCAGGCCGGCGGACTTTTTTCGTGCCTTTTGCCGCGATTCGTGGGCAATTTCCTCGCTCCATGCGTTTCCACAAGTACCACGCCCTCGGCAACGACTACATCGTTCTTAATCCGGCGGATTTCCCCTCGTGGGCGCCCGCTCCGACCGTCGAGCAGATCCGGGTCGTATGCCACCGCAATTTCGGGGTCGGCTCGGACGGCATCCTCTGGGGTCCGCTCCCGTCGAAGCAGAGCGAGTTCGGGCTGCGCATCTTCAATCCCGATGGCTCGGAAGCCGAAAAGTCCGGCAACGGCCTGCGCATTTTCTCCCGCTTTCTCTGGGACCAGGGCCTGGTCAAGAACCCGCGCTTCACGATCGAGACGCCGGGCGGCCACGTATTGTCGGAGATCAAGGACGCCGGCCGGCTGATCACCGTCGCGATGGGCAGCGTGAGTTTCGACAGTGCCAAGATTCCGGTGAACGTCTCCGGACCGGCGCGCGAAGTCCTGAACGAGCCGATCCGCATCCTTGATCGCGACTTCACCTTCTGCGCGGCCACGATCGGCAACCCGCACTGCGTGATTCCACTGCCGGAGATTTCGCCCGAGCTGGCGCACAAGTACGGCCCGCACCTCGAAACCGACCCTCATTTTCCGCGCAAGACCAACGTGCAGTTCCTGAAAGTCCGCGACCGGAAAAACATTCAGATCGAAATCTGGGAGCGCGGCGCCGGCTACACCCTGGCGTCGGGCAGCAGTTCCAGCGCCTCGGCCGCGGTCGCGCACCGGCTCGGGCTGGTCGATCGCAACGTCACCGTTCACATGCCCGGCGGGCAGATCGGCATCGAGATCGGCGACGGCTTTTCCATCATGATGACCGGCACCGTCAACAAAGTTGCCGAGGGGCAGATGCACCCGGAGTTGTTTGCGGTGAAAGTGTAGTTTCTCCCACCTGGGAACGCGGCCGTTCCCGGCGGCAACGAGTGGGAAAAGCGGCCGGGGACGGCCGCGCTCCCGGAGGAGGAAGGAAAATCCTTCCTCCGCCCTCAGCCTTCGGCGCCGTACTTCACGCCGCACCCATACGACGGCGTGGACGCTTTCTCCACCGGCTTGCCCTCGCGCAGCGCCGCGAGGGCGGCCTTCACGTAGTTGTGGGCGGACGTCGTGTTGGTCACACTGGCGTTGGGCTGATCGTCGATCGCCCCTTGATAAACCAGCGTCCCGTCTTTCCCGATCACAAAGAGATGCGGTGTCGTTTTCGCGTCAAAGAGCCGGCCGAGCTTGCCGGTCACGTCGCGGATGTAGGCGGTGGCGGTGACGCCCTGTTTGGTCTGCCACTCGACCGACTTCGCGGCGTCGAGGTCCCCGATCGAGCCGGAATTCACCTGCAGCCACACCGCGCCGTCCGCCGCCGCCGCCTTTTGCGTGCTCTGCATGTTGCCACTCTTGTAGTGGCGCACCACGAACGGGCACCCGGGATTGAGCCACTCGAGAATCACGACCCGGCCGCGATAGTCGGCCAGCCGGTGCGTCTTGCCCGCCAGATCCGTCACCGCGAAATCCGGCGCCGGCTGGCCCGAAGCCACCGCCGCCGAAGACACGTTCACCACCCAGGCAGCCCCCAGGGCCACCGCCGCCAGCAGATTCCTTAACGGGTAAATGTTCATCAGGCGCAGGGATCGAGTACGAGCTGACGTGCTGGCAGAACCCGGTGTCCAGCGCAAGGCGGCTTGCACCCGGAATCGGGTATTCCAGCCGGTTGTGGATGCGCCCGGAGTCCCCTGATCCTCGGGCCCTGCGCAGCCATGCCCTTCCCCGTTACCCGTCGCGAACGCATGATCCTGGCGGTGATCGCCCTGTTGGTGGCTCTGGGGCTGCTGGGACTGGCGCTCCTTTGAGTGATTCGCGGCGAAAAAGCCTCGCCAACTTCGCCGGTCACTGCATCCCCTTTGAGCCCGCGCACGTATGACTGGGAAATGGCTCTCACGCTCTCCTGCCCACCCGGTTCCCTCGGCTATTTGGCCGCGGCGGACGGGGTGGTGGCATTTCGACCGCGAAACCGCGACCGAATGATGACTGCGCCGGAGTCCCCCACCCCAGAGCCACCCGAGGAGAGGCAGCGTGTCGACGCCGAGCTGATGCGACGCATCGCCGAAGGCGACAAGCAGGCGTTCGCTGACCTTTACGACCGTTTCTCCGGTCCGCTCTACGGTGCCGCCCTACGCATCGTTCGCGATCCGACCGAGGCTCAGGACATTGTCCACGACGCGTTTGTGACGCTGTGGGAAAAGGCCGCGACGTTTGAAACAGACCGGGGCAGCGCGTTCTCCTGGGTGATCACCCTGGTGCGCAACCGCGCCATCGACCGGGTGCGGATGCGCCGGCGCCGCGCGGAATTACTCGCGGAGTCAGCCCCGTCGGACCTGGGCTATGGAGGCGACTCCGGTCCGCCGTCGGTGGAAGATGCCGCCGCGTTGGGTGACGACGCCAAGGCCGTGCGCGCGGCGGTCGCGACCCTGCCCCCCGAGCAGCAACGTGCGCTCGAACTCGCTTTCTTCGGCGGTATGACGCAGGAGGAAATTGCCCGGAAACTATCGGAACCACTCGGCACGGTGAAAGCCCGCATCCGTCGTGGTCTGCTCAAACTCCGCGACTTGCTCGCGCAGAAGTTATGATCGAGGACCGTCACGAGGAACTCGCTTCCCTCTACGTCTTCGACCTGCTCGAAGGCGCGGAACGCGATCAATTCGAGAGCGATCTCGCGCGCGATGGCGAACTGCAGACGCTGGTCCGCGAGCTCAAGGAGACGGCGTGCCGCCTGGTCTACGCGGCGCCCACGACGCCGGCGCCGACGGCGCTCAAGGACCGGGTCCTCGGCTCGGTGGCGAATCGCGTCCAAGGCCCGGTCGACAACGTCATCCGTCCGTCCCCGTCCGTCTGGCGGATTCTCCCCTGGGCGGCGGCCGCGTGCCTCACCCTGGTTTCCATCTGGCTCGGCCAGCGCTACGCGGCGACGCGGACGGAAGTCGCCACGCTCAAGAGCCGCGAGGAGATGGCCACGATCTCCCTCCAGAGCACCCAGCAACAGCTCGAGGCGGAACGCATCTTGGGACAGCGACGTTTCCAAACCGTCGAGCAGCAGCTTGCCGCCCTCAATCGCGATCTGGGCGAAGCCCGTTCCACGCTCACGGACCGGGAGCAGCGGCTGGCCGAGGCCCGTTCCCAGCTGACCGAGCGCGAGCGCCAGTTGGGCGAGACCCACACGCTGCTCGCCAACGCCCAGACCCAGCTCGCCGCGCGCGACCAGCAGATGGCGGCCCTGACGGCGCGTGTTTCCCAGCTCACCGTCGCCGCCAACGACGCGGGCGCGCAGTTGGGCGACGCCAAGCTGCGCATCGCCCAGCTCACCGACGAACTGAAATCACAGGGCGACCTGGCGACGCTCAAGATCACCGCGCTGGCTTCAATGCTCAAGAACCTGCCCCAGGCCCAGGCCATCGCGGTGTGGGACCCGAAAAAGCAGGAAGGCATCCTCGACGTGCAGAAGCTGCCCGCGCTGGCGGCCAACGAGGACTACCAGATCTGGGTTGTCGACCCGCAGTACCCGATTCCGGTCGATGGCGGCGTGTTCACGGTCGAACCCACCTCGGGCTCGAGCCGCATCAAGTTCACCGCCAAGCAGCCGGTCAGCGTCATCAACGCCTTCGCCGTGACCCGCGAACGCAAAGGCGGCGTGCCCAAGGCCGAGGGACCGTTCGTGCTGCTGGGAAAGTGAGTTCCTTAAGGGGAGTTCCTTAAGGGGAGTTCCTTAAGGGGAGTTCCTTAAGGGGAGTTCCTTAAGGGGTCTGCCTGTTAAATGTTAGCGCAAGCGCTAAAAAGTAACAGGCAGACCCCTTCCCCAATTGAAACTTGTCAGCCGCTGTCTCGCCGCGGAGCCTTCGCGGCGATGATCATCAAACCCAAGGTTCGCGGATTCGTCTGCATCACCTCCCACCCTGAGGGCTGCGCCGCCCATGTGCAGGAATGGATTGATTATGTGAAGGCGAAAGGCCCGCTCACGCCGGGACCGAAGAAGGTCCTGGTGATCGGGTCCTCCACGGGGTACGGACTCGCCTCGCGCGTGGCCGCCGCGTTCGGGTCGAAGGCCGCCACGCTGGGGATCTTTTTCGAGCGCCCTTCCGAAGATGGCCGCCCCGCGACTCCCGGCTGGTACAACACCATCGCCTTCACGAACGCCGCGCGCGCCGCCGGTCTCTACGCGAAGAACCTCAACGGCGACGCCTTTTCCGACGACATCAAGCGTCAGGCCCTGGAGCTTATCAAGAGCGACCTCGGCCAGGTCGACCTGGTGGTCTACTCCCTCGCCTCGCCCCGCCGCACGCACCCGCGCACCGGCGCCGTCCACAAATCGGTGCTCAAGCCGGTCGGCACATCGTACACGAACAAGACGGTCGATACCGACAAGGGCATCGTCAGCACCGTGACGATCGAACCGGCCTCCCCGCAGGAGATCGCCGACACCACGGCCGTCATGGGTGGTGAGGACTGGGAGCTGTGGATGAACGCCCTGTCCGAGGCCAAGCTCCTCGCACCCGGCGCCCAATCGGTCGCGTACTCGTACATCGGACCGGAAGTCACCTGGGCAATCTACAAGAACGGCACCATCGGCCTCGCCAAGAACGACCTCGAGCGCGCCGGGAAAAACATCGACTCCCTGCTCAAGCTCAACGGCGGCGGCCGCGCCTTCATCTCGGTCAACAAGGCGCTCGTCACACAGGCGAGTTCCGCAATCCCTGTCGTCCCGCTCTACATCTCAATCCTCTACAAGCTGATGAAGGCGCATGGCACCCACGAGGGCTGCATCGAGCAGATTCAGCGGCTGTTCGCGACGCAGATGTACAATGGCAAAACTCCCACCTTCGACGAGGCGGGCCGGGTCCGGATCGACGACTGGGAAATGCGCCCCGAGATCCAGAACGCCGTGCGCGAGATCTGGCCCCGGGTCACGACCGAGAACCTCGCGACCGAGACCGACATCGCGGGCTACCGGACGGAGTTTCTCAAGCTGTTCGGCTTCGGCTTGCCGGGGATCAACTACGAGGCGGAGACGGAACCGCACCGGCTCATGCCGTAAGGCGTAGAAGCACCTTCCCCCCTGGGAGCGCGGACGTCCCCCCGTCCGCATTTCAACCGAGGCGGACGAGGACGTCCGCGCTCCCCGCGGGGAATCCTCCTCCTCCCGCTCTTCCATGCGCGCCGTCATCCAACGCGTCACTCGTGCCTCGGTCACCGTTGCCGGCGAAGTCACCGGCGAGATCAATCTCGGGCTGCTCGTGCTGCTCGGGGTCGGCCAGGGTGACACCGAGGCGGACGCCCAATGGCTGGCGGAGAAGATCGCGGCGCTGCGGATTTTCGAGGACGCGGAGGGCAAGATGAACCGCTCGGTGGTCGACGTCGGCGGCGGCATGCTCGTCGTCAGCCAGTTCACCCTGTTCGCCAGCACCCGCAAGGGAACGCGGCCGTCGTTCAACGATGCCGCGAAGCCCGACCTCGCGATACCGCTCTACGAGGCATTCAACCGTTTCGCCAGCGCCGCCCTCGGGCGGCCCGTTGCCACCGGCCGGTTTGCCGCCCTGATGGACGTCGCCCTGGTGAACAACGGCCCGGTGACGATCGTCATCGATACGAAGACGCGCGAGTGACGCCGATCGCGCCAAGCTCTTGAATGTCGCCGCGGATCACGCTGCGCACGCGGAGGGAAATTGCATCCTCGCCAGCAGCGAAATCCGCGCTCCATCGCGCTGGGGACATTTTCAGCGGGAGACGCAAAACCAAAGTCCGCCTGGCTTCAGGCTGGCCGCCCCGATCACCGCCATTCGTGCCGCGGGTACCGCCGCGACAGCTCGGCTTTCACCTTCGGGTACATGTCGCGCCAGAACGCCGACAGGTCGTCGGTCACCTGGATCGGCCGCTGATTCGGCGCCAGCACCTCGATCTTGACCGGCACCCGGCCGTGTCCCACGGCGAAACGGCCCTCGATGCCGTAGAGTTCCTGTATCCGCGCACTCAACACGGGCGGACCCTCCTTGAAGTACGAGACGCGCGACTTCCGGCCGTTGCCCATCACGAGCCGCTCGGGCAGGTAGTCGTCGAGCACCGCGAGCTGTTCCGCGGTCAGCCAGTCGCGCAGGACCGGCATCACGGGCTTGTCCTTGATTCCCCGATACCCGAGTTCGCCGTAGCAGATCTGTTCGATCAGCGTGGGCCGGTCCGCGTCGGTGATCGGGTTGACCTCGAGTTCGGGAAACCACTCCGCGAGCCGGTTCACGCGCGTGATCCACTGCTCCACCGCGTCGTCCCACGCCTCGAGCTTCAGCCGCCCGGCGACGACTTCCCGCGTCAGCAGCGCGGCCGCCGCGTCGAGCGGCGCATCGTCGCTGCCCGACTTGGCCTCGAGCACAAGGTCGCGAAAACGCCGCTCCCGGCGGGTCATGACCCGCCGCGCCTGCTCGTCGTACACCACCGCGCGCTGCTCGCGAAAATCCGCCGGGAACAGCTCCTTGAGCCACGCTTCCTCGACGGCGGTCGCCAGGGTGAGCAGCACGTTGACCTCGCCGCCGCGGCCTTCGATCTCGCTGATCTCCGCCGCGACCAGCAGCGGCGATTTCTGGATCGCACTCTCGCGGGCGAGCAGACCGCGGCGCTGGTGGACGAGTTCGCAGCGCAGCGTGCCGGCATCGAGCCGCTTCGCGAGGTGGTCGGAGAAGCCTGCCAGCACGCACTTGCGCACCGCGGTGCCGTCGACCCGCTGCTCGGAAACGTCAAGCCCCTCCGCCTCGGCGATCGCCAGGAACTGCTCGAACAACGGTCCGACCTGGCGTGCGCCCTGGGCATGAACGCCGAGCCGGCGGCACGCCTCGAGGTTGTAGCTGGCGCGATCCGCAGAGCGCCAGGCGCGCATCAGCAGGAAAAAATCGCTCTCCTGTTCCTCGCCGAGCAGGTCCTCGCGGGCCGTCTCCACCTCGCGCGGCACTCCGCGCAGCAGGAAATTCCGTCCCTGCGTCAGCGCCGCCATCAGCGCCACCGGACGGACGCACCCGCGTTCCTGCGCCGCCAGGAACATGCGCGCGTACCGCGGGTGGACAGGAAACCGGAGCATCTTGCGGCCGAGCTCGGTGATCGGCGCCCGGAATGATGCAGGCGGGGTGCCCTCACCCCGCGCTCCGTCGGTGCGGGGTGAGGGCATCCCGCCTACATTGTATGAGGGGGAAACGTCGGTGGGCGCTCCCAGGGCGCCCAGATAGGCGAGCAGAGTCTCCGCGCGCTCGAGCGCCTTCGGGTCGGGCTTCTCCAGCCAGGGAAAACTGAACACGTCGTCGATGCCGCTCGCCTTGAGCGTGAGCACGACCTCGGCGAGATCGAGACGCTTCACTTCCGGCAGCTCCTGCGCCGCGCGCTGGCCGTGCTCGCGCTCCGTCCAGAGCCGTACGGCGACACCCGGGGCGGTGCGGCCGGCGCGGCCCGCGCGCTGGTCGGCGCTCGCGACGGAGATTTTCTCGATGAGCAGCGTGTTGATGCCGCGGTGCGGATCGAAGCGCGCCACGCGCGCCAGCCCGCCATCGATCACGGCCGTCACGCCGTCGATCGTCAGCGAAGTCTCGGCGACGTTGGTCGACACGATGACCTTGCGCGCGTCGTAGCGCGCGACGGCCCGGTCCTGTTGTTCGGCCGGCAATTCGCCGTGCAGCGGGAACACGACGAAGTCGCGGAGCGCGCGCCCGCCCTGGATGGCCTGCACCGTGCGGTTGATCTCGTAGGCGCCCGGCATGAACACGAGCAGGTCGCCGCTGGTCGACGCCGCGATCCGCTCACATTCGCGCGCGGCGACGTCCCAGACCGGGTCCTGTTCGAAGTTCACCGTCTTCGGCAGATATTCGATCCGCACGGGATAACTGCGGCCCTGCGAGACGAGCACGTCGCACGGCGCGAGATAGGTCTTGAGCGCCCCCGCGTCGAGCGTGGCCGACATCACGATGATCTTCAGGTCCGGCCGCACGCTTTGCTGGATCTGCAGCGCGCGAGCGAGCGAGATGTCGCCGTACAGGTGGCGTTCGTGAAATTCGTCGAACACGATCGCGCGGATGCCGCGAAGGGTCGCGTCGAACGACATTTGCCGGAGCAGGATGCCCTCGGTCACGAACCGGATGCGCGTTCGGTCACTGACCCGCGACTCGAGCCGGATCTGGTAGCCCACGCCCTCGCCGAGCCGCGTGCCCGCCTCCTCCGCCACGCGCTTCGCCAGCAGCCGCGCCGCGAGCCGCCGCGGCTGGAGGACGACCACTTCGCCGTGTTCGCCGAGCAGCCCATGCCGCCAGAGCATCTGCGGGATCTGCGTCGATTTGCCCGAACCGGTCGGCGCCTGCACGATCAACCGGCCCTGCGCCCGCAGCGACGCGACGACCGCGGACTCGAGTTCGTAGATGGGAAGATCGCTTGGTGCGGGCATGGAGGAGTTGAGAGTTGAGTGATGAGAGTTGAGAGAGGAAAGCCCAGACGGGCCGATTCGCCGAACGGCATTCGTTGGGTGGTTGGCGCTCTCAACTCTCCACTCTCAATTTCATCGCGCCGCGGTGAATAACCGGTGTGTGAACTTGTTCCCAAGTTATTCACCGTTTGGGCCGGTGAAGAAGTTGTGCAGAACAAAGCCTTTCGTTTCGACCACGGCCGCACACTGTCTGCCTTGTTCCTTGATAGAACAGTCGAAGCGCAGCGGCCTGAAAGGCGCCACTGAGAGCACGGCTGGGATGATCCCGGGCGACCGGGGAATGGTGGGCGACAACTGGTGCCGCTCCCCCCTCAGAACGGCGAAAGCCGTTCGCGAGGCATATATCACCAGTTCCTCTGGCCGGAGTCGTGTCCGGTCAGTCCAACCACGAAGTAGGAACTGAGCTGCAAGGCGTGATCAGAAACCACGTCGAGCAGAGTCAGGCC
>JAEUHA010000075.1 GCA_016793535.1 Opitutaceae bacterium | reverse complement strand
GCTCGATTTCGGCGTCGGCGCCGCTAGCCCCAAACGCTCAGACCGTAACTCCTGAAACCCCGTGCGACCTCACGGGGTGCGGTTTGGACCCAACCCTGCCTATGAACACCCACCCTGACTTGCTGCGCCGGCGCCGCCCTTCGCTCCGGCGCCTGTTTCAAGCCGTTATCGTGTCGGCCTCGCTGACTCCCGTCGTCACTCCGTGTCTCGTCGCCGCCGAAGCGACCGCCACGGCCGCGGGTGTCGTGACGGGCATTGTGACGAACAAGACCACCGGCAACGGCCTGATCGGCGCCCGCGTGGAGATTCCGACGCTTAACCGGGCCGCGCTCGTCGACGACACCGGTCGGTTCATCCTCAACGGCATTCCGGCCGGCAGCCACGAAGTGGTGGTCACGTACTCGGGTCTCGATACGCAGCGCACCACGGTCAGCGTCACGGCCGGTCAGGCGGTCCTCGCCAATTTCGAGATGAGCAGCTCGGTCCTGATGCTCGATGCGTTCAAGGTCGCGAGCCAGAAGGAAGGCCTGTCCGCCGCGCTGACCCAGCAGCGCAATGCCGACAACCTCAAGAACGTCGCGTCGATGGATGCACTGGCCGACCTGCCCAACATGAACGCGACCGAGCTCGCGATCCGGCTGCCGGGCGTGACCTTCGCCGACCCGGGCGACGAAGTGGTCGAGCAGATCAGCGTGCGCGGCATGGGCGGCGGCATGACCTCGATCACGATCGACGGTGGCGGCATGTCCTCGTTCAGCGCGCAGGGCCGCACCACGCGCATGACTGCGTTCACGGGCAACATGTTCGAGTCGCTGGAACTGACCAAGGGTCAGACGCCCGACCGCAGCGTCGATTCCCTCGGCGGCGGCGTGAATTTCAAGACCCGTTCGCCGCTCTCGATGCGGGAAAAGCGCCGCATCGTCGCCAACTTCACCGCCCGCCAGGCGCCCTCGTTCAGCGAGCAGGTGCCGCTGCGCGAGAAGCGCCGGACGCATGCGCTGTTCAACGCCTCCTACACGGAGAAGTTCGCGATCTTCGGCAGCGGGGAGGAGAACCTCGCCGTCTCGGTCAACGCGTTTTACAGCGAGAACGCGTTCGGCTTTTTCCGCACGGTTCGTGATTACCAGCAGACCAACACCGAGCCGGCCTATCTCTGGGACTACCGGACCACGGACAATTACAACAACCGGGTGCAGCGCAGCCTGAGCACCAAGTGGGACTACCGGCTCAGCCGCAATTCGCTGATCAAGCTGAACCTCATCTACAACGACGCGCCCGAGCCGATGCGCCGGCAGTATACGACGCGTGCGTTTGCGGGCAGCCAGACCACCGTGCCGAACGCCACGAACTCGGGCGTCGTCCCGGGCTTCACGAGCCGCATCACGACCGTCCGCGCCGTGCCCACCGCCGCCAACGCCACGTCGGGCACCACGGCGCCGGCCCTGATCGACGTCACGTCGACCCTCATCAATCGCGACCAGCGCCTCCGCCACATGGACATCGGCGGCGAGCACAACTTCGGCCCCTTCGACATCGACTGGGCCGGGCTCCACAGCCGCACGCGCTACCGGTATCTCGGCGCCGAAGGTTCGCTCGTCAACCGCATCGGCAACGTGCCGTACGTCGGCCCCAACGGCCGCTTCAACAACGTCGCCGGCACCGCCGCCAGCCCGCTCGACAACATCGTCGGTCCCAACGGCGAGACCGGCGTGGGCTGGATCCTCGATCGGACGGAGTCGGACCTTTATCCGCGCTTCATCCAGAATGGCGGCCTCGATTTCACGAACCCCAACAACTATCGCCCGACGGTCAACGGCCTGAGCACGCAGTCCGGCAACCTCGACATCGACCTGATCAAGGAGGCCCGCGCGAACTTCCGCTACAAGCTGCCCACGGATTCGATCACGGCCTTCGTCAAGACGGGCGCCTCGATCCGCGACCACACGGTCGAGCTGCTGCGCGTCAACCGCCGCTGGAATTACATCGGGCGGACGACGCTGCCGACCGATCCGTCGATCCTGACCTGGGACACGGTCAAGACCGGCCGCAAGATCCCGATGTGGGAAGCCGCGGAGTTCATCCAGCAGGGGCAGCCGACGAACCAGGCGCTGTGGCAGGAGGACAAGTATTACTATTACAACAACCGCCACACGGCCTCGAACAAGGTGAACGAGGTCATCACCGGCTACTATGCCATGACGCAGGGCCGCATCGGTCGCGCCGGCTTCCTGGGCGGTCTCCGTCGTGAGACCACGGATACGACGGGCGAAGGCCGCCGGCGTGCGCGGGTGCTCAGCACCGCGGCCCAGCAGCTCGCGGACCCGGAAGGTTCCGCCGAGCGCGACAGCGTGCGTTACAAGACCGAGGGCACGTACAGCCAGAACTTCCCCAGCGTGCACCTGTGGTACGACATCTTGCCGGACATGAAGGCGCGGGCCGCCTGGACCACGGGCTTCGCCCGCCCGACGCTGGCGAACTACGTCACCGCCCTCTCGTTCAACGACCCCAACCAGACGGTCACGTTCGGCAACCCGGACCTGAAGCCGACGCGGTCGACGAACTGGGACCTGTCGCTCGAGTACTACTTCAAGAACTCCAGCAGCCTCACGATCGGCTGGTTTCACAAGAAGCTCGAGGACTACATCGCCGACAACCAGGAAGTCGGCACGGTCGCCGCCGGGCCGGACAACGGCTTCGATGGTGAGTTCGCCGGTTACACGATCCTTGCGCGGTCCAACGTGGGCACCGCTTACACCCAGGGATGGGAGATCAGCTATATCCAGCAGTTCCGCTTCCTCCCCGGTCTGCTCAAGGGCCTGCGGCTGAACGCCAACATGACGCAGCTCACCGCGCACGGTGACTACGGCGGCACGACCTACCTGAAGGACAAGGAGGTCAACGGCTTCATCCCGCGCACGATCAACTGTAATCTCGCCTGGGACTACCTGAAGTTCGGCGTCTCGGTGAGCTACAATTACAACAGCGAGAGCATCCGTGGCGCCTACAACGTCACCCAGCCGTCGCGCAACCGCTACATGAAGCACCGCGAGATCGTGAACATGAACTTCCGCTACCAGGTCCGCCGCAACCTCACGGCGAACTTCGGCGTGGCCAACGTGTTCAACGAACCGCAGCGCTACTACCGCAACATCCCCGATCAGATGGAGACGTTCCTCATCCAGGGCACGACCATCACGGCCGGGCTCGAGGGCCGGTTCTGAGCGGGATGAAGTCGAGAGTTGAGAGCTGAGAGTTGAGAGCCGCTCTGCCGCCTTCGGTCGGTCGCTTTGCTCTTTCGACTCTCATCTCGA
This sequence comes from Opitutaceae bacterium, assembly GCA_016793535.1. GTDB lineage: Bacteria > Verrucomicrobiota > Verrucomicrobiia > Opitutales > Opitutaceae > ER46. The sequence goes on along the minus strand of JAEUHA010000075.1, from coordinate 164 downwards.
GACTCTCAACTCTCAACTATTCCTCCAGCCGCGGCGCCATTGTGCGCCGCGGCTTTTTTGTGCTCACTCGCCCGCATGCAACTCGGTGTTGATGTCCTGTTCGAGCGCCACGCGGAACTCCTGCGGGGCCGCCGCATCGGCCTGATCACGAATCCCACGGGCGT
>JAEUHA010000049.1 GCA_016793535.1 Opitutaceae bacterium | reverse complement strand
GGCAGATCGGACGGTGGCGCCGCGGGTGAGACGCCGCGCAACGGAATCGTGCCCGCGACGGGCCGAAGCGTTTCCAGGAGCGTCGCGAGATTCTCCGGGGTGCGATTCGCAATGGCCAGCGAAGCGCAGCCGCGCTGCAGGCATTCGACCGCCGCGCCGCGGGCGGCGCCGCCCGCGCCCAGCAGGATTATGTCGGCCCCGGTGAGATCGCACGCGAGCGTCTCGCGCACGGCGCTGGCGAGCCCGTAGCCGTCGGTGTTGAAGCCTTCCCAGCCACCCTCACTCCAGCGCAGGGTGTTGACCGCGCCGACCGGGCGGGCCGCCGGATCGACGGAGGCCACCCGGCCGAACGCGATGATCTTGTGCGGCACCGTGAGATTCACCCCGCGAAACCGTTTCGCGTGCAGGTGCGTGAGTGCCTGCGGCAGGTCGTCCGGGTGAATGTCGAAGCGGAAATACTTCCAGTCGGAAAACCGCGCATCCGACCGCGCGAGCTCCGCGAGGGCCGCGTTGTGCATCGGCGGACTGATCGAGTGCTTGATCGGATGACCGAGCACCGCGAGCGACGGGCCGGGCCGCGACCAGGCGGCGAGGTCGGAGAGGCTGAGAACGGGATCGGCGGCGGAGGACAAAATCGATGCGGCCGCTTTTTAACCCGCCGCGTGCTTCGCGTACGTCGTCTCGAACTCCTCGACGAAGCGGGCAAACAGCCGGGCCCGTTCGAGCTCCCCGGCGGCCGTGTAGTGATTCACGAGATTGCGGCAGCTGCGGCAAAGCACTTCGCGAACGGGGGTCGGCGCGAGGTCGCTCGGCTTCGGGGCGACGTTGTTGGCCCGCAGGAGCTCGAAGATCTCATCGGCGTCGCGAAAGACGCCGCGGTCGAACGGATCGATGAAGAACGGCAGGTCGTCGCTGAAGCAGCCGACGATGAAATGGCCCGGCAGGCCGACCGGCTCGAGCTCGAGGCCGAGGCGGCTGGCGACGAGCAGATAGACGATGCTGAGCGAAAGCGGAATGCCGGTGCGGCGCTCGAGCACCTGGTCGAGGAAACTGTTCCGGGGGTCGGTGTAGTGCTCGACGTTGCCGTGAAAGCCCCATTCGTGAAACAGCACGCGGTTCAGCACGCGGCATTTTTCGCGCGCCGATGACGGCTCGACGATCAACTCGCGACAGCGGTCGGCGATCACATCGAGCTGCGCGCAGCAGGCACCCGCGTCGAGCTGCGGCGTCACCGTGCGGGCCAGCAGCAGCGCGCCGGATTCCAGTTCGTAGTTTAGCGAGCGGATGAACCCACAGAACTCCGCGACCGGATCGGCGAGATTCAGCTCGTGCAGGAACCAGGCCGCGTGCCGCCCGATCAGGCGGTTGGGACCGCGGGCCACGCTCTGCAGAAAGGGCAGGGCCGCCGGCCCCAGTTGCGTGAAGCGGGCGAGCAGCGCCCTGCGTACGGTGGGACTCGCGTCGTCGAGCAGACTCAGAAACGCCTCACGTTCCGCTTCGCCGAGTGTATCGATTTCCACGCGACGAACGGAAAAAGATTTCCCCGGCGGTGCAACTGGGAAAGGCGCGCCGCGAAGCAAAATTTTGCTCGCGCAGCGGGCGTCGGCAGTCGTGCAGGTGAGGTGCCCATTTGTGGCGGAAATGGAGGTTCGCCGACACGGGAAGCGGGGTGGGGGCACCCCGCCCACCATGCGAACATCGATCCCGTTACGGTTGCGCCTCGCGCGCGCCGTAGAGTGCGGTGCCGACGCGCACGAGCGTGCTGCCGGCGGCGACGGCGAGTTCCAGGTCGCCGGTCATGCCCATCGAGAGTTCGCGCAGCGAGACGCCGAACCGCGCCGCGAGGTCATCGCGCAACTGCCGCAGCGCCTGAAACGTCCGTGTCGCGTGCGCCGCTGTTTCCGCCGGCGTGCCGCCGAGCGGGGCGATCGTCATGAAACCGTCGACCCGCAGGTGCGGCTTCGCCAGCGCGACCTCGAGGAGGCGGGCGGCGTCGCTGGTCTCGGCGCCGAACTTCGCGGGGTCCTGGCCGGCGTTGATCTGCAGCAGGACGGGCAGCTTTTTCCCGAGTTCGCCGGCGGCACGGTCGAGGTGGTTGAGCAGCTTTTCACTGTCGACGCTCTGCACGCGGTCGAAGTGCTGCGCCGCCAGCCGGGCCTTGTTCGATTGCAGGTGACCAATGAGTTCCCAACGCAGGTGGGCGCTCGCCGGCGCGGTCAGCGCCCGCTTTTCGACCCCTTCCTGCACGCGATTCTCGCCCACCGCCCGCAGGCCGTAGCGCGCCGCCCAGTCGGCGGCGGCGGCCGGGTGCGTCTTGGTGACCGCGAGCAGTTCCACGTCCGATTCCACCCGGCCGGCGGCCGCACACGCGACGGCGATGCGGGCGCGGATGGCGGCGGCCCGGCGCGCGAATTCCTCGTAGTCGATGAGCATAAGTTTAGCAGAACTACTTAAGCATTTACGGCGAGTCAGCAGTTTCTAGTGTGCCCGCAACAACGGCAGCTAATCATGCAGATCGAGAATTTCAAAATCTTCGCCGACCTGGTCGAAACCAAGAGCTTTTCAAAATCCGCCAAGCTCAACGGCATCACCCAGTCGGCGGTGAGCCAGCAGGCGCGCGCGATGGAACGTCATTTCAAGACGCTGCTGATCGATCGCAGTCAGAAACAGTTCCAGCTCACCCGTGAAGGGACGCGCGTCTACGACGCCGCGAAGGAGGTGCTGCACACGTACGAGAAACTGCTCTCGGAGTTGCAGGAGATGAAGAAGGTCATCAGCGGCACGATCCGGATTTCAACCATCTACTCGATCGGGCTGCACGAGCTGCCGCCGTTCATCAAAAAATTCCTCCACGATTTTCCGTCGGTCAACGTGCGGGTCGAGTACCGGCGTTCGAACCTTGTCTACGAGGACATCCTGCACAACTCGGTCGACTTCGGCCTGGTCGCGTTCCCGGTGAAGCAGCGTCAGATCGAGGTGCTGCCCTTTCGCAACGACAACCTGGTCCTGATCACGCACCCGAATCATCCGCTGGCGAAACGCACGGACCTCGACGTGAAGGACCTCACGGGGCAGAAGTTCATCGGTTTCGATCCGGACATCCCCACGCGCAAGGCCGTCGATATCATCTTCCGCGAACACAAGCTCGAGATCGAGCCGGTGATGGAGTTCGACAACATCGAGACCGTGAAACGCGCGGTCGAGATCGACCACGGCATCGCCATCGTGCCGCAGGCCACCGTCGCGCAGGAGCAGAAGCAGGGCACCCTCGCCGTGTTGCACTTCAAGGGGAAGGAGTTCACCCGGCCGCTCGCCATCCTGCACCGCAAGGGCCGCGTGCTCACGCCGGCGATGAAGAAGTTCATTGAGACGCTGGGGCTCGACCTGCCCGAGATGCGGGACTCCTGACGTGCGGCCACCCGCCGATTTCGGGGAAGAGAATTTGCGGAGCACGCTCTCACGCCTAGGTTCCTCGTCCCTCTCCCTTTCCCATGCGCACCACCCGTCTCGCTTCCTTTGCCGCCCTCGGTCTGTCGCTGCTCTTCCTCGCCGCGTGCTCCAAGCCGGGCGGTGAGGTCGCGGGCTCCGGTTCCGCGGCGAACGCGTCGGCGAAAATCGCCGGACCGCTCCCGAAGCTCGGGCCCGCGCCCGCCTGGAAACTCCAGGATATTGCCGGCAAGCCGGTGAGTTTCGCGGACTTCAAGGGCAAGATCGTCGTGGTGGACTTCTGGGCGACGTGGTGCCCGCCCTGCCGCGAGGAGATTCCCGGCTATATCGAGTTGCAGAAGAAATACGGCGGCGAGGGGGTCGTGATCATCGGCGTATCGCTCGATCAGGGTGGCCCGGACGTGGTCAGGCCGTTCGCGGCCAAGAACGGCATCAACTACCCGCTTGTCATGGGCGATGATGCCGTCGTGGCCGCCTTCGGCGGTGTCGAGGGCATTCCCACCACCTTCCTCATCGACCGCAACGGCCAGATTCGCGACCGCAAGGTCGGGATGGAAGCGAAGGCGGATTACGAGAAGAAGATCGTCGCTCTGCTCGCCGAGAAGGCTTGATGCCGGACGTCTGAGTTTTGCGCGGCGGGTGGACCGTAAGGGCGTCCGACGCTTGGTCGCGGGCTCTTCATGTCGTGCTGCGCGGGAGAAAAACAGAAGGGGCCGGCGATAACCCCTTAACGCCGGCCCCAGTTTTTTCTGTTTTCCGGCCTTGCGGCCGGCTCACGCTACCCAAAACCCTGCTTGGGCAGGATGGGTTTTACTTAGCAGCCCGTATGCCAGCGAAGTTGCGGCGGCCGATATTTTTCAACTTCGGGTGATGTTCTTCGATTCTGGGGCCGTGGGAGTTGCGCGATTCATGGCAGCCATGAAGCAGATCGATGCCAGCGGGTTTCGGCGCCGGTTCGGGGCGGGTGCGGCGCGACTTTGCCCCGCGGATGCGCGGTCCGCTTGCGCCGTCGCCGTTCCTCGGTTCTGAATCGCGAGTTCATGCCGCTGCCACCGATTATTTTTGAGGACGACACGATCGTCGCGTTCGACAAACCCAGCGGACTGCTCGTGGCGCCGGATCGTTGGGACAAGACGCGGGAGAACCTGATGGGCCTCGTCCATGCGCACCCGCGCTACGGCCATGGCGTGGCGAACGTGCACCGGCTCGATGCCGACACCAGCGGACTCCTTTTATGTGCGAAGACGAAGCCCGCGCTCGATTTTCTCACCGGGCAGTTTCAGTCGAAGACCGTGTCAAAAACCTACCACGCCTTCGTGGCGGTGCTGCCACCAGAGCAGGCGATGAAGGTGATCGCGCCGATTCGCGACGCCGCGGGGGCGCTCCCGGATGCGTTCACGGTCGAAGTCGCACTCGGCGAGGACGAGCGCCAGCCGGGGCGGATGCGGGTGTTCAAGGGCCGCGGGGGCAAGGACTGCGTGAGCGAGTTCCGGACCCTCGAGCGTTTTCGCGGTTCGACGCGGCCGCCGCGGCGCGGCGCCCCGACCGCCGCCGCCGCGGGATATGCGTTCGTCGAGTGTCATCCCCTGACGGGGCGCACGCACCAGTTGCGCGTGCACCTCGCGGCCGCGGGCGCGCCGATCCTGAATGATCCGTTCTACGGCACGCCGGACATCACGCTGCGGCTCTCGGACTTGAAACGCGGGTACAAAGGGCGCGACGAAGAGAAGCCCCTCCTTGCCCGCCTCGCCCTGCATGCGAGCGAGCTCACGCTGAAGCATCCGGCCACGCGCGAACCCTTCACCGTGCGCGCCCCGTTGCCGCATGAGTTCGAGGTGGCGTTGAAGTACCTGCGGAAATTTGCGGGCGTGAAGGCTCCGTGAGCTCGGGCTTCGGCGTGTTGCCGTTGTCGGCGGGGGGCCCTCACCCCGCACCGGCATTCGACGCTGCAGGCCGCGGGGGGAGGGCACCCCGCCTACAGCGGGTAAAGGTGCGCGGCCCGGTTGAGTTCAGATCCCCCGCGTTCCGGCCGCGGCCTTCACCTAAGGCTGGCGCCGCGTCCGGAATCGGCCCACGCTCGTCTCTTGCCGATGAAATCCCACCCCCTGACCCGTCGTGAAGCTCTGAAAACCGCCGCGCTCGGCGCGGCCGCCCTGCCGTTTCTCGGCTCCCTGGCGCTCGGCGCCGATGCGGGCAAGAAGAAGGCCAAGGCCGAGGCGGCGCCGTCGCCCACGCTCTATCCGCCGGCCGCGCCCGACGGCCGGGAAAACGGCCTGCGGCTCGGCGTCGCGTCGTACTCGCTCCGCACCCTCCCGCTCGACGAGGCGATCGCCACGGTCAAGACCCTGCGCATTTCCAACATCGCGCTCTTCCGCGCGCACTGCAATTGGGAGGCGGCGACGGTCGACGAAGTGAAGGCCGTCAGCGCGAAGCTCAAGGCCGCGGGACTGACGCTCAGCGGTTCGGGCGTGGTGAACCTGCCCAACGATGAGGCGAAGTGCCGGAAGGCATTCGAGAACGTGAAGGCGGCGGGCATGCAGTCGATGGTGTGCAAGCCGGACCTCGACGCGCTGAAGCTCGTGGAGAAGCTCGCCAAGGAATTCGACCAGAAGCTCGCGATCCACAACCACGGGCCGGAGGACAAGGTGTACCCGACCCCGGACGTGATCTGGAACGCCGTCAAGAACCTCGATGCCCGCATCGGCCTCTGTATCGACGTCGGCCATACGCAGCGTTTCGGCGACGACGCCGCCACCGCCATCCGCAAGTACGCGGCGCGGGTTTACGACGTCCACATGAAGGACAGCGTCGCCGTGATCGGCGCGCAGCGCGACGTACCGGTCGAGGTCGGCGCGGGCCGGCTCGACATCCGCGGCATGCTCCGCGCCCTGCTCGAGATCAAGTACAACGGCGTCGTGGCGTTCGAGTACGAGAAGACCGGCGTCAACCCGGTCATCGGCCTCGCCGAGTCGGTCGGCTTCGTGCGCGGCGCGCTCGCGGCGTTTGCGAAAGCGTGATCGGAAAGAAGTGTTTTGCACAGGAGCACGCAGAGGACGCAGGGATCAATCCGTAGGTCGGGGGGCGACCGCTCAGGGACAAGTTCTCGGATTTGAGTCTCTGCGCTGACCTCCGTGTTCTCCGCGCCCTCCCGTGACCCCGGCTTGTCGAGCAGCCCAGACGAAATTACCCAACCATGAAACTCCCCTCGCTCGCCCCCTGTCTCGCGGTGCTGCTCCTGCTGGGCAGCATGCCGCCGCTCGTCGCCCAGTCTGCCGCCAAGAAGGCCGCGCCGGTGAAAGGCGGCGTGACCGGCGGCCTGCCGCCCGATGCGAAGAAGCTCAACCTCGGCGATGCGGCGCCGGACTTCGACTTGCTCGGCATCGACGGCAAGCGGCACCGCCTCGGCGATTACAAGGCGGCGAAGCTGCTGATGGTGGTCTTCCTCTCCAACCACTGCCCGTATTCGCATGCGTCGGAAACCCGACTGATTCCGCTGGCGAAGGAGTTCAAGGGCAAGGGACTCGAGGTGGTCGCGATCAATCCGAACAGTCCCGACGGCATTCGCATCGATGAGCTGGGGTACAGCAAGTACAACGACAGCTACGAGGAGATGAAGCTGTACGCCCGCGACATGGGTTTCCCGTTCCCGTATCTGTACGATGGAGACACGCAGGTCGCGGCCAAGGCCTACGGCTGCCTCGCGACGCCGCATGTGTTCATCTTCGACCAGGAACGAAAGCTGCGTTACGTCGGCCGGGTCGATGACTCGCGGTTCGAGGATCCGGCGACGGTCACCTCGCACGACGCGCGCAACGCCATCGTCGACCTGCTCGCCGGCCGCCCGGTGGCGACGCCGACCACGATCGTCGTGGGCTGCTCGACAAAGTGGAACACCAAGCGCGATGACGTCGCGAAGGCCGACGCCAAGTGGAAGTCCGAACCGGTCACGCTCGCCCCGATCGACGCGCCCGGTGTCGCCCGCCTCGCGCAGAACGATTCCAACCGGCTCCGGCTGGTCAACGTCTGGGCGACCTGGTGCGCGCCGTGCGTGAAGGAGTTTCCCGACCTCGTTGCGCTCGCCCGCCGCTTCAGCAACCGTGATTTCGAGCTCGTGACGATCAGCATGGATCACCCGAAAATGGAGGGGGAGGTGAAGCGCTTCCTCGAGCGACAGCATGTCGTGCCGTCGGCGCGGCTGAAGAAGCTGCTCGAGGCCGAGGGCCGGCCGTCGCTCAACTTCCTCTACAACGGCGCCAGCAGCGACGCGATCGTCAAGGCGCTCGATCCCGAGTGGCCCGGTCCGCTGCCTCATTCGGTGCTCATCGCGCCCGGCGGGAAGATCGTCTGGCGCCACAACGGGCCCATCGATCCCGAGGCGCTGAAGAACAAGATCCTCGAGGTGCTCGGGCCGTTCTACACGCCGCAAGAAAAGCGCTGAGGTCGTTTCTCCTTGGGAGCGCGGACGCCCTCGTCCGCTCTTCGCAACCTGCGGAGGGGGGCGGCCGCGCTCCCAGGAGAGGGCGAACCGTCGGGATTCCCCGCGGGACTTTGGGCTTCCGCTCCGCGCCGCCGGCCGTTCGTATCGGAGCTTCCATGTCCGGTTCACCTGCCTCCCAGAAGTCCACGTC
>JAEUHA010000698.1 GCA_016793535.1 Opitutaceae bacterium | reverse complement strand
GGGATGCGAACTGATGAAATACGGGATGATCTGCAGCTGCGGCCGGCCCAGCTTCTTCTTCACCGCGTCGAACTTCGCCTTGAAGCGGTGAAAGTACTTGAACGACGGCTTGCGCATCACGCGCAGCACGTCGTCCGACGTATGTTCCGGCGCCACCTTCAGCCGGCCGGACACATGGTGCTCCACCAACTCCGCCACGTAGCGGTCATGGCTCACCTTTTCCTGGGGCGTCTTAGCGTGCTGGTGCAGGAAGAGGTCGTAGCGCAGCCCGCTCGTGACGAACGCGTGCTTCACGCCCTCCGTCTCGCGGACGGATTTGTAGATGTCGAGCAGCGCCGTGTGGTCCGTATCCAGATTCTTGCATACGTCCGGCCAGATGCAGCTCGGCCGCACGCACTCGTCGCAGATCCACTGCTCGCGCCCCTTCATCTTGTACATGTTGCCCGACGGGCCGCCCAGGTCGGAGATCGTGCCGCGGAAGTCGGGCATCTGCTTGATCGATTCCACCTCGCGCAGGATGCTCGCCTTGCTCCGGCTCGCGACGAACTTCCCCTGGTGCGCCGAGATCGTGCCGAAGCTGCACCCGCCGAAGCACCCGCGATGCATGTTGATCGAGTGCTTGATCATCTCGTACGCCGGGATCGGGCCGCGCTTCCGGTACCGCGGATGCGGCAGCCGCGTGTACGGCAGATCGAAACTGGAATCGATCTGCGTCTCGCTCATGGTCGGAAACGGCGGATTGATCACCAGCAGCCGGTCGCCGTTCAACTGCAGCAGCCGCCGCGCCTTCACGCGGTTGGACTCGACCTCGATCTGTTTGAAGTTCGTCGCGTACAGCGTCCGGTCCGCGAGGCACTCATCGTGCGAGTGCAGGATGTAGTCCTCCCAGTTCTGGTTCTTCGGGGGCGGCGCCCCAGGCGGGAGCAGCACCGCGGTTTGCGCGATGGTCTTTAGCGACGAGAACGGCACGCCGCGCTTCAGCAGCCGCAGGATCTCCAGCAATGGCAGTTCGCCCATGCCGTAAACCAGCATATCCGCCCCGCTGTCCGCGAGGATCCCGGGCTTCAGCGAGTCGGACCAATAGTCGTAGTGCGTCACCCGGCGCAGGCTGGCCTCGATCCCGCCGAGCAGCACCGGCACCTCGGGGAACAGTTCCTTCAGGATCTTCGAGTAAACGGTCGCGGCGTAGTCCGGCCGAAAGCCATGCTCCCCGCCCGGCGTGTAAGCATCCTCACTGCGGAGCTTCTTCGCCGCGGTGTAGCGGGGCACCATCGAATCCATGCAGCCCGCCGTCACCCCGAAGAAAAGCCGCGGCGCCCCGAGCTTCTTGAAGTCCCGCAGGTCGTCGCGCCAGTTCGGCTGCGGCACGATCGCCACCCGCAGGCCCTCGCGCTCGATCAGCCGTCCGATCACCGCGGTGCCGAACGCCGGGTGGTCGACGTAGGCGTCGCCCGACACAATGATCACATCGACATAGTCCCAGCCGCGCGCCGCGAGTTCGTCCCGCGTTGTCGGCAGCCAGCGGCCCGGATCCCAGGTGGGATCGCGGCCGGACGCGGTGCTCGGTTCGGGAGTCATGGTGGGCGGACACTCGCGGCACTCGTTCGCCAGTGCAAGCGCGACCGGGCGGCGAAACGCAACCCCGGTGATGCGCGCTGCGTTGAGCCCCGATCGTGGAAACAGGAAGATCGGCACGATCGCGGGCCGGGCGCTTCCCGTTCTCCCCGACCTTTCCGTTCCCGCCCGGTTGAGGCTGCTACTTCGCCCGTGCTTCCAGCGCCTTCTCGATGCGCCAGGCTAGGTACTGGCGGTGATGTCGGGTGGCCGCATCGAGGCGCGCGTCAGTCGACCAACCGTAGTTCCGGATCGCCTGCAACTGCCCCCACGCCGCCGTCAGGGACAGGTTGTCAGCTCTGGCCGGATCACCGGCCCCTTCGACCAGGTTGATCAGGCGCTTCACGTAGTCCACCTGCAGGTTGCGCCGGACCGAGTTCACCTCGCCCGCCTTGTCGGCCTCGAAGATCGCCGCGGTCAGCGCGTCGAACATCTCCGCGAGCGGATACGGTCGCCCATAGAGCGCGGTATCCGAAAGCCGCGCGAGGGTCTTCGGATGCAGGAGGTGATCGAGCGCGCCCGCCTGGACGCGCAGGAGGTGTTCGTGCAGCGGGAGATCCTCGTTGCGCTCGCCGAACTCGAACCCGCGCCGCATCAGCCGCGCGTGCGCGAGGAGCCGCTCCGGCGCCAGCATCGCGGCGGGGGCAAAGATCTGCTCGCGCAAGGCTTCCATCGCCCGGCGCTGCACGTCCGCCGGCACCGGCGTGAGCGGCTGCGGCGCATTGGCCTGGCCCGGCGCCGCCCGTTCCACGTAAACGCCCCCGATGTAACGCGAGATCACCCGCGCAGCCGTGGCTTGCTCGCCGGCGAGCACCATGTAGGCGTCGCGCAGCTCGTGATAGGAACCGCCTTCACCGGTATACCGATCGAGCGCCGAACCCATGACCTGCCGCACGCGGCCGATCCGCTCCACGGCGTAAGCGACGGCATCACTCGAGAGATCTCCGATCATCACCCGCGGATCGACGCCGCGCCCGGAACTGCGCATGTCGTCGGCATCGTTGCCGAACTGGAGCGCCGGCTCGACGGAACGGGCCAAAAGGGACCGCCGGTAAGCGGGATCCTCGACCTTGTCGCTGTAGCCAAACTCGATCGCCCAGTCGTCGTAGGGCCCCGGAGCAGTGGTGTAGAACTGTCCCTGTTTCACTCCGACCGGGGCGAGATTGACGGCGGGATAGTCCATCACCGAACCCGTCAGGCCCACGGGCTCCGTCAGGGCCGAGTCATGCACGGACCGCGGATCATGCAGCTGGCTGGACTTCATGTTGTGATTGAGTCCGAGCGTGTGACCCAGTTCGTGAATCACCAGGTAGTAGAGCCCCTCGCGGAGCAGGCGGCTGCGCTCGACATCGGGTGCGCCGTCGAACTTCAGCGCGGCCTGGCCGGCGAGCGCCGTCGCGTGCAGATGATCCGACAGCAGACACGCCGCATGCCCGGCGTGATTCTCCTCCGCGACGACGTCACCGTAGAGCCGGTCGTACCGCACGCGATTCGTCACGAAGACCCACTCGAGCATGATGTCGGCGCCGAGGATCTGGCCGGTGCGCGGATTGACGAAGCTCGGGCCGTAGCCGCCGAAGGGCGGATTGGGCGAGCTCGTCCAGCGCAGCACATTGTACCGGAGGTCACCGGCATCCCAGGTCGCATCGTCGGGCTGCTCCCGCACGACGAGCGCGTTCGAGAGCCCCGCCTTCAGGAAGGCCTTATTCCACTGCAGCGCCGCCGCCCGGATGGTCGGCCGCAGCTCCTTCGGTGTCGTGTTCTCGATCCACCACGTGATGGGCTCGACCGGATCGCTGACCGCCGCCGCCGGGTCCTTCTTCTTGAGGTGCCAGCGGGCGACGAGGTCCCGGTAGGGCGTGGCTGATGTGCTCGTGAGGTCGGTGACCTGCGTCGTGAAAAAGCCGATACGCTCGTCGGCAAGCCGCGGCCGGTAGTCGTTCTCCGGCATGGCGACCAGGCTGTACTGGAGCATGACCGACACATAGCGCGGATCGGTCACGTCCGCCGCCGTACGGCCGGTCGGGGCCTTCTCCTCGAAAACATACTCCACGATGAAATCGCTGTTCGCGGGATAGTTCCGGACGGCTGCAAAACGCGTCTTCTCCGCGGACAACTTGCCGAGTGCGAAGCGCTGCGGGTCCCTCTTTTCCGGTTCCCGCGGCTTGATCTGCTCCAGGTGGTCGGAAAGGAAGATTCCGTCGGCCTCGATGAGGCAGGTCCCGGCCTTCTCATCCTCGGCCACGATCTTCTGCACCGCCAGCGTCGCCTCGGAAATGTTGGCGCTGCTGGCGCGGCTCAGGGGCGACGCAGGGTCGAAATAGAACGACGTATTGCGCGAAACGATGCTGACCTTCTCGTAGTCGCGCCGGAAGACGATCACCCGCTGGCCGCGGTAGTTGCCCCGGAAATGTCCCACGCCCGGCACGCCATTCTCAATGTACGTGAAGAGCACGAACTCCCGGCCCAGCTGCTCCCGCCCGAGCTGCAAATGAACCTTGCCGGTCTTCTTGTCGCGATAGAGGGGAAACAGGCCGTCCAGTTTTTCCGCGGTCTTGATCGTCTCGGCGATGGTCTTGGGCTTCTTGTCCTTGTCCTCCGGCTTCGCCCCCGGCGAGTCGCCGGACTTGCCGCAACCGGCGAGGAGGAAAGCGAGCAACAGCGGCGGGAGCCAGCGCGAGGTGCGGAGGAGCGGGAAGTGACCATTCATGGGCAAAGCGAAATGCAGATCGAAAAACGCCCGCAGCCTGCGCGGCCCCGGACAGGCAGGAGCGTGGTCGCCGGACCACGCCCGGGCAAGGCTGCCCGCAACCTGGTCACCGCGCCGCCGCCTTCAACTCCGCGAACCGCGCCCGCAGGCTCGCGAGCCGCTGCGCCTCCGCCGGCTCGCGCGCGAGGTCGCGCTCCTCCCCCGGATCGCGCCGGAGATCGAAGAGTTCCTCGTGCTTGAAATCCGGCCAGAACAGGTACTTCACGTCCTTCCGGACGAGCGCCTCCGACGCCGGGATGAAATCGCTGTCCCGGATGATGGCGTGTTCGTAGAAAAACTCCGTCCGCCACGCCGGCGGCCGGTCCGCGAGATAGAGCGGCGCAACGTCGCGCCCCTGCATGCGGGCCGGCGCCGGCAACCCCGCCGCGCCGAGAATCGTCGGCGCCAGGTCGACGTTGAGGGTCATCGCGTCGTGCACCGCATTGCGCTTCGCCGCGGGTATCCGGGGATCCCATACGATCAGCGGCACCCGGATGCTCTCCTCGTGCGGGTACCACTTGTCGGCCAGGCCGTGCTCCCCGTGATAGTAGCCGTTGTCGGTCGTGAAGATCACCAGCGTCCGGTCGAGCACGCCCTGCCGCCGCAACTCGTCGATCACCCGGCCGCAGGTGGCATCCACCTCGGTTGCGAGCCGGTAGTAGTTCTTCATCATCGTCTGGTACTTCTCCGGCGTGTCGAAGCGCCAGTGCCAGCGGTTGCGGCCCTCGTTCTTCTCGTGCGCGACGAAGGGCGGCAGACGCTTGAAGTGGGCGTCCGTCATCGTGCGCGGCACCGGGATCGTGGCGTCCGCGTAGAGCGTCATGCTCTCCGGCTGCGGCAGATACTGTTTCGGATTCGCATCCTCCGCGTGGGTCGCGAAGAACGCCACGGTCAGGAAGAACGGCTTGCCGTCCGGCCGCGTGCGGAGGAAGTCGAGCGCGTCGCGTTCATTCTTCTGCGTCACGTGCACCTGCGAGCCATCGGGCTGCGGCAGCCAGTGCCGTCCGCCATAGGACCTACCGAAGTCGAAATGCTGGGCCGGAAAGGCGCCGTTGTGCCACTTGCCTACGTGTCCGGTCCAGTAGCCGTTGGCCCGGAGCACGCCGGGAAACGTCTCGCCCCACGGCGTGTCGAACATGGCGAAGGCGCGGTTGCCGTGCCGCGACATCCACTGGCCGGTGAAATAGTTCGCCCGGCTCACGCCGCAAATCGACGTCGTGACGTAGTGGTGCGTGAACCGCACGCCGTCGCGCGCCAATTGGTCGAGCCGCGGTGTCTTCACCACCGGGTGTCCGGCGACCCCGAGCGTGTCGTGCCGCCAGTCGTCGGCGTAGAGGACCACCACATTGAGCGGGCCCGCCGGACGCTCGGCCGCCGCGAGCACCGATCCCAGCCAGGCAAACAGCAGTCCGAAGCAGGAGCGTGAAAGCATGCCGCCAGCGTCTGCCTGCGGTGCCCACGGGCAAGCCGTTATTCGCTCGACGCGCGTCCGCTCCGCCGGACTCTTGCGTGACGCCCGCGTTATCCCGCCCCGCATGAAGTCGTACGCCCGCCTCGTCCTGGCCGCCCTGCTCATCTCCGCCACCGCCTCCGGCGCCGCGTCCCGCGCCCGGCCAAACATCCTCTTCATCCTCACCGATGACCAGGGCTGGCCCACGCTTTCGTGCTATGGCAGCACGCAGGTCCCCACCCCGCACCTCGACTCGCTCGCGCGCGACGGCGTGCGCTTCACCGACGCGTACGTGATGCCGCAGTGCACGCCGACGCGCGCGGCACTGCTGAGCGGACAGCACACGGCCCGCAACGGCATGTGGCACGTGATTCCCGGCTACGGCTCGCCCTGGGCCCCCGTGACGGAGCCGGTTTTCCGGGAGCAGTTCCCGCGCGAGGCTTTCAATCTCGCCAAGGGCCTGCGCGCCGCCGGCTACGCCACGGGCATGGCGGGGAAGTGGCATCTCACCACGGGAGCGGATGGCGACTATACCGCCCTCAAACCGGCGGCCGCGGCCGCGTACGGTTTCGATTTCGTCGCCCCGCGCGGCCCGGGCACGCAGAACGAAGGCGACAAGTGGGTCGATCATCTGACCGACCAGGCGATGGGCTTCATCACCACGTACCGGGCGCGTCCCTGGTTTTTCTACCTCGCACACCATACGGTCCACGGCCGGATCTCCGCCCCGCCCGACCTCGTCGCGAAGCATCGCGCCCGCGGCGCACCCGAGTCGGGCTTCCACAACGCGACCTACCTCGCGTGTATCGAACATCTGGATAACTCCGTCGGCCGGCTGCTGCGGCACCTCGACACCGAGGGGCAACGGGAGAACACGATCGTGGTTTTCCTGACCGACAACGGCGGCGTCGACACGAGCTGGGCTCTTCCCGCCATGAGCAACGATCCCGTCGACGGAAGCGCGCCCCTCCGGGTCCGCGAGCAGCATTTCGACAATGCCCCGCTGCGCTCCGGCAAGGGCACGGC
>JAEUHA010000697.1 GCA_016793535.1 Opitutaceae bacterium | reverse complement strand
CATGAGTGTACGGGTTCAAGGGTGTGGAGGGGAAACTCCGCGTGCAGGCGGGTGCCTTGATCGCGGATCGAGACGACCTCAAGCTGGCCGCCGGCGAGCCGCACGCGCTCCGCGAGCCCGGCCAGGCCGAGCGAATCGCGCCGGGCGAGGGCCGCCGGGGCGTCGAAGCCGCGGCCGCGGTCCGCGATCTCGACCTGCAACGCGTCGTCGTCGGCGGTCACCGTTACGACCGCCGCCTTCGCGCCGGAGTGGCGCGCCACATTGGTGAGCGCCTCCTGGACCATCCGAAAGACGGTCGTCTCCAGTTCGGTGGCGAAGCGGCGTTCCGGCAGCGACAGCTCGAGTTCGACCTGGATGCCGGTCTGGTGCTGAAAGAGCTTCGCCTGCCATTCGAGCGCCGGTCGCAGGCCGAGATCGTCGAGCATGCGCGGCCGGAGCTGCAGCGTGAGTTCGCGCACGCTGCGCAGCAGTTCCCCGGTGGTCGCGAGCGCCTCGCCCAGCGGCGGACTCGCCGCCGCCTCACGCGCGGCCTCGAGCTGAAAACGCAGCCCGGTGAGCAACTGGCCGATCTGGTCGTGCAGTTCCTGCGCGAGGGCCCGGCGTTCATCTTCCTGCACGCGCAGCAGCCGGCTCGACAGCGACTGCAGCCATGCCGCGTTCTCCTCGGCGCGCTTCTCGGCCTGCCGGCGAACCTGCACTTCCTGTTCGAGCTCGCGAGTCCGGGCCGCGACCTGGGCGGAAAGCGACTGGTTCAGCTCCGCCAGCTCGTCCGTGAGGCGGGCGTTGAGCCGCTCGGCGTCGGCGCGCTTGAGGGCGTGGTGCAGGGAGAAAACGAGATCGGTCAGACAGGCCGGGCCTCGGAGCAGGTAATCGTGGGCGCCGAGACGAAACGCCGCGATGGTGGTCTCGGCCTGCTCGAACGAGCCCACGACCAGGACCGGCCGGCGCTCATCTGCCGCGTGCAGCCGGCGCAGGGTGTCGAGCATCACGTCGGTGCCCAGATTGGGACCGAGCACGATCGCGTCCGCGGGCATCGCGCCGCTCACGAGTTGGTCCACGGCCTCCGGCGGGGTGGCG
Source organism: Opitutaceae bacterium (assembly GCA_016793535.1). Lineage (GTDB taxonomy): Bacteria > Verrucomicrobiota > Verrucomicrobiia > Opitutales > Opitutaceae > ER46. The sequence continues at coordinate 24,353 of JAEUHA010000697.1, read as the reverse complement.
GTGAAACGCAGGCGCGAGGCGTGGGCGGCGAAGAAATCCGCGGCGGACTGGCGTTCGACCGCAACCGGGTCGACCAGCACCACCTGATGCGCGCGGGCCGGATGGGGCGGGCGGGAGGCCGACGGCGACGAACGGCCGCGGCGGCCATGCACGCGCCGCACGATTTCGATGATGCGGCGAAAGTCGGGCGAACTCTTGTCGATGCAGTCCACCGCGCCGGCGCGCAGCGCACGCACGGCCAGCTCATGCTGGCCCTGGCCGCTCACCATGATGACCGGCGTCGGATCCTGGCGGGCGGCCAGTTCTCCGAGCACTTCGAGCCCGTCGCAGTCCGGCAGCTTGAGATCGAGCAGCAGCACATCCCAGCCTCCCGGCGCCATCGTTTCGAGGCACGCGCGTCCGGTGTCGACCACGTCCAGCTGACAGTCGCTGGCGGTGCGGGCGAAATAGAGTTGGACCATCTCGGCGAGCTGCCGGTCGTCCTCGGCGTAAAGGACACGTATCATCGTGGAACGGTGATCTCCCTCTCCCTACGGTCCCGCACGCGGGAACTTTACCGCGTTTCCTGCGGGGAAACACGGGGGACTCCCCGCTTATTCCGTATCCCGATTTACGGACGCGACCGGATCGTGGCCGCGGAGAACTTCGTTTACCTTCAAGCCCTGCCCACTTTTGTCAGAGATCACGCAGCTGACGGATTTCGAACGGGTTCTGCCCGGACGGATTCCTCCGCGCGACCGGGAATTTGGGCCCGGTCGCGCGGATTGGCTGCGATCCGGCCGGCGGGCCTTCCGGGCGCCGTCAGGTGCGCACCGGGCGAAACGCTTCCTTGAGCGCCTGGGCGACGTTCGGCGGCACGAAGTGGGAGACATTGCCGCCAAACCGGGCGACCTGCTTCACCAGGGTGGAACTCGTATAGCTGAACTGCTCGTTCGGCATCACGAAGAGCGTCTCAACCCGGGGCTCCAGATGCCGGTTCATCAGGGCCATGTTGAATTCGAACTCGAAGTCCGACAGCGCCCGGAGGCCGCGGATGATCGCGTCGGCCTCGTTGGCCAGGCAGAACTCCACGAGCAGCCCGCGAAACGTCGTCACTGTCACGTGTGGCCACTTCACGAGATTCGGGGTGATCATCTCGACCCGCTGCTCCGAGGTGAACAGCGGGGCCTTGCCGGCACTTTCGGCCACGGCGACCGTCACCTTGTCGAACAGTTTGGCGGCGCGGGCCAGCACGTCGAGGTGCCCGTAGGTGATGGGATCGAACGTCCCCGGATAGATGCAGTGGCGCATGAACGTGCGCGCAGCGAAGGGCAGAACGCTCCGGCTGGCGACAAAAACCGCCGCGGGCGACAATTCTCCATCGATCGCGTCCGGGCGCGGGTCCGCGCTTGCGTTCACCGGCCCAGACCATGTTTTCCTGATTGGGACCGCATGAATCTGCCGAACCTCCTGACCATTTCGCGCGTGCCCCTGATGTTCATGGTGGTCGGGCTCATGTATGCCGAATTCCCGTTCGCGGCGACATTTGCGTTCTGGCTCTACATCGCGGCGGCGCTGACGGACTGGCTCGACGGCAAGATCGCCCGGGAACGCGGCGAGGTGTCGGCGTTCGGGCGCTTCATGGACAGCGTCATCGACAAGGTCATGGTCATCGGCCTGATGATCGCTCTGGTCAACGACTCCGCCAACTTCATGGGCCACGACATCACGGCGATGGTCCTCCTGCTGTGCATACTTTGCCGCGAGTTCGCGGTCTCGGGCCTGCGGGCGGCCGTGGCGGTGAAGGGCCATGTGGTCGAGGCCGACACCGGCGGCAAGGTGAAGACCTTCGTGCAACTCAATGCGATCGGCTGGCTGATCGGCGCCCGGATGCTGGCGCAGGACTCGCAGTTCGTCGGCGACGACCGGCACCTGGTCACCGCCGTGCGCCTGATCGGCATCGGCCTGTTTGCGCTTTCGGCGGTCCTGACGATCACGTCCGGCGTTTCCTACTTCCGGCGCTACGGCAAGGTCCTGTTCAACTGAGCCGGCGCTGATCCGCGGATTCGCCATGCGACTCACTCCACCGGCCTGGCCTCGTGTCCTGCCGACGGGCCTCGTGCTCGCGTTGGCCACCCTCGGTCCGCTGGGCCGCCGGCTGCCGGCGCCGGGGACCTGGGGCTCGCTCGCTGGTCTGCTCTATTTCGTGGTCTTCTTTGCCCACGCGCCGATCGGCGCCGTGATCGGGGCGAGCATCGTGGGCCTGTATTTGGCCGTCGGCTTCTGCGGCGAGGCCGAGGTGCGGCTGCGGAAAAGCGATCCGGGCGAAGTGATCCTCGACGAGGTGATCGTCATGCCGCTGTGCTTTCTCGGCTGGCGCACGCTCCCGGGCGTTGCCCCGACCTGGGTTTTTCTGCTGCTCGGGTTCGGACTCTTCCGCTTCTTCGACATTCTGAAGCCGCTCGGCATCGCCCGCCTGCAATCGCTTCCGGGGGGGTGGGGCGTCGTGGCCGACGATGCCGCCGCCGCCCTGGCCGCCTGCGCCACGCTCCACCTGGGCGTTTGGGCGTGGACAAAGTTCTAAGCCGGAGGGATGCAGTTGAAAGTTGAAGGTTGAAGGCTGAAAGTTCCGAACCAGACGGGAGGAACGGGTAGGCCGACGGAAGGCGAATGCACTTTTCGGTGCGAGCTGCCGGCTGGCAGCGATTCCAGCCCGCGCCCGCTGCGGCACGTCTTTCAACTCTCATCTTTCACCTTTCAACTGCATGAGCCCGGCTAAGCCAGCAGGGTGAAGGTGAGCGATGAGAGTGGGGAGAAATCCAAGCGGCGAATTGTGATCGCCCGGCCGAGTGCCTCTCCGCGCCTCGAAAGACCGGTCTCTCAATTCTCAACCGCGAACTCTCAACTCGCCCCGCGCTTCAGCAGGAACCGGATCGCCGCGTGATAGCCTTCCAGGCCGAGGCCGGTGATCACCGCGATGCAAGCCGGGGCGGTGAGCGACTTGTGGCGGAAGTCCTCCCGCTTGTAGAGATTCGAGATATGAACTTCGACCGTCGGCAGGTGCGCGCCGAGCAGTGAATCGCGCAGCGCCACGCTGGTGTGCGTATACGCGCCGAGATTGATCACCAGGCCGTCGATCTTCGCGTCGGCCAGCGCCGCGATGCGGTCGATCAGCGCGCCCTCGTGGTTCGACTGGAAGAACTCGAGCTGCGCCACCGCCGCGAACTCCGCCCGGAGCGCGCTTTCGAGGTCGGCGAGCGTGGCGCGGCCGTAGATTTCCGGTTCGCGCTTGCCGAGACGGTCGAGATTGGGGCCGTTGAGGATGGCGATCTTCTTCATGGGGACGCCGCGCATCCTCGCCAAAACCCCCGCGTTGCCAAGGAATCATTCGCCGCGGCCGGCCCGCCCGGCGCCGCGGAGCCGCCCGGACACGGGCCGGTCACAGGGGGTTGTCCGTCGCGATGAACTGCCAGGGCAGGCGGAACTTCCGGGCCAGCTCGGCCGCGAGCGCCTGCACGGCGTGCACCTCCGTCGCGTAGTGTCCGCACAGGTACAGGTTCAACTTCTCCTCCTGGGCCCGGGTGAACCACTCCTCGCGCAGCTCGCCGGTGACCAGCGTATCCACGCCGGCAGGACCGAGCTCGGGCACCGCGCTGTTGCCGGAACCGCTGCAGAAGGCGACCGCCCGCGGCGAGGCGGAGCCGCATTCGATTGCGATGACGCGCCGGTACTGGCGCTCGAGCCGGGTGCGCAGGGCCGCGCGGCTCAGCCGCGAGGGTGCGATGCAGCCGATCGCCTCGCCGTCGCGGACGAGAAACGGCCGCCGGGGGCGCAGACCGAGCTGGCGCGCGAGCAGCGCGTTGTTGCCGATCTCCGGATGCCCGTCGAGCGGGAGGTGGTTCGAATAGAGCGCGCAGTTGCCGCGCACGAGGGTGGCCACGCGCTCGTAGGCGGGGCCCACAAGGGGACGCGGCATGTCCCAATACAGGCCGTGATGCACGATCAGGAAATCAACCCCGGCCGCGACCGCCTGTTGGAACGGCACGACGCCGACATCGACGGCCGCACCGATCCGGGTGACGCGGCCGGAATTCGCCACCTGCAGGCCATTGAACGCACCCGGTGCGTCCTTGAACGCAGTCCGGCGCGTGCGGCGGTCACAATAGTCCACGAGGGCATCGAGGTCGGCGGGCATGGCGAAGGGGATGGGCGACGAAGGAGGCGGAGGACGCGAAAAGGGGAAGCCTATTCCGCACCCAGCCGGCAGCTGTGCGCGCTGAACCCGGCGCCGAAGCTGGCGAGCCAGAAGTCACCGTCGCTGCCGGGGGGGCCCGACCGGAGAGCCGCTTCGAGCGCGAACAGGACCGCCGGACTGCTCAGGTTGCCACAGTCGCGGAGCACGTGGGTGGCGGCGTCGAGGGGGTGGGGCGCGAGCACGGGCGCCAGCGCCTCCAGCACATCGCGGCCGCCGGCGTGCGTGACCACGCGGGCGACGGGCCGCGGGCCCCGATCCGCCCAGAGCCGGCCGACGGCGGCGGCGGCGAGTTCCGGTACGGCGCGGTCGAGGAGATTGCGGAGCTTTCCGCCGCGCTGCTCGAACCGCAGCTTGTCGCGATCGGCGGGCACGTGCGTGGTGTCGAAGCCGAAGGCGCGCACCGGCACCGCTCCGGGCGTCGCCCGCCAGATCGTCGCCGCCGCGCCGTCGCCGAAGAGGCACGCGCTCACCAGCACGCCGGGATCGTCGTCGACATAGAACGCCGCGGAGCAGATCTCCACCGCGATGCACGCGACCTTCGCCTCGGGCTGCGCCGCGAGGACATGCGAGGCGGCGCGCAGCATCGGGATCGCCGCGCCGCAGCCGAGCCCCACGAGATCCTGCAGAAACACGTTGGTGCGCAGGCCGAGCTGCTCCGCGACGTAGCTCGTGACGCCGGGACAGAGATAGCCGGTGCAGGTGCAGACCAGCAGCGCATCGAGGTCCGTCGCCCGGAGCCCGGCCTGCGCCAGCGCGGCCGTCAGCGCCCGGCCGGCGAGCAGCGGCGCCTCGCGCCGGAACGCGGCGTTGAGTTCGTCGGCCGAGAGGTCGTACACCCGCTCCAGTTCCGGGAGCGCCAGGTGGCGTTTGGCGATGCCGTGGTCGCGGCGGAGAATGGTCTGCAGGATGAGCATCGAGCGCTTGCTCAGCCGCTGGCGGAGGGGCGACCGCAGCGCGATTTCCCAGCAGTCCGCCTGCGTATATGCGGTGGGGGGCAGCGCGGTGGCGAGGGCGTGGAGGAACATGGGGAGGGAGGGATCGCGCGGGCGTCAGTGCAGCGCGGCGTAGAGCGGGCGGAAGGGGACGAGGTGGGCGCGGTGCAGATATTCGAACCAGCGCCGGCGCCGAGGTTGCAGAAGAAATGGATGCAGCAGCCCCGCCCAGGTGAGGCGCGTCCGGAAGCGCCGGCGCAGGGCACTGGCGACCGCGCGCTCCGCCTTGTCCCAGTCGATCCGGCCCTCCGCATAGGCGACGAGCGGCGCCAGCGCGACGGCCGCGCCCTCGAAGGCCATCGCCATGCCATGACCGGTGAACGGCGGGATCGTGGCCGCCGCATCACCCAAATGGATACCCGCGGGCGGTGCCGGCCGGCGGCCAAACTCCAGCGCCGCCACCGCGCAAAAGCTCTCCTCGACGCAGGTCGCGGCCGCCAGGCGCTCCGCGAGCGGCTGCAGGCCGGCGGCCCGCACGTAGTCGACCAGCAATGCGGCGCCCCGACCGGCCAGCGGCCGGCGGCGAAAGAGGCCGCAGACGTTCACGCCTTCGGACACCTGGGCGAGGCCGACGTAGGCCTGGTCGCCGACGTGCATTTCCAGCGGCCGTTCGAGCCGCAGGTGGCTCCAGTGGGCCTTGAGCCCCAGCCACACCGGGTCGCCCGCCCGCGGCCGGCCGGTGGCGATCACCCGTCCGGCCCTGGGGGCGGCGTCCTGGCGGCTGCCGGTGCGCAGGTCACCGCCCGCGGCAGTGAACGCGTTGGCCAGCCGTGTATCCAAAACATGGCGACTCAACGCGAGCGCCGGCCGGGGCAGGGTCTGGTGGCGGGGCGGACCGGAGCCGACCGACCAGGCGACGTCGACGTGCGGCAGCGCGCCCGCCAGGGCAGGGGCGAGACCGAGGCGCTCGATCACGCCGGGGACCAGGCCCGAGATGAATTCGCCGCACACGCGGTGCCGGGGATACCGCCCGGCTTCGTGCAGGGTCACGGGCACGCCGGCGCGGCGCAGCGCCAGTCCGAGGGACAGACCGGCGAGCCCGCCGCCGACAATCTCGATCGGCCGCATCACCGGGAAGCGCGACGCACCGCCACCAGGCGGTAGATCCCCAGGAGGGTGGAGTGCTGTCGCACGAGCCAGCGGGCGGGTTCGAGGCCGAGCCGGCGGGGCAGTTCGTCGCCGCGGAATCCGGCCGCGATGCTGACATGCGCGTCGTGCAGCGAGACGTGGTTCGCTCCGAAGCAAGGCGCGAGGGTGCGATAGAGCACCTGCGAAAGGCGGCGGCGAACCGGTTCGCAGGCGAGGATCACGCGTGGCCCCCGATCCCGGTCCAGCCGCCGGCCGAGATCGGCGAGGTCGGCGTCGGAAAACTGATGCAGGATGAGGTTGCCCAGGATTGCCGGATAGCGGTCGTAGCCGTCGAACCGGCGCAGGTCCTCCTGATGCCAGTCTCCCGCCGGCCAGTCCCGGGGCCGGGGCCAGAGATCGAGACCGCTGACCGTGAGACCGCGCCGGGCCAGCCTGCGACCGAGCTCACCCGTGCCGGCACCGAGCTCGAGCACGTGTTCTCCCTTGGCCAGCAGGCCGGGCAGCGTGCGCTCGATCCAGCGGTGCGTTCCGAGCAGGCGGTTGGTGAGCCTGAGGTCGCGGCGGTTGTGCAGGGCGTCCGGATGATCGGCGGGCAGGCCGTCGAGCAGTTCGGGTTGGAGGATGCGCTGCATGGACGAAGGAAGGGAGGCGCCGCCCGGTCGGGTCGGAAAGTTGCATCGAACGTTGCCCGGGCGCGTGAACCTGTCCAGAGTCCGCGGCGGTTTACATGAGCCTTTCCGCCCGACCCTCTCCTGCGCCCGATTCGCCCGCGGTTCCCGCGGTGCCCGTGCTGCCGGTCGACCTGATCGCCGATGCGGCGCAGAACTTCCCGCACCGGCCGTCCTGGGACGAGTACTTCATGGCCACCGCGGTGCTGATCTCGTCGCGGTCGAACTGCGAGCGGCTCCATGTCGGCTGTGTGATCGTCACGGCCGGGGAACGCCGCAACCGCATCGTTGCCGCGGGCTACAACGGCTTCCTTCCCGGCACGCCGCACGTCTCGCGGGTGCGCGAAGGGCACGAACAGGCGACGGTGCATGCCGAGCAGAATGCGGTGGCCGACGCCGCGCGCCGCGGAAGCTCGGTCGAGGGCTGCGTCGCGTACGTCACGCACTTTCCCTGCATCAATTGCGCGAAGATTCTCGCGGCGGCAGGGATCGCGGAGGTCCGTTACCGGTCTGACTATGCCAATGATCCCCTCGTCGCGCCGCTCCTCGAGGATGCCGGCGTGAAAATCCTGAAGCTCTGAGCCGCCCGTCCCGCCGCAATCGTTTCATGCGCGAGCCCCACCAGACCTCCCGGGAAACCCTCGCCGGCTCGCTGCTGCTCGCGCATCCGGCGATGAAGGATCCGAATTTCCGGCGCAGCGTCGTGTTGATGTCGTCGCACAACGCCGAGGGCGCGATGGGCGTCGTGCTCAACCGGCCGATGGGCAAGCGGCTCGGCGAACTGAGCGGTGACTTTGCCCTCGGCGCGCTCGCCAGCGTGCCGTTGTTCCACGGCGGTCCGGTGCAGACCGAGCAGCTCGTGCTCGCGGCCTGGCAGACCCGCTCCGATGGCTTCCGGCTGCACTTCGGCATCGATCCCGACAAGGCGGAGCAGCTGCTCGGCGAGGAGGGGACGCACGTCCGCGGCTTTCTCGGCTACTCCGGCTGGTCCGCGGGCCAGCTCGAGAACGAGATGCGCCTGCGCACCTGGGTCGTGGCGGACGTGCCCGAGGATCTGCTCACGCAGGCCCAGGATGAAACGCTCTGGCGCACCGTGCTCGGTCGCGAGGGCGCGGAGTGGCGGCTGCTCGCGGGCGAGCCGGATGATCCGGAGCTCAACTGACCGGGCGAGACCGCCTCAGCCCGAGGCCCACGGCGTGGTCGTCTGCTTCTCCGGCTTGAGCACGCCGATCCCGGGCAGGTTCCGGTAGCGCTCGGCGAAATCGAGGCCATAGCCGACGACGAACTTGTCGGGAATCTCGAAGCCGACGAAATCCGCTTCGAGCGCCACCTCGCGCCGGGCCTTCTTGTCGAGCAGCACGCACGTCCGGCAGCTGGCGGGTTTCAGTTCCTGCACCAGCTCCTTCACGAGCTTGAGGGTCTTGCCGGTGTCGAGGATGTCGTCGATCACGAGGACGTCGCGCGCCTTGATGTCGAGGGTGAGGCTGTAGATCACCTGGGGCGTGCCGATGGACTTGGTCTTGGCGCCGTAACTGGACACGCGGATGCAGTCGAGCCGCACCGGATTGTCGATCTCCCGCATCAGGTCCGCGGTGAACATCACGGCTCCGTTGATGAGCGAGATGATGGTGAACTCACCGTCGCCGTACGCCGCCTTGATCTCCCGGGCGAGGGTCTTGATCCGCTCGCGGATCTGCCCCTCCGTGAGCAGCACTTCGGCGAGATCCGGATGCAGGGCGGCGGGCGGGAGCTTCGGCTGGGACATGGCGAAAGGCCGAGAGAGACAAAGCGGTCCGAGAGATGCAATCCCTGTTCCTGCGGCCGCGAGCGGTCGCGGCGTGCCGCCGCTCCTGCGCCGGGCTCAGGCCCCCTTCGCCGCGGGGTGCAGCGCGCGGTGGACCGCGTGGAGCAGTTCGTCCGTGGTGAAGGGCTTGCCGAGCAGTTCGACCTGGCCGAGGTCGTCGAGAATCTGCGGCGAAATCTTGGAGAAGTACCCCGACATGATCACGACCGGCAGTCCGGGCCGCAATTGCCGCAGCGCGGCGGCGAGTTCGGTGCCCGACATGCCGGGCATCGTCTGGTCCGTGACGAGCACCGTGCAGCGCGCGGGATTGGACTGCACTTCGGCGAGGCAGGCTTCTCCGGACGTAAAGACGAGGGTGTGGTAGCCTTTGTTCTCGAGCACGAGCTTGGTGCAGCTGCCGACGACCTCCTCGTCATCGACCACGCAGACGTATTCACCGCTGCCCAGCGGGGCCGAGCCGGGTCCGGCGCCGGCTGCTTCCTTCGGCTGGCCCACCGCCGGCAGGTAGATGTGAAACGTGGCGCCGCGCCCGGGGGCGCTTTCCACGTCGATGGCTCCGCGGTGTCCGCGGATGATGCCGTGCACGACGGCGAGCCCGAGGCCGGTGCCCTCGCGGGTGTTCTTGGTCGTGAAGAACGGATCGAAAATCCGGCGCCGCGTCGCCTCATCCATCCCGTGGCCGTCGTCGCTGACCGACAGCCGCACATAGCTCGCGGCCGGCGTGGAGCCGAGTGTGATCGCGAGGTCCGGACTCACCTCCCACGGCTCGAGCGTGATGCGCAGGGTGCCGCCGTTTTCCCGCATCGCGTGGGCGGCGTTGGAGCCGAGGTTCAGCATCACCTGGTGGATCTGCGTCGCGTCGGCGGCGACGGTTCCGCAGTTCGGCGCGCAATTCACCTCGATCGCGATGTTGGCGGGAAGCGTCGAGCGGAGGAAACGCCGGGCTTCGTCGACCACCGGCCCGAGTTCGATCGGCTCGAGCTGCGCACTGCGGCTCTGCCGGCCAAAGGTGAGGATCTGCTCGACCAGCGCGCGGGCCCGCATGCTGGCGTTGCGCGCCTCATTGAGGCACTGCCGCGAGGGATGGTCCTCGGGCAGGATGTCGGCGGCGAGTTCATGGTAGCCGATGATGCCGGTGAGGAGATTGTTGAAATCGTGGGCAATGCCGCCGGCGAGGGTGCCCAGCGTCTCCATCTTCTGGGCCTGAAAGAGCTGCATCTCGAGCTGGCGGCGGGCTTCCTCGCCCTCGTGCTGGACGGTGACGTCCTGAATCGCTCCGTGCACGCTCACCGCGGCCCCCTGGTGGAATTCCCCGTGGCCGAGGATTCGCACCCACAGCCGGCGACCTCGCGCGGTGAGCATCGGCACCTCGAGCTCGAAGGTCGGGGACGACGGGCTGGCATCGTTGAACGCGGCCTGCACCTTTGGCAGCACGTCGGGCGGGAAAAACTGCCACATGCTCGCCATCGACGGCTGGAACGAATCGTCGACTTCGTGGAGGCGGCGCGTGCCCTCCGTCCAGGTGACGCGCCGTCCCACGAGATCGAGTTCCCAGCCGCCGATCCGCGCGATGCGACTCACTTCGCGGGCGAGTTGCTCGGATTTCTCGAGCCGCTGCTCGAGTTCCTTTCCCTCGGTGATGTCGCGGCTCAGGCCCACGAGACGGACCGGCTGGCCGCGGGCGTCGCGTTGCAGGTAGCCCTGGGACTCGAGGTATCGGATGGCACCGTCGGCCCGCACGATCCGGAAAACAATGGCGTAGTCCGCCAACTCGCCGGCGATGACGCGGCGCATGTTCTCGGCGGCGGCGGCCCGGTCGTCGGGATGCACGCGCTCGAGCCAGACCGGACGATCCGGGTCGAAAGTCTCGCGCGTGAGGCCGAACATCTCGAGAATCCGGTCGTCCCAGTGGCGCCGGCCGGTGGCGAGGTCGACTTCCCAGACGCCGTAGTTGGAGGAGCGCAGGGCGAGTCGCAGCCGCTCCGTGACGGCCGCCGTCTTCTGCGCGGCCTCGCGCTCCGTCGTCACGTCGCGCTCGGTCCCGATGATCCGTCGCACGCGTCCGGTCGAGTCCCGCTCGATGAGGCCGCGCGTCTGTACGACCCGTTCGGCCCCATCGCTCGCGCGGATGATCCGGAACTCGTGTTCGTAGTGGTCGCCCCGCGCCATGGCCGCGACGATGCGCGCGACGGCGGACTCCCGTTCGTCCGGATGGAGCCGGTTGATCCATTCCTCACGGGTGCCCGTGAATTCCTCCGGCCGCACGCCATAGATCTCCAGCGTGCACTGATCCCAGAAACACCGCTGGGTGATGGCATCCCATTCCCAGACTCCGATTCCGCCGGCACGTGACGCCAGTTCCAGTCGGCGGTTGAGGTGCTCGAGCCGCACGCGATCGGCCCGCTGCCCGGTGATGTCCGTGTGGTGCGTGACGAAATGCGTGAGCTTGCCGGCCGCGTCACGCACCGGCTGGAGGTCGAGCAACTGCCAGTAGGGCGTGCCCTGTCGGGTGTAATGCAGGATCTCGACGCGGCAGGGCTGCCCGACGTGCTCGGCGTCGCGCAGGCGTGCGATGGCGGCGGGATCCGTGTCCGGGCCCTGCAGTACCTTCCCCGGCTTGCGCCCCTTCACTTCGTCGAACGCATAGCCGGTGACGCGCGAGAATGCGGGGTTCACCCAGACGATTGCGCCTTCGGCATCGGTGATGATCACCGGGTTGGCGGCGTGGCGGGTCGCCAGGGCCACGAGCGCGTTGCTGTCCGCGGCGGCGTGCAGACCGGCGTTCTCGTCGCGCAGGGCGCGCATGCGCTCGTCGATGGTTTCCTGCACGCTGACGGTTTGGGCCTGCACCCGCTCCTGCAGGTCGCGGAGGCTCGCATCGGATTGCTCGCGTTGGGCGCTGAGGGCGGCGGCGGAGTTGAGCGAGAAGAGGGCGATGCCAAAGCCGGACGCGATCATCGCGACGGCGAACAGGACAACGGCGTCGACGACGGAGAGGTAATGGTGCCGCGAGAGCCACGCGGCGACCAGTCCGAACGCGAGGGGGGCAACCGTGACCGCGAGCAACAGGCGGCGGGCCAGCACTCCTTCGCGACTGCGGGAAAAGATGATCTGCAGGTTGCGGTCCTCCGGGCGGGCCAGGAGGATTCCGACGCCCAGGATCAGGAGGACGACGGAAAGGTGGCTTGAGACCCTCAGTGGCTGCGTGAAGGCCGTGCTCTGGCCGAACTCCACCGCGACCAGCGCCGCGGCACTGAACCCGATCACGAGGTTGGCGAGCCACACGGCGACCGGGCAGCAGTCCCGCCGCTGGTTTTGCCCGAGCATGACCAGTGCGGTGGCGGCGCCCGCCAGCATCAGCGCCGCATGCAGGGACATTCGCAGTCCGCTTTCGTCCCCGCCGTATCCGAGGAGCCACGACAAGCCGCGATGAAAGCCGAGGTCCAGGGCGTACCAGCGCAGCAGCAGCACCACCACCGCGATGACCAGCGCGGCCACGGCACAGAACACCCCGGCCCGCTGCGTTTTCACCCCGGGGCGCAACTGCAGCCAGAGTGAGGCCCCGATCAGGAGGAGGCAGATCGCCGCGTCGGGCTTCAACGGCGGAACCGAGGGGGTGAGATTGGCGAAGAGATGGACGCCGGTGATCCAGCCGGCCAGCACGATGCCGCCCGCGGCGACCGTCAGCAGGCCGCTCCAAGCGGATATTCGGCGGAGCTTTTCGTCGAACGACATGGGCAGGTGAAACGGCTAGGGTGCGGGTGGGGGCAGGGCAACGGCAATGATGGACATAACTCCCGCAGGTGACGGAAGACAGGCAGGTTGGCCACTCCCGGCTGCGCCGCTGGCACGGCAGTCGCGTCCGCGGGCGGCGAATCCCCCGGTTGGGCCTAAACTTGCGGGGATAAGTGACGATATTTTCACGGGCACCCATGGCTTCTCGCCGGGGTGTCCGACCGCGATGTCACCGCACCGAGATTTCAGACCCATCAGCATCCTCTTGGGAGGCGGCGCCGTCCTCGCCGGGCTGGTGTGGTGTGCTCCGGTGGCGGTGAAGAAATTGCTGCCGGCCGTGGACGCCGCCTCCTACGGCCTGGGCACCGCGGTCGCGGCCGTGATCGCCGGCTTGGGCGCGTTCCTGCTGGGCAGGAAATTCCGGTCTGGCGGCGCGGATCAGGACCACCCGCTCAACCTGAGCATCCTGACCAATTCGGGCCACAGCGTGATCTCGACCGACGTGCTCGGCGTCGTGGAGGCGTTCAGCCGCGGAGCGGAACGGCTGCTCGGTTACCGGGCGGAGGACGTCATCGGCAAGCTCGGGTACGAGGCTTTTCACCTCCCGGACGAACTCGCGGCCCGCGCCGCGGAACTTTCCGGCGATCTCGGCCGCGCGGTTCCCGCCGGCTTCCGGGCCCTCGTGGCCCGTGCCGAGGCAGGCGCGGAAGCCGAGGAGCGCGACTGGACCGACGTGCGGCGCGACGGCAAGCGCGTCCCGGTCCGTGTATCCGTGGCGGCGATGCGTGACCGCCGCGGCCGGATCGTCGGCTACCTCGCGATCGCCAGCGATGTCTCGGCCCAGCGCCTCGCCGAGGAGCGGCGGCGCGAACTCGACACCCGCCTCAGCAACATCGCCTCCCAGGTTCCAGGCATGGTGTTCCAGTTCCGGCAGAGTCCCGAGGGGCGCTACAGTTTCCCGTTCGCGAGCGAGGGCATCCGGCAGATCTATCGCATGGAGCCCAGCCAGGTTTCCGAGGATTCGTCCGTCATCTGGGACCTCATCCACCCGGAGGACGTCGAACGCGTGGCCGAGTCGATCCGCCAGTCGGGACGGGCGCTCTCGCGCTGGGAGTGCGAGTACCGCACCCGCTTTGCCGACGGGACCGTGCGCTGGGTCTCGGGCGCCGCCCAGCCGGAGCGGCAGGCCGACGGCGCGGTGCTGTGGCAGGGGTTCATCACGGACGTCACCGAACGGAAGCGCGCGGAGCAGGCCCACGAGGAGAGCCGCGTGCTGCTGCAGAGTGTGTTTTCCAGCGTCGACCTCGGCGTGTTCGTGGTCGATGTGACCAACGGCGGCGACTTCCGGTTCGTCGAGATCAACCCGGCTTACGAGCGGCTCACGGGCATCACCAGCGGGGAGATTCGCGGCAAGACGCCCCGCGATCTCGTGCCGATGATCCCGGCCGAGATGGCCGAGTGCCTGTGCGCCAGCTTCCGCCGCGGCACGGAATCGGCCGGACCCATCGAGTACGAGGAGCCGTTCTTCGTCCACGGCCGTCTCGTGTGGTGGCTCACGCGCCTCACGCCTTTGCGCGATTCCGTCGGCAACGTGGTCCGGCTCGTCGGCCGCTCGCTCGACATCACCGAGCGCAAGACGATCGAGCTCCGCTTTCAGTCGCTCACGGAACGGCTCCAGCTCGCCACCGAGGCCGCCCAGGTCGGCATCTGGGACTTCGACCTCGTGCAGCGCCGCCTCGTCTGGGACAACCGGATGCACGAACTGCACGGCCTCGCCGCGAACGAATTCGACGGTTCCTACCAGTCGTGGCGCGAGCGGCTGCATCCGGAGGACGCCGACCGCGTGGAGCAGGAGGCGCGCGAGGCGGCCGAGGGGCGGAAGCCGTTCAACACGTCGTTCCGGATCCTCCGGCCCGACGGCGAGGAACGCGTCATCCGCGCCTGCGCGCACGTGCAGCTCAATCCCGCCGGCCGGGCCGTGCGCATGGTGGGCGTGAACTGGGACGTGACGGCGGAGCGCCTCGCCCAGTCGGAGATCGTGCGCGCCCGCGACGAAGCGGAGCGCCTCAACGGCCAGCTCGAGAATGCGCTCGGCCGCGCCAACCAGCTCGCGCAGGAGGCGGCGGCGGCCACCGTCGCCAAGTCGGAGTTCCTCGCGAACATGAGCCACGAGATCCGCACCCCGCTCAACGCGGTGATCGGAATGAGCGGACTGCTGCTGGGCACCGAACTTTCGAAGGAGCAGCGCGAATACGCCGAGACGATCCGCTCCAGTGGCGACGGCCTGTTGGGCCTGCTCAACGACATCCTCGACTACTCCAAGATCGAATCGGGCCGGCTCGACCTCGAGCAGCGGCCGTTCGACCTGCGCGAGTGCCTCGAGTCCGCACTCGATGTCATGGCCGGCCGCGCCGCGGAAAAGGCCATCGACCTGCTCAGCACGATGGATCCGGGCGTGCCGGAGCTGATCGAGAGCGACGACACCCGCCTGCGCCAGGTCCTCGTCAACCTGCTCAGCAACGCGGTCAAGTTCACCTCGCACGGCGAAGTGTTCCTGTCGGTCGCAATCGCGGCCCGCACCGACGACCGGGTCCGGTTGCGTTTTTCCGTGCACGATTCCGGCATCGGGATTCCGGCCGAGCGAATGGACCGCCTGTTCAAGACGTTCAGCCAGGTGGATGCCTCGACCACCCGTCAGTTCGGTGGCACCGGCCTCGGGCTGGCGATCTGCAAGCGCATCGTCGAACTGATGGGCGGCCGCATCTGGGTTGAGAGCGCCCATGGCAAGGGCAGCACCTTCGCTTTCGAGATTCCCGTGATCCCGGTCGCCGCGGCGAAGTCTTTCGCGATCACGCGCTCGCCCGTGCTTGCGGGTCGTCGCGTGCTGATCGTCGACGACAACCCCACCAGCTGCCGCATCCTCAGCCAGCAGCTGATCACGTGGGGCGTGGTCCCGCGGTCCGTGGCGTCCGGCACCGAGGCGCTGACCGTGCTGGCGCAGGAGCCGGCGTTCGACCTGGCGCTCGTGGATGTCGAGATGCCGGAACTGACGGGCCCCGACGTCGTCGCGGCCATCCGGCGCCAGCGGTCGGCGGAGCAGTTGCCGGTCGTGCTCCTTTCGCCGTGGGGCCGCGCGCGCCTGCCGGAGGCGCTGAACATCGCGGGCGTCGTGAGCAAGCCGGTGAAAGTGAGCGCGCTGTTCGAGCTCTGCGTCGAGGTGCTGCACGGCCGGAATCACCAGCGGCCCGCCGCCGCCCAGGAGATCGCGCCGGTCGCGGAGGATCATCCGCTCGCGATTCTCGTGGCCGAGGACAATCCGGTGAATCAACGCGTCGCCCTCCTCATGCTGCAGCGGCTGGGTTACCGGGCCGACGTCGCCGCCAACGGCCGCGAGGCCCTCGAGGCCGTGGCCCGTCAGCGCTACGATCTCATTCTGATGGATGTGCAGATGCCGGAAATGGACGGACTGCAGGCGGCGCGGGAAATCCGGGCCAGCGCCAGCGGCTCCTACCGCCCGCGCATCGTGGCAATGACCGCGAACGCCTCGACCCACGATCGCGACGAGTGCTACGCCGCCGGCATGGACGATTTTCTCACCAAACCGGTGCGCAACGACGACCTCCGCAAGGCGATCCAGGCGACACCCGCCCGCGCGCTGGCGCCGGCGGCGGCGTGAAGCCGTGGCCCGCGCGCGCATCCTGTCCGCGTGAACGAGAAACGCGTGGCGCGAGCATCTCGCCCGCGTGAACCGCAAATCTGCGCAGACCCCGCGCGCGAGCCGGATGCTCGCGCCACGTGGGCGGCCCGGGCCGGCACACCCTGACCGGGAGCGACTGGCGTTTTGCGACGTGTTGGGCAGAGTTGCCCCACGATGATCTCCGCGGCGAAAGACCTCATGACCAGCAAGGCGGCCAAGGGTTACCTGAACGATCTCATCAAGACCTACGGCAAGGTGCGGGACCTGACGGTCGACTCGAAGCGGGGCCGCATCGAGCTCACATGCGAATTGCTGGGCGAGGCTGAACCCATCGGGGTGACAATCGAGCGCTACGTGATCGTGCGCGAGGCCGCCGGCGCCTTTCTTGAAGTGGAGGACAGTTCCGCGTCGCGCCCGTGGCTGCACGCCGCGTTGCGCGCGCACCTGCACGGCCGCCGGATCGCACTGCCGGGCTGGGCCGCATCGGCGCTCGGCTAGAGCAGGGGGCAATTTGGCGGAGCCCGGCCCGCGGGGCTGCGCGTCGTCCCCGGCCGGCAAAAAAATGCCCGCCGGGAAATCCGGCGGGCATGGCAGTCAGAAAGGGATTAATGCTGGCGCGTCAGGCGTAGGCCTTGGGAATGGCGGCCTCGAGATCAACCGCGTGCGGGTGATTGCGTTTGACGCGGTGAAGTTGGTGACGTCGCTGCAGCATGCGGTCGAGTTTGTCGACCAGCATGGAGACTGCCTTGTGACACTCGTCCGCCTGGACGGACGCGTTCATGTCCGGCCCCTGGATCTGGATATGACCCTTGGCCGTGAACTGCACGCCAGCTGCCGGACTGCGATCGCATTCCAGCTCGACCCGGATACGGACGATCCGCTCCGCGTGGCGAAACAATCGCTCGGCTTTTTCCCGGACGTACGTCTTGAGCGACGGTGTCAGTTCGAGATGAATGCCGGAGACGATGAGTTCGCTGTTGTTTTGGCTGTTCATGTTTCTGCGTATGGGTTCGGGTGAAACAGGGTCGGGACGAAAATCCCGACCCCGTGTAAAAAGCCGTCTGACTTTCCATTACCCGTCGTGCCCTCGCTCAGCGAAGCGCTCCAACCGTTCTCGGCCGTCCTTCTGACGGGCGGATCTTCCGGTATTGGAAAATCATTCATTCAGCTGTGTGGAAACCTGAAGCCGGAACTCCGGATTTGCAATCTCTCCCGGCACGCGCCCGACAAAAAAATTCTTCCGGGAGCGCCGGAAAATTTGAACCATTTTTCATGTGATGTTTCGCGCTTCGCGGACGTCGCCCGCGCCGCCGGCGAGGTGCAGGCCTACCTGGCCCGCCAGGCCCCGACGGGGCGCGTCCTGCTGGTCAACAACAGCGGCGCTGGTTCGTTCGGCGCGTTTGCCGATTTGCCGCTCGATCGCGAGCTGGCGATGATCGACCTGAACGTGCGGGGTCTCGTGCAGCTCACCGGCCTGCTGTTGCCGACCCTGCTCGCGCGCGGCGGCGCGGTGATGAACATCGCTTCCACCGTGGCCTATGTGCCGGCGCCGTTCGCCGCGACGTATGGAGCGACGAAGGCGTTCGTGCTGCACTGGACGCTGGCGCTCGACGAGGAGCTGCGCGGATCCGCCGTGCGCGCAATCGCCGTCTGTCCGGGAACCACCGCGACCGGTTTTTTCACCGCGGCGGGAGCGGTGGGCAATGTGCTCGGCTCCCGGCTCACGCTGACGCCCGACGCCGTGGCTCGCTCGGCCCTGCGCGCCCTGGCCCGCGGCCGCGGGCATGTCGTGCCCGGTTTCTGGAACAACGTGTACACGCTCGTCGCGGCGCGTCTGCCCAAGGCGGTCGCCGCGCGCGCTGCCGCCCGGGTCTTTGCCCGCCGCCGCGCGCTGCCGGCCGCGACGTGAGTTCCGTGCCGCCCCCTCCCGTCGTGCCGCCAGCGACCGCCCTGGCCGGCGAACCGGACGACGATTTTTCCCAGCGCGCCTGCGCCTGGCCGCGCCGTCGGCGCGTGCCCGGCCCGGTGCGCATGATCGATCCCGGCGAGGTGCCCGGCTGGATCGTGTACGAGGATGCGGGCCTGCTCGTCGTGAACAAGCCGGGCGACGTCGTCTGTCATCCGTCCAAGGCCGGCCCGTGGTCGAGCCTCGTTGGCGCCCTGCGCGAATATGCGCGGCTGCCGACCGTGCACCTCGTGTTTCGCCTTGATCGGGAAACGAGCGGCGTCGTGGTGCTCGCCAAGGAGGCCCGGCTCGCCAGCCGGCTCCAGGTCGCGATGCAGGAGCGAAAGATCGGCAAGGCCTACCTGGCGATCCTGACCGGGGAGATGCGTGCCGCCGTGACGGTCGACCAGCCACTGGGGGACGACCTCAGCAGCCCCGTGTTCATCAAGTCCGCGGTCGTCACGGACGGCACCGGACAACCCTCGGTCACGCATTTCACTCCCCTCGCAACAGGCGAGGGCGTCACCCTGGCGCGGGTCGTGACCACCACCGGCCGCAAGCACCAGATCCGCGCCCACGCCCAGTGGCTCGGCCACGCGCTGATCGGGGACAAGATCTACGGCCCCGACGCGCGGCTCTACCTCGATTTCATCGATCACGGCTGGACTCCCGCGCTGGCGGAAAAACTCTTCCTGCCGCGCCAGGCGTTGCACTGTGCCGAGATCGACCTGCGGCCGGCGGGGATGCCGCACGTGTTCGTAGCGCCGTTGCCGGCGGACCTGCAGGAATTCCTCGCCCGGGTCGGATTGGCGTCTGTCCCCGGGAGCGCGGACGTCCCCGTCCGCAGGGTTTGAAGAGCGGCCGGGGATGGCCGCGCTCCCAGGAGAGGGGCGCCGCTTACCGCCCCAGCGTCCGCCGCAGCACCGGCTCAAACAGGTCCGCCTGCCGCACGAAGCCGAGGTCGCTCGGATGCGAGCCGTCGGTCGCTCCTTCGGCATCGTGGCCGAGCAGGTCGTCGCCGCCGAGGTAGTACAGGTGCTTCACCCCCTGGCCCTGCAGCGTCGCGAACGCCTCCTTCAGCGCGGCGTGATTGTCGGTGTGGTGCCGGTTGCGGTCGGGCAGGATCCACGCGTTGGTGTTGCGCCGGTCCTCGACGAGCAGGATGGGCGTATCCGGACGGGCCTTACGCAGTTGCTGGACGAGCGGCACGCAGCGCTCGCGCACGAGCGCGGCGGACATGTTGGGCAGGCAGTCGATGACGTAGACGGCGGCGTCGATCTTGACCAGGAGGTCGCCGACGGCGGCGTCCATGCGGCCGTTGCCGGAGAACCCGAGGTTGATCACGGGACGGTCGAAACGCCGGCCGAGGATCGCGGTGTGCACCATGCCGGGCCGCGACGCGCTGGCGCCGTGCGTGATTGAGGTGCCGTAGAAGACGATGGGCTTTTCGGTCCGCGGCGCGAGGGGCTCGAACTTGGCATCGGGCGGCACCCCGAGGTTCATCCGCTCGACGCCGTTGTAGAGCGGGAGGTACGCGGCGTATTCGCGATAGCCGGGTTTCAATCCGGCGATGATCTGCTGGCGCACGGGATTGCGGTCCGGCCGCGTCACTCCGACCCAGCGCCACTTGCCCTGCTCGTCGCGCGCGTAGAGATCGATGCCGCTGGCCCCGATCGCGGTCATGTTCGGACTCGCGAGCCGGTCCTTGCGCACGGTGTAGTCGGCCCAGATCACGGTCGCGTCGGTCTTGAAGCGCACCAGCATGCCCGCGCTGTCGCGGCTCAGCCCCCACACCGCATCGGTCACGCGGCCCTCCGCCTCGGCGGGAAACCGGTCGAACCACGCCTTGCGCGGCAGGTCGCCGAACGCGCGGCCTTCCACGCCCCAGGTCGTGATGTCCCGCCAGACGAGCGCGGGTTCCGCCGGCTGTTTGGCCGCGGCTTTCTTCGGGGTCGGCGCCGGGGTTTGCGTGAACCCCGTGGCGCACGCGAACAACGCGACGGCCAGCAGGGCGGGGAGGGAAGGGGTCGGGGTGGACATCGGAGCAAGGCTGGCACCGGGGCCGGATTCCGGTCAAGCGGACGTGTCCGCAACGGGTGCGTTTGCGTTTCCTCCGCCTGTAGGAGCGGCTTTGTGCCGCGACCGAACGATCAGTCTCGCAGTCGGTCGCGGCGTAAAGCCGCTCCCACCGCCGCCAAACGGAACCACTGTACGTTCCCGAGGCCACGCTGCGCGTTAGGAACAGTGCTGTCGATCGCGCACCCGCACACGAAACGCTGCGTTGTGGAAGCTCGCGCCGGGGTCCACGGTGGTTCCATGTCATCCCTTCTCTCCGACGCCGCCGCCCGAGCCATGCGTTACCTGGATACCCTCGACGCCCGGTCGGTGGCGCCGAGTCCGGAGGCGGTCGCGGCGCTGCGCGCCTTTGACGAGCCGTTGCCCGCGGGACCCGGCGATCCGGCGGAGACGCTCCGTTTGCTCGACGAAGTTGGCTCGCCCGCGACGACCGCGATGGCGGGCCGGCGGTTCTTCGGTTTCGTGATCGGCGGCTCGCTGCCGGTCACGCTTGCGGCCAACTGGCTGGCGGGCGCGTGGGATCAAAACACCGGGCTCTACCGGCCGACGCCCGGCACGGCGTTTCTCGAGCAGGTTGCGTTGGGCTGGCTGTTGGAGATCCTCCGCCTGCCGCGCGGGGCCGGTGGGGCGTTCGTCACGGGCGCGACCGTCGCGAATCTCTGCGGGCTCGCCGCCGCCCGCCACCGGGTGCTGGCGAATGCGGGCTGGAACGTCGAGGCCAACGGCCTCTTCGGCGCGCCGCCGGTGACCGTGGTCGTCAGCGCCGAGGCGCATCCCTCGGTGACGAAAGCGCTCGGCGTGCTCGGCCTGGGCCGCAGCCGCGTCATCAAGGTCCCCGTCGACGACCAGGGCCGCATGCGCCTGGCCGACTTTCCCGCGCTCAGCGGGCCGACGATCGTGTGCGTGCAGTTGGGCAACGTGAACACCGGGTCATGCGATCCGGTGGCCGAGGTCTGCCGGCGGGCGCGCGCCGCGGGGGCGTGGGTCCATGTCGACGGCGCCTTCGGACTCTGGGCGGCGGCGGCGCCCTCGCGGTCGCATCTCACGGCCGGCGTGGGCGAGGCCGACTCGTGGGCGACCGACGCCCACAAATGGCTCAACGTGCCCTACGATTGCGGCCTCGCCTTCGTGCGCGACCCGCACGCGCTGCGGGCCGCCATGGCCATCACGGCGGAGTACCTGCCAACCGAGTCCGAGTTTCGCAATCCCGGCGACTTCACCCCGGAGTTGTCGCGGCGGGCCCGCGGTGTCGAGGTGTGGGCGGCGTTGCGCACGCTCGGGGTCGCGGGTGTGGCGGACTTGATCGAGCGAAACTGCGCCCAGGCCCGCCAGTTCGCGGCCCGGCTGGCCGCGGCCGGCTGCGAGATCCTGAACGATGTCGTGCTGAATCAGGTGCTGGTTGCCTTCGGTGACGCGGAGCGTACCAAACGCGTGATTCAAGGCGTGCAGGAAGACGGTACGTGCTGGGCCGGCATCACGGTCTGGCAGGGTCGGACGGCGATGCGGATCAGCGTCTCTTCATGGGCGACGACCGAGGCGGACGTGGAGCGCAGCGTCGAGGCCATCCTGCGGGTCGCGCAGCGCTGAAACAGCGGCGGGGTCACGGCGAATTTGGCTAGAGTTTCGCCGGCGAATCCCGCAGCCTCCCGCCGACCCCGCTGGTGATCGCCCCCCTGGTCGCCGGCCCACCGAAACCTTACCCGTACGCAAGGTGAACCTCCGTCTACCCCGAATTGCCACGCGGCGGCCCGCCGCACTCTCCGCCGCCGGCTTGCTGTTCGCCGCGGCTTTGTCTGCCCAGGTCCCCGCCACCGATCCGCTCGTGCTCGCGAAATACGACGTGAATCGAAACGGCCGCCTCGATCCCGACGAACTCGGGAAAATGGAGGCGGACAAGAAGGCGGCTCCGCCCGTCGCCCCGTCGACCACCGCCTCCACCGACGGGACCGTGCACCTGTCGCCCTTCGAGGTCGTGTCCGACGGCCGCGGCTACTACGCGTCGACGACGATGTCCGGCACGCGGCTCAACTCCCGCGTCGAGGACCTGGCGTCGTCGATCTCCGTCGTGACGAAGGAACAGATGTCCGACTTCGCGATGCTCGATATCAACGACATCTTCCTCTACGAGGCGAGCACCGAGGGCACGGGCACCTACACGCAGTTCGAGGTCGATCGCAACGGCAGTCCGACCGACAACTCGCTCAATCCGAACGGCGCCAACCGCGTGCGCGGCGTCGGCGCGGCCAACCTCTCGTTCGCCAACTTCGAGACCAGCGGCCGCGTACCGATCGATCCTTCGATGATCGATGCCGTGGAGATCAGCCGCGGACCCAACTCGACCGTCTTCGGCCTCGGCAACGCGGCGGGAACCGTGAACATGGCGCCGGCGTCGGCCAACCTCAGCCGCAACCGTTCGACGGTCGGCATGCGCTGGGACAGCTTCGACGGCTACCGCGCCAATCTCGACCTGAACCGCGTGCTGCTCCGCAACCGGCTCGCGATCCGCGGCAGCGCCGTCTTCCAGCACGACGGATTCGTGCGGAAGCCGTCGGGCACGGACACCAAGCGGCTGAACGCGATGCTGCGCTACCAGCCGTTCAAGCGCACGACGCTGACCGCGTCGCATTTCTACTACCACATCACCGGCAACCGTCCCAATACCACGCCGCCGCGCGACGCCATCACCGGCTGGATCAACGCCGGCATGCCCACGTGGGATCCGGTGACCACGTCCGCGAAGCTCAACGGCGTGCGCGTGCCCGGCACGTTCACCGCGACCACGCTGCCGCCGTATTTCACCAGCGCCAGCCTGCGCGACCAGTCGGTCCTCTTCATCGACACCGACGGTTCGATCGGCTACTGGGGCCCGGGCCGTACCAGCAGCACCACTACACCGGAGGGGCGCAACCAGAACATCGTCATCGTCAACACGACACCCGAGCAGATCCGCGCCACCCAGCCGCTGTTCTCGAGCGATCCCTCGGTCACGAGCAAGGCGATCTACGACTGGGAGAACGTCAACCTCGCGGCGATGAACCGGATCAACGAGACCGTGCTCACCAGCCACGTGCAGCTCGAGCAGATCATCTTCGACACGCCGCGGAACCTGCTCGCGTTCCAGCTCGGCTACTTCCGCGAGGCCGGCCGCCGCGACAACCGGGGCCTCTACGGCACCGCCGGCAGCTCGGGCGCCACCGGCTTCCTGCACATCGACGCCAATGAGCGGATGGTCGACGGGAGCCCGAATCCGTTCTTCCTCCGGCCCTATGTCGGTTTCTTCAATACGAAGGGCATCGCGGGCGGGCCCTTCGAGCGCGAGACGTACCGCGGGCAGCTCGCCTACCGCCTCGACCTGCGCAAGGAGACGAACCTGCTCCGGTGGCTCGGCATGCAGCAGTTCCTCGGCTACGGCGAGTTCAAGGAGAACCGCTCGCGCACGACCATCTGGCGCGACGTCATCCTCTCGAACCACTCCTGGTATCCGATGCCCACCGGCCAGTCCCGCGAGTTTGTGCGGCCGAACGTCGCCCTGAACTACTACCGCTACTACGTGGGCGACAACCGGGGCTACAACGCCGACCAGGGACCGAAGGATTTCGTGCCCGGCACCTACGCGTATCGCTGGGGCGGCTGGACCAATCCCGGGGCGGCCAACGCGACGCCCAATTTCGTGACCGAGCAGGCGAAGCTCGGCCCGGGCTACTGGTATGACTCCACGAACACCTGGGATCGCTCGCTCCTGCGCACCCACGGTGCCGTCCTCCAGAGTCATCTCATCAAGGATCGCGTCGTGACGACGTTCGGGTTCCGCAAGGACACGCGCGACCAGCGGCAGCGCGGGCAGACGCTCTTCAACTCGACCCCGGACGGCATCTTTCTCGATTACGATTCGACGTTCACGCTCAGCCCGGCCGACTGGGTGCATGCGGGCGGCAAGACAAAGACCGCCGGCATCGTGGTGAAGCCGACCCGGTGGCTGAATCTCCACTACAACAAGTCGGACAGCTTCCAGCCGCAGGGCTACGCAGTCGGCCTCTACCTCGGGCCGCTGCCCGATCCGACCGGTCACGGCAAGGACTACGGGTTCTCGCTGAACCTCTTCAACGGGAAGCT
>JAEUHA010000691.1 GCA_016793535.1 Opitutaceae bacterium | reverse complement strand
ACACCCCCCGCCGTCCCCAACCCCTCCCCCTTTTGTTCTGGTCGGGCCCCCGCTGGGTACTCCCAACCCAACACGCCGGGGGCCGCCCCCGCTCCCGGGGGAATAGGGCTGCCCATCAGCGGAGTTGAGCGAATTGCCCGTTCATGAGCTGATCCATTGACCCCGCGTGCCGTCGGCGGGAGAAGGACCGGGTCCACCGTTACCTTCGTCCGAACCCCGTTCCTTCCCCCTGATGCGCTCGCTTCGCTCCCGCCCCCGCCCGTTCCGTCTCCTGTTCGCCGCCGGCCTGCTGGCGACGGTGCTGCCCGCCCACGCCGCCCTGCAGGTCGGCGCCGCCGTGGTCGACGTCACGCCCGACAAGCTGCCGGTGCTGCTCAACGGCGGCATGCTCAGCCGCCAGAGCGACAAGATAAAGTCGCGCGTCCATGCGCGGGCGTTCGCGCTGTCCGACGGGCGCAACCAGCTCGCGATCGTCGTGGTCGACAGCTGCATGATGTCGCGGCCGGTGCTCGACGAGGCCAAGGCGCTGGCGGCGCAGCGCACCGGGATTCCGGCGGACCGTATCCTGATTTCGGCGACGCATTCCCACACCGCGCCTTCGTCGATGGGCTGCCTCGGCACCCACGAGGATCCGGCCTATGTGCCGGTGCTGCGGGCCCGGCTGGTGGAGGCCATCGCCGCCGCCCGCGCCAACCTCGAGCCGGCGCGCGTCGGCTTCGCGAAGGCGAATGCCGCCGACTACACCGCGCTCCGGCAGTGGATCCGCCGGCCCGACCGCGTCGTCGACGATCCGTTCGGCAACAAGACCGTCCGGGCCAACATGCACGCGGGACGCAACTGGGACGACGTCACGGGCGAGTCCGGGCCGGAGGATCCCGACCTGACGCTGATCGCCTTCCAGGCGCGCGACGGCCGGCCGATCGGGGTGCTGAGCAGCTTCTCGATGCACTATTTCGGCGACCGGGACATCAGCGCCGATTACTTCGGGCTGTATGCCGAGGGCCTGAAGCAGCGGATCGCACCGAATGCGGCGGCCGGCAAGCCGGCCTTCGTGGGCGCGATGGCGCACGGCTGCAGCGGCGACATCTACCGCGTGGACTACAAGGTTCCCGAGGCGCAGCGGAATTCGAAGATCACGATCGACGAGTACGCCGCCCAGCTTGCGGACATCGCGGTCAAGGCGTATTCAGGGATCAAGTACCAGGACAATGCCGACCTCGCCATGGCCGAGGCGCGGCTGACGCTCAAGTACCGCGTGCCCGACAAGCAGCGGCTCGAGTGGGCGCAGCGGATCGTGGCGGCGATGGGGGACCGGCTGCCCAAGGACCAGACCGAGGTCTATGCCCGGGAGCAGATCTACCTGCACGAGCGGCAGCAGACCGAGGTCGTCGTCCAGGCGCTGCGGATCGGCGACATGGCGATCGCCACGACGCCGACCGAGACGTACGCGATCACGGGGCTGAAGATCAAGGCCGCCAGCCCGGTGCGCGACATCATGGTGTTTGACCTGACGAATGGCGGCGACGGCTACATCCCGCCGCCCGAGATGCACCTCTTCGGCGGCTACAACACCTGGGCGGCCCGATCGGCCGGCCTCGAGGTGATGGCGGAGCCGAAGATCACCGAGGCGGCGCTCATCCTGCTCGAGCAGGTGGCCGGACGGCCGCGGCGCGAAGTGAAGCTCAGCCAGGGGCCGGCGGCGCGGACGATCCTCGACCTGAAGCCGGCGGCGTGGTGGCGGCTGGACGAATTCGCGGGTCCCCTCGCGTTCGATGCGACCGGGCGCCAGCGCGACGCGGTCTACGAACGCGAGGTCACGTACTACCTCGAGGGCGCGCGTTCCGACGTGTTCTGCACCGACGGCGAGTCGAACCGCGCGGCCCACTTCGTCGGCGGGCGCCTGCGCGCGCGGCTGGCGGGTATCGGCGACCGTTATTCCGTCTCCGGCTGGATCTGGAACGGCATGCCGGTCGAAGGTCGGGCCGTGAGCGGCTGGTTCTTTTCCCGCGGCCGCGACCACGGCCTCGGTGCCTTTGGCGACCACCTCGGAGTCGGCGGCAAGGGCGGCCATGCGGGCAGGCTGATCTTCCTGCAGGGGAACGACCCCCGGTCGATCGTGGCGGGCAAGTCGGCGGTGCCGCGCTGGGAGTGGCAGCATGTCGCCTTCGTGCGCGACGGTGAGACCGTGCGCGTGTACCTCAACGGCGCGCTCGAGCTGGAGACCCGGACCCCGGCCGTCTTTCCGGCCGGACTCGACCAGCACTTCTTCGGCGGCCGCAGCGACAATGATTCGAACTGGGAAGGCCGGCTCGATGAGATTGCGGTCTTCGACCGGGCATTGAGTGCGGCCGACGTGAAGAAGCTGAGCGCACGCTGAGTGGGTGCCCACGGATCACACGGAGGACACGGAAATACACCGCATCCGATTCCGTGTAGTCCGTGTGTTCCGTGGGCCCGATCTCCTCTGCTCCGTTCTGCGAACTCCTGTATCATGACGCCTGACTTTACCGCCGCGCTGGCTTCGTTGTTTATCGTTGCGACGTCGCACCTGATCGCCGCGGAGGTCATTCGCCTGCCCGACCGCGGCCTGTGTGCGCATCGCGGGGCGAGTGGGACGCATCCGGAGAACACCGTTCCGGCGCTGCAGGAGGCGGTGCGGTTGGGGGCGCACATGGTGGAACTCGACCTCGCGCTGACCCGCGACGGTGAGATCGTGCTCATGCACGACGCCACCGTGAACCGCACGACCAATGGCAAGGGGCGCGTGCTGGACTTCGATCTCGCGGCGCTGCAGCAACTCGATGCCGGCGCGTGGAAGGATCCCCGGTTTGCCGGCACGCGCGTGCCGACGCTGGCGGAGGCTCTGGCGGTCCTGCCGCGTAATGTCTGGATCAATCTCGACACCAAGGCCGACGCCCGCTTCGGCCCCGATCCTGCGGCGGTGGTGCGACGGGTGGTTGAGCTGGTCGTCGCGACCGGTCGCGCGCACCAGACCTTCCTCGCCGCGCGCGCGGATGCCGCGGCCATCGCCCGCCGCATCGCGCCCGGTATCCAGATTTGCAGTATGGACCGAAAGCCGGACCCGACGGACTACGTCAACGACGCCATTGCGCGCCGCGTCGGCTTCATCCAGTTGCGCGACTGCGCCCAGGACGCGCGGTTTCCGGCGTGGATCGCCGCGCTTAAGGCCGCCGGCATCCGGATCAATTATTTCTACGCGAACGAACCGGCGGAGGTCGGCCGGCTGCTCGCCGCGGGGGTGGATTTCGTGCTCGTGGACGACCTCGGGGCGGTGCTGGCGCAGCGGCAGGAGATTCGGCCCTGGCGGTGAGGCTTTTCGGGGGCGAGTGCGCTTTCGCCCCTGGGAGCGCGGCCGTCCCCGGCCGCTCTCCAACCGATGCGGACGAGGACGTCCGCGCTCCCAGGGAAATTTGGATTCGTCGATCGGGCGTTCGTGCGCCAGCGTTCCGCGTCCCAACCCGCACCCATGCCCACGTTCCCCTTTTCGCGGTGGATGGTTCTCCTGCTGCTGGCCGCCGGCGCGTCGCTCCCCGCGCAGCCGGCCGCGCCCGTGAGCGCCACCGTGCGCGTCGTGGCGGGCCGGCCGACGGTTCATCTGAATGGCGAACCGGTGAGCCCGGTGATCTACGCGCTCACCGACGTGCCGGGCGGTCGCTGGTCATGGGAGGAACTTCCGCAGCACAACCTCCGGCAATTCGCGCGGCACGGCGTCCGGTTGTTTCAGGTCGATCTCTTCTTCGATCATTGCTGGCGCGAGGACGGCACGATGGATGTCGCGCCGGCCCAGCGGCAGATCGCCGGCGTGCTCGCGGCGCGGCCGGATGC
The DNA here is from genome assembly GCA_016793535.1 of Opitutaceae bacterium. GTDB lineage: Bacteria > Verrucomicrobiota > Verrucomicrobiia > Opitutales > Opitutaceae > ER46. The sequence goes on along the minus strand of JAEUHA010000691.1, from coordinate 9,725 downwards.
GGCCGTGTTCCTCCGCTTCCATGTCACCGCGCCGAAGTGGTGGCGGCTCAAGCATCCCGAGGAGTGGGTCCGTTACGCCGATGTCGAGGCCCGCGCGGAGAGTGCGGAAGGATTTCCGCGGATCATCGAGGAGGACAACGCCCCGGTCCGGCGCGTCAGCATGGCGTCAACCCGCTGGCGCGACGAGGCGACGGTCCGGCTGCGCGAGTTCCTGCGTGCGCTGGCGGCGACGCCCGAGGGCAACGCGCTCGCCGGCGTTCAGGTGGCCAACGGCGTGTACGGCGAGTGGCACAACTGGGGCTTCTTCCACAACGAGCCGGATGTCGGGGAACCGATGAACCGGTTCTGGCGGGCGTGGCTGCGGACTCGTTATGCGACGGACGCGAGCTTGCGGGAGGCCTGGCGCGATCCGGCGGCGGCGCTGGCGTCGACCACTGTGCCGGGACTCGCGGAGCGAGAGACGACGCAGGGCATCTTCCGGGATCCCGCCCGCGAGCGGCGGGTGATCGACTACTACACCTGTGTGCACGAACTCGTCGCGGACAACATTCTCCACTTCGCCCGCACCGCGAAGGAGGCGTGGCCGCGTCCGCTGATCACCGGCACGTTCTACGGCTACTATTTCTCCACGTTCAACCGCCAGGCGGCCGGTGGACACCTCGAGCTGCACCGGGTGTTGCGTTCACCGCACCTCGATTATCTCTCGGGGCCGCAGGCGTACGAGCCCGAGGCGCTCAAGCCCGGTGATCCGTATCGATCGCGGTCGCTCCTCACGTCGATCCGCATCCACGGCAAACTCTGGCTCGATGAAATGGACGCCGAGCCCACGGTGCCGCTGCCGCAGGCGGCCAATCATGACGTCGTCCTGCGCAACGGCGTCGCGACCCTGCGCCGGAACGTGCTCTTCAGCGCCACGAAGGGGATGGGGCTGTGGTATTACGATTTCGGCGTGTCGGGCTTCGATCTCGACAACGTCCGCCACAACCAGCGGGGCAGCCGCGGCACGTGGGACCACGCCGTGCTGTTGCGGGATGTGCAGGCGCTGAAGGGGCTGGTGGACGCGCGGCTCACGCGACCGTACGAGAGCGACGCCGACGTGCTCTTCGTCTACGACACGCACAGTTTCACCGGCACCGCGAGCCTCCGGCGGTCGGACCCGTTCAGCACGGTCATGATCGACCATCACACGCTGGCGGCGTTTCGCAGCGGCGTCGTCTTCGATCCCGTGCACGTGCTCGACCTGCCGCGCGTCGACCTCGCACGCTACCGCGTGGTGGTGTTCGGCAACGTCTACCAACTCGATGACGCCCAGCGCCGCTTCATCCGCGAACGCGTGGCGTCCGGCGGCCGGACCCTCGTTTGGTATTACGCGCCGGGGCTCAGTGACGGCGCGACGCTTGAACCGCGGCGCATCGGGGAGCTGACCGGGATCGCGGTGACACCGTTCTCAAGCGACGTGGCGCCCACGGTGGAGCTGGCCGTGGCCGGAGCGGCGCCGGTTCGGTACACGACCGGCAAGGAAGCGGTGCGGCCGCTCTTCGGCGTGGCCGAGGCGGGGGCGGAGGTGCTGGGCCGCTATGCCGGGACGGACGTGGGTGCCGTGGCCCGGCGGAGGTTCGCGCATCACACCGCATGGTATGTGGCGGTGCCGCACACGGGAACCCAGCCGCTGCAGTTCATCCTGCAGGACGCCGGCGCGCACCGCTACGTGGGCGACGGGGCGTTCGCTTACGCCGGCGGAGGATTCCTGGTGGTGCACACGCACCAGAAGGAGGGCGGCACGCAGGCGGTGACCCTGCGTTCGGGCAAGGTGGTGCGGTTTGATCTGCCCGCGGGCTATCACACGCTGGTGCTGGATCCCGCGACGGGGGAACCGCTGCTGCCGGTGGTGCCGGAGATCTTCACGCGTTGAGAAGGTGGAGCAGCCTGTCCCCAGGCTGCTGAATGGCTCCGGGTCATGTAGGCGGGGTGCCCTCACCCCGCGCGAACTCGGTTCGAGACTCCTCGCTCGCGGGGTGGGGGCACCCCGCCTACAGGGGGACACCTGACTACCGGCGATTGCCGATGAAGCCCTTCGGCTGGGGTGCGGGCGGCGTGGGGAAGGGGAGCGTGTCGGGGCTCACGATCACCTCGGTGGTCAGCTTGAGCGGCGCGACGGTGCCGACGTTGAACGTGAGCTCCATGAAGCAGGCCGCCCAACCCTGTTCGGGCTTCGGGATCGGCGCGCGGAAGACCGCGCCGTTGCCTTCCACAGGCGTCGAGGTCCACGCCGGCCCGAGCGACTCCAGCCGGAAATCACGCGCCTTGGGATTGTGCGCCTGCCAGAGGACGACGGCGGTCGGCTTGGTCTGCGTGGTGACCGTGAGGGTGCCGTCCGCGCCGTTCGTCCAGGTGAACTCTGGCAGCGGCGTGCGGTTGAGCAGCGCGTGGTGCCAGGAGGCGAGGGTCCGGTAGGCGTCGGTGTTCTTGAGTCCGTGATCGGCGTTGGGGATGTAGCGGAGGAATTTCGGGCCGGGCAGATCGGCGAAATAGAAGCGCGACGAATCGGGCAGGAAAAACTGATCGCCGGCGGCGTTGATGATCAGTTTCGGCAGGCTGAGGCGGTCGCGGTACATGAACGGGTCCTCGATCGCGTACAATGCCCGCGCCTCGGGAGTGTCGTGCCAGTCGAGCACGCCGTGCCGGACATAATCGCCGACGGCCGGAGCGTAGAACCCGTAGGCGCGATAGTGGTGCTTGATCGAGGCCTCGACGTTGAGCACGTCGATGACGATGGGCGCGAGGCCGACCACGCGCCGGTCGACGGCGGCGAGGGTCCACGCGGTCCAGCCGCGTTTCGAGCCGCCGGTGACCATGAAGGTGTCGACCTTTGCGCCGCCGCCCTCCGGGCTCGCGAGGAAGGCCGTGGTGGCGTCCATGGCGCGGACGGCGGCCTTCGTCATCGGCAGCCGGGCCGGCCAGCGCTCGTCTCCAGTTTTCAAATACTGCACCCAGGTGTACGCGATCAGGTCGTCCTCGGTGCGCTCCTTGCCGTCGCCGTGAAACATGAGCGGCTGGTTGGGCACCATGCGGAGCTCGACGACGACCGAGCGGGTCGCCTTGGCGATGTCGATGAGCTCGCGGGACGGCCGGGGTGGGTTGCCGGGCCGGTTCGCGCCGCCGGAGATGAACAGGAGCGCGGTCGAGTGCTCCAGGTTGGCGGGCTTGATGACGACGAGCCAGTGCCGCCATTCGGTGCGGTTCACCTCGGCGGGCGTGAGCCAGTTCTGGGAGACCAGGTCGAGGATGTAGGCGGTGCCCGAGTCGTCGCTCATCTCGCCGGCCTTTTTCCAGCTGAAGCTGGCGTCCGGCTGGGCGACGTACCGGTCGAGCGCGGTCTCCGTGCGACCGCGGCGGGCCGTGTCGGCGCCGACGAGCGCCGGCAGCAGGACAAGCAGGAGCGTGGCGCACCGGAGGGCGAAAGGGGAGGACATGGCCGGGCACGTTGACGATGCGGGGGCCGACTTTCAACGAGGGAGACGCCCGGGTTCGGGTGCGGCCCGCCGCTCGGGGCGGATTTCAGTCAACGCAGGTATGGGTAATACCACGCGGACTTTGCTTTTGTATTTCTCGCTGAAAGCCGCCCAAGCCTATTGACCGGGGATTTCGCTGATGGCGCTGATGTTTCCCTTGGCCGCGTAATCCGCGGTTAAGTCTAGAAGCTTGTAGCGATTGGCATGAATCCGTGACGGCAGCGGTTTCGAATCGGGACTTGATCTGGGTCCGCGAATTCGATGCGGTGCGCCGCGTCGCGATGTCACCCCGCACCGACCAGGCCCCGTCATCCGCCCTGAGCCCGGCAAAGTGGTTCGCCGAGCAGGTGCAGCCGCATGAGGCGTCGCTGCGTTCGTACCTGCGGCACTCGCTTTCCTCCTTCGCTGACGTCGACGACCTCGTGCAGGAATGTTACGCGCGGCTGTTGCGGGAGCGGGATCGGGGGGAGGTGCGTTCGAGCCGGGCGTTTCTCTTCGCGGTGGCGCGAAACGCGGTGCGCGACCTGCTGCGCCGGCGGGCGGTCTCGAATTCCCTGCCCCTCACGGAAGCCGGGGCCGTGCCCGTCCTCGTCGATGGCGCGAACGTCGTCGACTTCGTCAGCCGCCGCGAGGAACTCGCCCTGCTGACCGAGGCGATCCGCGCGTTGCCGGAGCGCTGCCGTCATGTGTTTCTGCTGCGCAAGATCCAGGGGCTTTCCCAGCGGGAGATCGCGGTTCGCTTGGGCATCACCGAGAACACCGTGGAGACGCTGGTGGCCAAGGGAGCGCGGCGCTGCGTCGATCACCTGCGCGCGCGCGGAGTGGGTCCAGGAGGGAAACATGGCCGTTGACGACTCCGCTTCACGCGTGACACCGGACCAGGCCGCGATCGCCGAGGTGGCGGCGCGGTGGCTGGCCCGGCGCGATCGCGGCCTTACCCCGGCCGAGGCGGACGACCTGCGGCGCTGGGAGGGCGCTGATCCGCGGCACCGGGAGGAACTCGCGCGGTTGGAGCAATCGTGGCGGGAATTCGATGGGGCGAAGCTGTCGCCGGAGCTGCGGGCGATGACGGCGGAGCTGGAGCGGGGAGTCGCCCGGCGGGATCGCTGGCGGTCCCTTGGTTGGCGTGGCGCGCTGGCGGCGGCGGCGAGCGTGGCGCTGCTGGCGGGCGCCGGATGGTGGCGGGACAGGGAAGCGTCACGGACGCCGTCGTCGACGGTGGCGACCTATCGGGTGATCGAGAGCACGGCCCGGCGCGTGATGTTCGAGGACGGTTCGTTTGCGGAGGTCCGCGGGGACAGCGAGGTGCAGGCGCGCTTCACCGCCGGTGAGCGGCGGGTGCATCTGGTGCGGGGTGAGGCGCATTTCACGGTGATGAAGTCCGCGGCGCGGCCATTCCTGGTGATCGCGGGCGAGTCGGTGGTGCGGGCCGTGGGCACGGCGTTCAACGTCAGGCTCGAGACCGGGCAGGTGGAAGTCCTGGTCACCGAGGGAACCGTGAAGGTCGCGGAGACGCCGCGGGCCGCAGGCGATGATCGCTCGTCGCCGCTGGTCGTCGCCGGTCAGCGGGCGCTGGTTACCCGCCCGCCCGACTCCGCTGGATCGATCAAGGTCGAAGTGAGTCCGGCGGCTCCGGCCGAGGTCGAGCAGGCGCTCGCGTGGCAGAGCAAGCGGCTCGTCTTCGATCGCACGCCGCTGCAGGAGGCGGTGGATGCGTTCAACGCCCACGCCGTCGCCGGTTCGGGCATCCGCGTGATGCTGGGCGACGATGCGCTGCGCGAGCGCCGCTTGGGCGGGACGTTTCGCGCCGCGAACGCCGAGGCGTTCGTCCGGCTCCTCGAGCAGAGCGTCGAGGTGCGGGCGGACCGGCAGGCCGATCGGGTGATCCTTTATCCGGCGCGCTGACCGCGCGGCCCGGACCGGAGGGCGTCGCGGGTGCCCAGGGCACGAAAGATTTTTCCCGCGCGCATCACGGAAATCGCGTGATGCTGCGTCCTGCACTGCGCCGCCGCGTTCCGGCGTCGAATCCCTGCATGACCCACTGGAGAGTTCTGTCGTCGTTGCGGCATGGCCGCCCCGGGCGGGTGCGTCGTCGTCCCGTGACCCTCGTGCTCGTGTGGATGCTGGTGGTGGAGGCCTTGGCCGCCTTGCCCTCCGGACGTCGGCGTTTCGACGTGCCGGCGGGGGGAGCGGAGTCGACCCTGCGGCTCTTCGCGACGCAGGCGGACGTCGAACTCGTCTACACGATCGAGCGCATCGAGGGCGTGCGCACCAACCCGGTCAAGGGCGACCTGCCGGTGCGCGAGGCCCTCGACCGGATGGTAGCGAACACCGGTCTCGTCGTCGTGAAAGACGAGCGCACCGGCGCGCTCATGGTCAGTCGCGGGCCCGGGTCCGAAGCGCGGCCTGAGCCGCCCGCCCGCGACCGCCGGTCCGCCCCGCCGGCCACTTCCCCGGCCAATCCCCCTCTCATGAAACGGACCAACCCCATCGCCCTGCTCGGCGCCTGGCTCGGCCTCGCGGCCGCGCCGGTGTCGCCTGCCCTCGCCGCGGAAGCGGCCACCGGAACCATTGAAGGCCGCGTCTTGAACGCCCGCAACGGCGAGTACCTGGAAAAGGCCCGCGTCACCCTCGAAGGGACGGCGCGCGAGGCGTTCACCGATTCGGCCGGACAGTTCCGCCTCTCGCAGGTCCCGGCCGGTCCGGCCCGGGTGCGGATCTTCTTCACCGGACTGAATCCCGTGGTGGAGAGCGTCACCGTCGCCGCCGGCGAGATCGTGTCCCGTGAATTCACGCTCGGCGGCGAGCGCGGTGACGTCGTGCGGCTGACCGAATTTGTCGTCGGTGCGTCCCGGGAGATGGATGGCGCGGCGATCGCGATCAATGAGCAGCGCTTCGCCCCCAACATCACCAATGTGGTCTCGGCGGGCGAATTCGGCATCAGCGCGGACGGCAGCGTGGGTGAGTTCCTCAAATTTCTGCCCGGGATCAGCATCAACTACGTCGGCGGCACGGCGAATACGCTGTCGATGGACGGCGTGCCATCAAACAACGTGCCGGTGACGGTCGGCGGCTTCGATCTCGCGAGCACCTCGAGTGCGAGCACCTCGCGTTCCTCGGAACTGCTGCAGATTTCCATCCACAACGCGGCGCGGATCGAGGTCCTGCATTCGCCGACGTCGGAGTCGCCGGGCTCGGCGCTGGCCGGCTCGATCAATATGGTGCCGCGGAGCGCGTTCGAGCGGTCGCGGCCGCTGTTCACCGGCAGCGTTTACCTGATGATGCGCGACAACGACCGGAGTTTCAGCAAGAGCGCCGGTCCGCGCAAATACGCGACGCGCAAGGTCCAGCCGGGTTTCGACTTCTCCTATATCCGGCCCGTCAACCAGCGGCTCGGCTTCACGGTGTCGGGCAGCTTCAGCCGGCAATACCTGCCGCAGGACACGATCACCAACACCTGGCGCGGCGTGGGTGCGGCGACCACCGGGCTCACGGCCGCCACGGCGGGTACCCAATATCCCGATACCACGCCGGATCGCCCGTACCTCACCGACTTCGTGGTGTCGGACATCACCAAGTTCAACGACCGCTCCTCGTTCGGCGCCACGGTCGACTACAAGCTGTCGCACAACGGCACCGTATCGTTTTCGTACCAGTACGGGCAGTTCGGATCGGAGTTCAACAACAACGGCATCACCTTCCTCGTGAACCGGGTGGACCCGGGCAACTTCACGCCGACGTCGACCCGGGGCGTGGTCGGGCGCGGCGAGATCCGCAACGCCAACTCGTCCCGGTGGCGCGACGGCGAAACGCACATGCCGACGCTCGTGTACCGGCACCTGGGCCCGGTCTGGCGGGCGGAGGCGGGGACGGGATACTCGCACTCGACCAACTTCCTCCGCGACACCTCGCGCGGCTACTTCGGCAGCGTCACTTCCCGGCGCACCGGGGTCACCGTCTCGTACGACGACATCTTTTACCTGCGTCCCCGCACGATCACCGTGACCGACGGGGCGACGGGCGCGGCGGTCGATCCGTTTAGCTTGAGTTCGTACGTGCTCTCCTCGGTGGGCAGCCCGCAGCCGAGGGATTCGATCGACGTGAAGCGCAGCGCGTACGCCAACCTGCGGCGGGAATTCGATCTGCGCGGGGTCCCGCTGACGCTGAAAGGCGGAGTGGACTTCCGGCATGCGGTGCGGGACATGCGCGGCAGCACCGCGACCTGGAACTACGTGGGCGCGGACGGCCGTGCGACGACGACACCGACGGATGCCGCGGGCAGCGACGACGGGGTCGCGTCCCTGATCGACGCGCCATTCTCACAGCGGGTCCTGCCCTACGGATTTCCCAAGAGCCAGTGGATCAGCGCCGACAAGGCGTGGGACCTCTTCCAGGCGCAGCCCGGCTGGTTTCGGGGTGATGCCAACGCCGAGTACCGCGGCGCGGTCAGCCTGTCGAAACGGGCCGAGGAACGGGTGTCGTCGGGTTACCTCCGCGGCGATCTCGCCCTGCTCGACCGGCGTTTGAAGCTGGTCGGAGGTGTGCGCGTCGAGCAGACGAACGTCGAGGCCGAGGGGCCCCTGACCGACCCGACCCGCAACTTCCAGCGCGATTCGGCCGGCCGGTTCATCCTCGGTCCCAACGGCCGGCCGCTGCCGATCGTCAATGACGCCCTCGGCATCTCGCAGCGCACCTTCATCGACCGGGGCATGAAGGCGGAGAAGGAGTACCTGCGCGTATTCCCGAATCTCAATGCGAGCCTGGCGCTGCGGGAGAACCTGGTGGCGCGCGCGTCGTTCTACACCTCGGTCGGTCGCCCCGACTACAATCAATACGCCGGCGGCGTAACCCTGCCCGACACGGAGCTCGCGCCGAGCACGAACAATCGGATCACGGTCAACAACGTCGCGATCAAGGCCTGGAGCGCCCAGACGATCAAGGCGCGGCTCGAGTATTATTTCGAAGGCGTGGGGCAGGTCTCGATCGGCGGATTTCGGCGCGAGTTCGAGAACTTCTTCGGCGGAGTGGTCTTCCGGCCGACGCCGGAATTCCTCGCCCTGTACGATCTCGATCCGGACGTCTACGGCGGCTACGAGGTCTCGACCCAGCACAATCTGGCGAGCAAGGTGCGCATGACGGGCTTCGAGTTCGACTACAAGCAGGTGCTCCGCTTCCTGCCGCACTGGGCCCGGGGCGTGCAGGTGTTTGCCAATCTCAGCGCACTGCGCACGACCGGCGACGAGGCGGCGAACTTCGCCGGCTATGTTCCGCGCACGTACAACTGGGGCGTGAGCCTCAACCGGGAGCGCTACAATCTGCGCATGAACTGGAATTACCAGGGCCGCCGGCGGCTCGGCCAGGTGGGGGCGGGCCGCAGCATCGAGCCGGGCACGTTCAACTGGCGCTCGAAGCGGATGAACGTCGACCTGCAGGGTGAGTTCTACCTGCGGAAGAATTTCGCCGTCTTCGCCAACTTCCGGAACCTCCGCAACGCCACCGAGGACTTCGAGATTTCCGGACCCAGCACCCCCGAACACGCGCAGTTCCGCTCCCGCGAGGATTACGGCGCGTCGTGGACTTTTGGCGTCAAAGGTTCCTTCTGATCCCTGTCCCCAACCCCATCGCCTCCCATGAATGCCGTTCTCCTCTCCCGGTCTCGTCGCGCGGCGGCTCCCCATCCCGGTTCCTCCGGCCGCGTCATGCGGCGGGCCGCGGTGATGGCCGTGGTCGCGGTTGCCACCGCCCTGTCGGCCGCCCCTGACGATCCGCTCGCGCCGTGGCGCGCCCAGGTCGCGATCCGCGAGGTATCCGAAAAACCGGGACGTCACGTCGCGCACGCCTACTACCTGACCAGTCCCGAAAGCCCCGACGGCACGCGCGTGCTTTTCTTCACCTCAACCACGCCCGATGCCCATCGCGGAGACCTGGTGGTCCGGGAGCGCGCCACGGGCCGGGAGACGGTGATCGCGCGCGGCATCGACACCGAGGACGCCCACCGCGGGGCCTGTCAGCAGTGGATCAGCAATGGCCGGCGCGTGGCCTACCACGACGTCAAGAACGGCCGGTGGAGCGTGCAGGTCGTCGACCTCGACACCCTGCAGGTCCGGAAACTCGCCGACGACCGGCAGCTCTGTTTCGGCCGGGCCGTCGACGACTGGCTGCCGATCTACGGCTGCCACTGGAACCCGGGGCCGCATCGCAATCTCGAGTTGC
>JAEUHA010000680.1 GCA_016793535.1 Opitutaceae bacterium | reverse complement strand
GCCCGCAGCACGAGGTCGCCTTTCTCGAGCAGCGAAATCTCCGCGTGCGGCGACTTCAGCAGCAGCGACGCGCGGGCGACCAGCGCCTGGAGGAGTTCGTTGACGTTGCGCCGCCCCAGCAGTTCGAGGGTGGTCTGGTTGAGCGCGGCGAGGAAGTCGGCCTGCCGCCGGACGGACTCCTCGGCCCGCCGGCGTTCGGTCACATCGATGATCGCGCCGTCCCAGACCACGCCCTGATTGGGCATCGGCCGCGGCTGGGCGCGGAAACTCACCCAGCGTTCGGCGCCGCCGCTCGACGGGATCCGGACTTCGACCTGCAGCGGGGACAAGTCGCGTTGCGACCGTTCGCGCGCGGCGCCGAGGGCGTTGAGGTCCGCGGGGTTGATGAGCCGGTTCAGCCAGGCGGCATCGATCGGAAGCTCACCCGGGGGCGTCTCGCCGAAGAGGCGTTCGAACCCCTTGCCCAGATAGGTCAGCAGATGCCGGCCGTCGCCGGTCACCGCATACTGAAAGAGGGCGCCTTCGGGAAAATTCTCACTGATCAGCTCGAGCAGCAGCCGTGAGTCGCGGAATGGCGCCGTGGTGTCGGGCCCCGGGGTGGGAGGGCCGACCCGCCCGGCCAAGAAGGACTGGTCGTCGGCGGGGGCGTTCGGCATGGCCGGGCACACTATGAACTTACGGTCCGGTTGAAAGCCTTAACCGGCGATCCCGCCGATCCGCGCACTCTTCATCCGGGAAGGCTCCGAAAGCGCAGAGTTGAAGTTCCCCGCGGTTCGCCCACGGTTCGCAGGTCGATCATGCGCGCGTTTTTCCTCATCATGGTGATGGCGTTCGGCGTCCTCGACCTCTCGGCGGCGCGCGCTCCGGAGGTGAACGGACCCCGTTCCGGCCGCTGGGCGCACGAGACGCCCAAGAGCGCCGCGCCCGACGAGAAGGTGGTCTGGGGCCGGCTCGACAACGGCTTCCGGTTCGCCCTGCTGCCGCACGGCGGAGTGCCCGGCCGCGTGGCGCTGCAGCTGGTGGTCCTGGCCGGCTCGCTCGACGAGCGGCCGGACGAACTCGGCATCGCGCACTACACCGAGCATCTGGCGTTCGGGGTTCGAAGCACTTCAAGGCCGACGACATGATCGCGCTCTTCCAGCGCCTCGGCGTCGAGTACGGCAGTGACGTCAACGCGATCACGACCTTCGACCACACCGCGTACCGGCTGGATTTTCGCGAGAACGATCCCGCGCTGCTGAAGGAAGGGCTGCGGCTCTTCCGGGATTTCGGCGACGGCCTGACCTTCGATCCCGCCATCATCGAGCGCGAGCGGCGCGTGGTGCTGGCCGAGCTGCGCAACCGCAACACCATCGCCGACCAGCGGCAGCTCGCCTCGATGCCGGTCGTCTTTCGCGGCCTGCAGTTCGCCCAGCGCTCGCCGGGTGGCAGCGACGCGTTGATCGCGAAATTCACCCGCGAGCAGTTCCTGGCCTTTTATCGGCGCAACTACCGGCCCGACCTGATGGTGCTGGTCGGCTCGGGTGACTTCGATCCCGCCGCGCTGACGGCGCTGGTGCGGGAAACCTTCGGCGATATGGTCCGGCCCACCGAACCGCTGCCGGTCCGGGAGGAGGGCCGGCTCGACGGTCGCACGCTGCGGGCGGGCGTGTTTCGCATCAACGGCGTGGGCTCGGCCCAGGCCGAGGCGGCGTTCGTCATCCCGCCCCCCTCGCGTCCGGTCCCCGACACCCGCGAAACCCAGGTCGAACGCCAGCGCCGGCAGTTCGTGATGGAGGTATTCGCGGAACGGATGCGCGCCGACGCCGCCGGCCTGGGCGGCGAGGCCATGTACGACGAACTGCTCGGCCACGGGGTCGCCATGGCCGCGATGGGCGTGCCGGCGCGCGAGTGGGCCCGGGGCGTGCTGTCCCTCGATGAACTGGTGCGCCTGACCCTCGAGCGCGGACTCGACGGCGTCGACGTCGAGAATCTCCGCCGGCGGCGCCTGAAGATGGCGCAGCACATGATCGAGCAACTGCCCGTGCTCGATCCGGGCACGCTCTGCGAGGCCCTGACGGAATCGATCACCACGCATACGGTTTACCCGGGCTTCGCCGCCCGCTTCGCGTGGATGCGCGAGTGGCTCGAGAAGTTCACGCCCGCCGAGGCGCAGCAGGTCTTCAAGAGCCTGTGGACGCCGTCCGCGATGGCGTTTCACGTCTCGGGTGGCGTCGACATGGAACTGACGCCGGAAAAGGTCCTGCAGGAGGTCCAGAAGTCGCGCCGCAACGGCCTCAGCCACGTGATGCCGCGGCAGCGGCGGGAGGTGCCGTTCAAGCTGCCCCGGCTGGCGACCCCGACGGACGTGGTGGAGCGCCGCGAGATCCCCGCCTTCAACGCGAAGCTGATGCGCTTCGGCAACAACGTCCGGCTGAACTTCGTCGCGAACCGGCAGGAGCCCGGCCTCGTGCGCATCGTGGTGCGCGTGGGCTCCGGCCTGCTCGACATGCCCGGCAACAAGCCCGCGCTCAAGGAATTCGGCCTCAACACGCTGCTGGCGAGCGGCGCGGTGCACTTCCGCCCCGAGCAGATGAACGCGCTGATCGAGGAGCGGATGATCGAGTTCGGGTTCGATGTGTCCGATCGCGACGCGTTCGCGTTCCGCGGCCATGTGGCGGTGGAGGAGATCGAGACGTTCCTCGGCCTCGTGGCCGACATCCTGCACGCCCCGCAGTTCAACAGCTACGTGCACAGCGACCAGCGGCTCCAGGCTGCGATCGGCCGCGCGTCGTCGAGCATGGGCATGGGCGACGGTCTCCGCGCCCTGACCGATCACCTCTTCAAGGGCGACGCGCGCTTCACCTGGGGATCGCCGCTCGACTACATGTCGATGAGCGTGCTCGACGTGAAACGCTGGATGGAGCCGTCACTGGCCCGTGGATACGTTGAGGTCACGGTGGTCGGCGACCTCACGGAGGACGCCGCCGTCGGCGCCATGAAGCGCACCCTCGGCTCGCTGCGGCCCCGCGCCGAGCGCAAGACCACGGCGACGCCGCCCAAGCCGGTGGCGATGACGGCCGACGCCGGCTTCACCCGCATCGAGTTCGTGGGCGAGCAGAACGTGGGCCTCGTGGTGGGCACGTGGCCCGTGACCGAGACGCTGCACGTGCGCGACCAGGCGGCGCTCGAACTGCTGGCCAAGGTCCTCGAGCTGCGCGTGCGCACGGAGGTGCGCGAGAAACTCGGCCTCGCCTATTCGCCCTCGGCGGAGTTCGTCCCTTACGACGGGTTTCCGACTTTTGCCCTCCTGCGCGCGCAGATCGACTGCGCCCCGAATGACACGACCCGGGTCGCACCGCTCATCACGAGCATCGGCGCGGAGGTCGCGGCCAAGGGCGTGCGCATGGGTGAGTTCATCGGCGCGCGCGGCATTCTGAAGGGCCAGCTCCGCCAGGCGTTTCGGGAAAACAGCTTCCTCGTCAGCGCCCTGATGCGCGCCCAGGAGCGGCCGGAGGAAACCGAGGAACTGGTCGCGCTCCACGGCGGCCTGATGGACCAGATCTCGCTCGAGGAGATCAACGGCTGGGCCGCGAAGGTGCTCGCACCGAAGAACTGCCGCTCGGCCGCCATCGTGCCCAAGGCCTTCGTGGGCATGTTCGACGCGGGCCGGTGAGAGGGACTTCGCGCTTTGCCGGTGCTACCAATTCCTTTTGACCGCCGATTTCGCGGACATCGCGGATGGAACGAATACGTGGCCGTTGCCACCGGATGAACCGTCACCTTCCCCAGGTTTCCGCTCGCAGGATGTTTTATCCGCGTGATCCGCGTAATCCGCGGTCAAACCCGCCCTTCCTTTCGGCATGAACCGCTGGTGGATTTATCAGCAGGAGCGCTTCCCGCTGCTCGCGCACGGTCCGCTGATCGCGGCGTTCAGCGCCTCGGCCGTGGGTTACTCGGCGCTGCTGCGCGGCGGCCGGCCGGCGGCGCTGTCGTTTGGCGTGGCCTTCCTGGGATCGCTCGGTTCGTTCCTGCTGCTGCGCATCGCCGACGAGTTCAAGGACGCCGAGGAGGATGCACGGTACCGTCCGTACCGCCCGGTCCCGCGCGGCCTCGTCCAGCTCCGCGAACTCGCCGCGATCGGCGTCGCCGTGGCCCTCCTGCAGTTGCTGCTCGCGCTTTCCGTCGGCTGGCCGCTCGTGGGCCTGCTCGCGGTGACCTGGGCGTACTTCCTCCTCATGAGCCGCGAATTTTTCGCGCGCACCTGGCTCAAGGCGCGGCCGGTGGCCTATCTGTTCAGTCACATGCTGATCATGCCGCTGATCGACTGGTTCGCGACCGGCTGCGACTGGGTGCGGGCGGGCGCGTCGATGCCGCCGGGGCTGTTCTGGTTCCTGGCGGCGAGCTTCTGCAACGGCATCGTGATCGAGCTCGGCCGCAAGATTCGCGCCCCGGGCCAGGAGGAACCCGGCGTGGAAACCTACACCGCCCTCTGGGGCCGTCCCGCCGCGGTCGCCGCCTGGCTCGCCGCCCTCGTGGCCACCCTGGGCTGCGCACTCGCGGCCGCCGACCGCATCGCGTTCGTCGTGCCGCTCGCCGCAGTGCTCGCGGGCCTGCTGGTCGTCGCCGCGGGGGTTGGTATCCGTTTTGTCCGGACGCCCCGGCCGGGTCTCGCGCGCGGCATCGAGGCGTGTTCCGGGGGCTGGACGCTCGCCCTCTACCTTACGCTCGGCGTGGTGCCGCTGCTGCTGGGACGGACCTGACCCGGCGATGACCTTCCTGATCCATCCCGACGACGACTGCGGTTCCGATGCTCCAATCGGCGGCAAGGCGGCGGCGCTCGCCCGGCTGGGCGCCGCCGGCCTGCCGGTGCCGCCCTGGCGGGTCGTGCTTCCCGGCGCAGGACCGCTCCCGCCCGCCGCCGCCGCGGAGCTCGCCCAGGCCGTCCGCGAACTGTCTCCGGACGGCGCGCCGCTGGCCGTGCGATCCTCGGCGCGTGACGAGGACGGCGCGGACCATTCGTTCGCCGGCCTGTTCGAGAGCTTCCTGTCCGTGCCGCCGGAACAGGTCGCGGCGATGGTCGAGGCCGTGCGGCGTTCCGGCGCCGGCGAGCGCGTGCGGGCCTATCGCCGCGAGCGCGGACTGGACGGTCCGGCGCCGGTGCCCGCCGTGCTCGTGCAGCGCATGGTCGCCGCCGAGGCCGCGGGGGTCGCGTTCAGCGCCGATCCGGTGAGCGGCCGGCGCGGCCATGTCGTCGTATCCGCCGTGCTTGGACTCGGCACCGCGTTGGTCGGGGGCGAGGCCGACGCCGACACGTTTACCGTCGACCGGCGGGGCGCGATCGTGGCGCGCACCATCGTGCCCAAGCCCGTCGCGCACCGGCCGGCCGCGGGCCTTGGCGGCGGTGTGCGGCCGGAGGCCGTCCCGGCCGGCACGGCCGCGCAGCCGGCGCTGACGGACGCCCAGGTCGGGGAGGTGGCCGCGCTGGCGCGGGCGGCGGAGCGACTTTGCGGCCGGCCGCAGGACATCGAGTGGGCGCTGGCGGAGGGACGGATCTGGCTGCTGCAGTCGCGCCCCATCACGTCGCTCGCGGGCCGGCCTGATCCCGACGGCGTCCTGACCCTCTGGGACAACGCCAACATCGCCGAGAGCTACAACGGCGTGACGACGCCCCTGACGTTCTCGTTCGCGCGCGGCGTGTACGAGTCCGTGTACCGCGAGTTTGCGCGCCTGATGGGCGTGCCGGAGCGCCGCATCGAGGAGAACCGCGACCTGTTTCCGCGCATGCTCGGGCTGATCGAGGGCCGCATCTACTACAACCTGATCAGCTGGTACCGGCTGCTGGCGCTGCTGCCGGGCTTCGCGTTCAACCGCGGTTTCATGGAGCAGATGATGGGCGTGAAGGAGGGCATGCCGGAGGAGGTGCTGGCGAAACTCACGCCGCCCGGACGCTGGGCCCGCTGGCGCGACGGCGGCGCGCTCGCCTGGTCCTGTCTCGGGCTGCTGCGCAATCATCTCACGCTGCCCGGCCAGATCCGACGTTTCTACGCGCGGCTCAACACCGCGCTGCGTCCGCCCGAACCCGCGCTCGAGCTCATGCGGCCCGACGAACTCGCGGGCCACTACCGCGCGCTCGAGGGCCAGCTGCTGCTGCGCTGGGACGCCCCCCTGGTGAACGATTTCTTCGCCATGATTTTCTACGGCGTGCTGCGCAAGCTCACGGCCGGATGGTGCGGCGACCCCGACGGCACGCTGCAGAACGACCTCCTGTGCGCGGAGGGCGGCATGATCAGCGCGGAGCCGGCGAAGCGGGTGCGCGAGCTGGCGGCACTCGCGGCGCGCGACCCGGAGACCGTGCGGCGGCTGAACGAGGCCCCGGCCCGCGAGATCGAACGCTGGCTCGCGACCGCGCCGGAGTTTCGCGCCCGGTACGAGGCGTACCTGGAGAAATTCGGCGACCGTTGTCTCGAGGAGTTGAAGCTCGAGAGCCGCACCCTGCACGACGAACCGCTCACGCTGCTGCGCTCGGTCGGCCAGTATGCGCGACGCTTCGGCGCCGCGGGGCTGGCCGCGACCGGCGAGGCCGAGGCCGGCCTGCGGTCCGCGGCCGAGGCGCGCGTGCAGGCGGCGCTGCGCGGGCGGCCGCTGCGCCGGGCTCTCTTCGCCTGGGTGCTGCGCCACGCGCGGGCCCGCGTGCGCGATCGGGAAAACCTGCGGTTTGAACGCACGCGCCTGTTCGGTCGCGCGCGGCGGCTGATGCTCGAGTTTGGCCGCCGGCTGCACGCGGCCGGGCGGCTGGCCGAACCACGCGACGTGTTCTTCCTCACGGTCGAGGAGGTGCTGGGATTCGTCGAAGGGACGACGGCCACAACCGATCTCGGCGGGCTCGCGGCGCTGCGGCAGCGGGAATTTGCCGCGTTTCGCGCCCGCTCACCGGCGGATCGTTTTGCGACGCGCGGCGCCGTCCACCTCGGGAATGCGTTTCGCGCCGACGCACCGGGGGTCGCGCCGGAAGGCGACGTGCTGCGCGGCACCGGCTGCTGTCCCGGCGTGGTGCGCGGCCGCGTGCGGGTGATCGCCGACCCCCGCCAGGCGACGATCGAGACCGGCGAGATCCTCGTGGCGCTGCGGACCGATCCCGGCTGGATCATGCTGTTTCCCTCCGCGGCCGGCCTGCTGGTGGAACATGGCAGCCTGCTTTCGCACTCGGCCATCGTCGCGCGCGAACTCGGGCTGCCCGCCATCGTCGCGGTCAAGGGCGTGACCGCGTGGCTGCGAACGGGAGACTGGGTGGAGATGGACGGGGCCAGCGGCGTGATCCGCAGGCTCCCGGCCGGCGTGGCGAACGACGCAACGCAGGGGGCGCGGCGCGCATGAACGAGTCCCTCCCGATGGGCGCGGATGGCATCGTGCGCGCGGCGAAGGCCGGTGGCACGGCCGAGGCGCTGCTCTGGTGGCGTCGCGCGCCGCAGTTGCCGGGCGAGGTGGTCGGCGTGATCGGCGGTTTCCGCGCGACCGCGGAGGCGGCGGCGGCCGACGTGCTGGCGCAGGCGTTCGATGCGCTGCGCGCGCAGGGCTGTAGTTGCGCGATCGGGCCGATGGACGGCAACACCTGGCGTTCCTACCGCTTCGTCACCGACGCCGGCACCGAGCCGCCGTTTCTCTTCGAGCCGGTCCATCCGCCGGAGTGGCCGCGCTGGTGGCAGGCGGCGGGCTTCGTGCCGCTGGCGGAGTATCATTCGACGGCGACCCCCGATCTGCTGGCGCGCGATGCCCGGGTGGCGCGGGCGGCGGCGCGGCTGGCGGCCGAAGGCGTGGTGATCCGCCCGTTGGCCATCGCGCACTTTGAGGAGGAACTGGCGCGGATTTACGACGTGTCGGTCGTTTCGTTTCAGTCGAACTTCCTCTACACGCCGTTGCCGCGGGAGGAATTCCTCGCCCAGTACCGCGGCGTGACGGCGTACCTGCAACCGGAGCTCCTGCGGCTCGCCGAGCGGGCGGGCCGCCCGGTGGGGTATGTCTTTGCGCTGCCCGACCTGCTGGCGGCGCAGCGAGGCCAGCCGGTGACGTCGATCATCGTGAAGACCCTCGCGGTCCTGCCGGGCCGGGCGCAGGCGGGACTCGGCGCGGTGCTGCTGGCGGAGGTGCACGCCGTGGCCGCCCGGCTCGGATTCCGTCGCGCCATCCACGCGCTGATGCACGAGGCCAACCCGTCGCGCAACCTGAGCGCCCACTACGCCGGCGGGATCCGGCGGTACA
>JAEUHA010000615.1 GCA_016793535.1 Opitutaceae bacterium | reverse complement strand
CCCCTGGGAGCGCGGACGTCCTCGTCCGCCGTTCGGACTGCGGACGAGGACGTCCGCGCTCCCAGCATCAAGCCCGCCGCGCCGCGCGTCCAAGCGTCTCCGTCATCGTCCGCTGGATCTCGGCGACCTTCGCCATCACGGTCCGGACGCGGGCACGGGCTCCCGGCAGATCGTCGTGAATCTTCTGCAGTGTCGACCACAACGCGTCGCCGCTCGTCTCCGTCACTTCGAACAGCCAGTCGCCCACGCCGATGTCGCGGTACATCTGCGCCTTCACCGTATCCACCGGCTGGCGCACGTGCAGCGTGGGCGTGCCGACGGCGAGCGCGATGATCGGCGAGTGGCACTCGACGCTCACGACCGCCCGCGCCCGCGCGTAGATCGACGCCGCCTCGTCCGGCAGCCAGAAGGTGTCGCGCCAGATGACCCGGCGTTTCACGTCCTCGGGCAGCGGATCGATCAACTGTTCCTTCGCCGTCTCGATCTGATACGTCATCTCCGGACACGCCACGACGCGGAGGCCGGTGCGCCGCACCCACTGCACGATCAGGTCCCGCAGCGGCGCGTGGTCGGACGTGGTCGTGCGCGCATTGAGCGCATCGATTTCATAGTCGGACTTCGAGCGCGGCAGATTTCGCACGCGGTAATAGGGCGTGTAACGCAGCCGCGGGACGACACAGAGGTAGTCTTCGCCGGCGAGGCCGTTGCGCTTCAGCCAGTCCGCCGCCCGCGTCTCGTCGCGCAGGTCCAGGGCAAAGCACCCTTCCGGACCAAACTCGAGCACGCCGGGCCGCACCTTCTCGCGCTGAAGGAAACGCAGCGACAGCGAGTCGCGGCAGTAGATGAAGGCCGCACGCTCGTACAGCGCGCGGTCGCCGAACTTGCGCGCGAACTCGCCTTCCGGCAGCCGGTCGATCCGCGCCTGAAGCTCAGCCAGCGGCAGCCCGTCCGGCAGTTTCGCCCGGTCGGTGATCGGATCGAAGGCCGCGCCAAAAAGGCCATACGGCCGGCCGGTGGCGGCCCACTCGGTGAAGGTGCGCGCGTTTTTCGACGGGGAAACGAAGATCTCCGCGCCGGACCAGGCCGCCGCGAGCTCGGGGGTCGACGCCCGGCCGCGCGCGTCGATCTCGCCCTCGGCGATCTTCAGCCGCGGAAACGCACCCCGCAGCATCTCCCGCTCCCGCGCATGCAGGCTCCACGGCCACAGCGTGACCTCGGCGCCGGGCAGATGCCGCTCGAAGAGCCGGATCGTCCCGGGCACGCGGCCCACGTCGCCGATGTTCTCGTATTGCAGCGCCTCACGCAGGAGGATGCGGGGGCCGCGCACCGGACCGGACTTGGTGGCGGCGCCCAGGGAGGTGGTCACGACGGCCGCCGTGGTGGAGAGGAGACAGTCACGTCGATTCATGCCGAAGGATGAGCCTGTGCTCGCGACGCTGGACGCTTCGGCTTGCCGGTCAACCCCTCTGGGAGCGCGGGCCTGCCCCCGCCCCAGTGGGATACAGGGGGCGGGGGGCTCCCGGCGCCCCACAAGCGGCGGGAAAACGCCCCCTGAG
>JAEUHA010000490.1 GCA_016793535.1 Opitutaceae bacterium | reverse complement strand
TTTTTTTGGGGGGGGGGCGCCGCGCCCCCCCCGCCCCCCCGGTCTCCCTCTCGGGCCCCCCCCCCCCCCCCGCTCCCGGGCAAACCCCCACAAAAAAGGCGGACCGAAGTCCGCCTTGAATTCTTGAGCTTAAGCCGGGTTCGGCGCCGCGGCCGGTCCCATCGGCTCCGGAGCGGCCGACTTGTCGGCGGCCTTCTTCGGGGGCGTCTGGCCATCGACCTTCGGCGGAACACTCGGGACGATCGGCGAGCGAATCTCGCCGAACTGGAGGATTTCCAGCACGTGCTTGCCGTCGATCGTCTCGTGCTCGAGCAGCGCCTCGGCCATCTTGTCGAGTGCGGGCCGGTGTTCCGTGATGATCTTGGTCGCGCGTTTGTATTGCTCGTCGATGATGTGGAAGATCTGTTCGTCGATCTTCTTCGCCGTCTCCTCCGAGATGTTCTCGTTCCGCGTGATTTCGCGGCCCAGGAAAACCGTGTCGTGGTGATCGCCGTACGCGACGGGACCGAGCGGGCTCATGCCCCAGTCGCAGACCATGGCGCGGGCGATCTTGGTGACCTGCTTGATGTCGCCGGCCGCGCCGCTGGAAATATCGTCGAGCACGAGTTCCTCCGCGATCCGGCCGCCGAGGCCCATCGCGATCTGGTTTTCCATCCGCTTCTTCGCCTGCGTGAGGATGTCCTTCTTCGGAATGAACATCGTGCTGCCGAGGCTGCGGCCGCGCGGGATGATCGTTACCTTGTGCACCGGCAGGTGACCATCGTCGAGGACGGCCTGCACGAGCGCGTGTCCAGCTTCATGATACGCGGTGAGCTTCTTCTCCTCGTCGTCCATCACGCGGCGGCGCTCGCGGCCGAACTGCACCTTCTCGCGCGCGTCGTCGACGTCGATCATCTCGACCTTCTTCTTGCCGCGACGGGCGGCGAGCAGCGCGGCCTCGTTGAGCAGGTTCGCCAGCTCGGCGCCGGAAAGACCCGGCGTGCCGCGCGCGATGACCTGGAGGTCGACATTCTCCGCGAGGCTCACCTTGCGGGCATGGACCCGCAGGATCTGCTCGCGACCCACGAGGTCGGGGAGGTCGACGTAAATCTGCCGGTCGAAACGGCCGGGCCGCAGCAGCGCGCTGTCGAGCACGTCGGGCCGGTTGGTCGCCGCGATGATGATCACGCCCTCGGTGGTGTCGAAACCGTCCATCTCGACGAGCAGCGAATTGAGCGTCTGTTCCCGCTCGTCGTTGCCGCCGCCGAGACCGGCGCCGCGCTGGCGGCCGACGGCGTCGATTTCATCGATGAAGATGAGGCACGGCGCGCTCTTGCGCCCCTGCTCGAACATGTCGCGCACGCGGCTTGCGCCGACGCCCACGAACATCTCGACGAAGTCGGAACCCGAGATGCTGAAGAACGGCACGTCGGCCTCGCCCGCCACCGCCTTCGCGAGCAGCGTCTTGCCGGTACCCGGAGGGCCCACCATCAGGATGCCCTTCGGGATGCGGCCGCCCATGCGGGTGAATTTCTTCGGGTCCTTGAGGAACTCGACGACCTCGGAGACTTCCTCCTTGGCTTCATCGCAGCCCGCCACGTCGGCAAAGGTGATCTTGTCGCGATCCCGCGTGAGCAGCTTGGCCCGGCTCTTGCCGAAGCTCAGCGCTCCCCGCCCCGCCTGCCGCAGCTGACGCACGAAGAGGAAATACAGCAGGCCGATGATGATCACGAACGGGATCACCTGGGCGGCGATCGTCGTGAGCAGCGTCTGCGTCGGCTGCTCGATGAAGAGCTTCGATTTCTGCAGCCGCATCATGTTCTCGTCCGTGACCCGGCCCGCGGCCCGGAACGGCTTGAAAGTGCCGGACTCGTCCTTGCGGCTGTTGCCCGTGATCGAGTGCCAGTCGCGCCCACCGCTCAAATCCGGACGAAGGATCGCCGGCGGATTGGCCTGGATGTTCTTCGACTCCGCCCGCTCCACGACGTCCTGAATCGTGAGGCTTTCCGGCTGGGTGCTCATGCCCGGCGTGTAGTAGAGCAGCGCCAGAACCGCCGCCACCAAGGCCAGCCAAAAGATCAGCATCTTCGGTTGAAAGCGATCCGGCGGCAGACTCTTCAGCGGGCGTCGGGATTTCTTGTTATCGGAATCGGACATTTACGTTTGGGACTAATGGTCGAAAGTGGATGTTCCTGAGAGATAAGTCAATTGGCAGGCCCGTGGAATTTCCGGCGGGCCTTTCCGGCCGGCTCGAAACGCAGGGCCCGGCCGTCCAGCACGGCAAAACCCTGCCGGCCAAGACTGTGCCGGGTCCGCCGGCCGCTCTCGAGCGCCGCCAGCAGCGTCTCAAACGCCACGCGCGAAATTTCTCCGGCGCGGGGCTCCTGCGCCAGCCAGCGATGCAACGCCCGCCGCCAGAGCGCACGAGGCTTGCCCGCCAGCCGGCGCAACTGGAGCGCACCACGGGCGCCAAACACGTTCAGGGACGCGAGCCACGCTTCCAGCGCGGTGTCGTCCTCCTCCAGCAGCATCCGTGACCGGGCCGCGCCCGCCAGCGCGTCGCGTTGCGCGGCAGCCTGCCATGGCGGCACGACCGACCGGCGGATGCGGTTGCGGAAATAACGGTCACCCGCGTTGCTCGCATCCTCGCACCAGGCCGCGCCCGCCGCCCGCAACGCAGCCACGAGCTCGGCCTTCTTCAGCGTCAGGAGCGGCCGCAGGTGCACGCGCTCCCGGGGCAGCCGCTGCACCGGCCGCGGCGCGGCGAGCCCGCCCGTACCACTGCCCCGTGCGAGGCGCATCAGGAGCGACTCCGCGATATCGTCCTGCTGGTGGCCGAACCAGAGCACGCGCGCGTGACGCGCCAGAAACGCCAGCCGCGCCGCGCGGGCCTCGGCCTCGCTCGCGTCGGACCGGGCGTCGCGCCAGGCGCCGGCGACGAATTCGACCCCGAGTGCGCGGCACACCGCGCGGCAGAAACGCGCGTCAGCCTGCGCCGCCTTGCCGCGCAGCCGGTGATCGAAGTGAAGGACGCGCAACCGGCGTCGCCGTCCCGGCCAGTGCGCCCACACCAGCAGCAGGAGCGCGAGCGAGTCGGCTCCGCCGGAAAAG
Source organism: Opitutaceae bacterium (assembly GCA_016793535.1). GTDB lineage: Bacteria > Verrucomicrobiota > Verrucomicrobiia > Opitutales > Opitutaceae > ER46. The sequence goes on along the minus strand of JAEUHA010000490.1, from coordinate 20,018 downwards.
GCCACGCCCCAGCGCACGCGCGCCGGCGCCTGGTCCGCCCAAGCCACCACCGTGGGATCGAGTCGCGCGCGGGGAAACTCCGCCGCCAGCCGGGCGGCCAACTCGGTGAACGCCGGCCTGCGCGCCCGCCGGGTCACGGCAGGTGCGCCGGCGGCCGGCGATTTCCCGAGCGGCTCACGCGAAGGTCAGGTACTCCTTGCCGAAATACGGCACGAGCACCGTCGGAATCCGCACGCGACCGTCCGCCTGGAGGTTGTTTTCGAGCAGCGCCGCCAGCACGCGCGGCACCGCGAGGCCGGAGCCATTGAGGGTGTGCACCAGCTCGGGCTTGCCGGTTTCCTTGCTGCGGAAACGGATCTGCGCCCGGCGCGACTGGAAGGTCTCGAAGCACGAGCAGCTCGACACCTCGAGCCAGCGTTTCTGGCCGGCGGACCAGACTTCGAGGTCGTATTTCTTCGACTGCACGAACCCGAGGTCGCCGCCGCACATCAGCAGCACGCGGTACGGCAGATCGAGCTTCTGCAGCAGCCGCTCGGCGTCACCGCGCAGCTTCTCGAGTTCGTCGTAGCTGGTCGACGGATGAACCCACTTCAGGAGCTCGACCTTGTCGAACTGGTGCAGGCGGTTCAGCCCGCGCACGTCCTTGCCGTAGCTGCCCGCCTCACGCCGGAAGCACGGCGAGTACGCGCAGCGGTAGATCGGCAGCGCGGCCTCGTCGAGAATCTCGTCGCGATAGAAGTTCGTCATCGGCACCTCGGCCGTCGGGATCGCGTAAAGCCGGTCCGGCGTGGTCTCGTACATCTGCCCCTCCTTGTCGGGGAGCTGGCCCGTCGCGGTCGCGCTGGCCTCGTTCACCAGCAGTGGCGGGTTGGCCTCGATGTATCCAGCTTTTGAATTCTCATCGAGGAAGAAGTGCACCAGCGCGCGCACGAGCCGGGCACCTTCGCCGACGTAGAACGGGAAGCCGGCGCCGGCGACCTTGGAGCCGCGGGCGAAATCGAACAGCTTCTCGAAGCCGGGGATCTCCCAGTGCGGGATCGCGTGCGGCCGCGGCTCGTCGTGCGCGCCGTGCAGCGAGAACACGACGTTGTCGTCCGGCGTGCGCCCCTCCGGCACGCTCGCGTGCGGGAGGTTCGGCAGCGTGAGCATGGCCTGCCGGAACTTCTCCTCCGACTCCTTGAGCTGCAGCTCGCGTTCCTTCACCTGGGCCGACACCGCCCGCATCTCGGTCAGCTTGGCCTGGAACTCCGGCGAGCCCTTGGGCAGCGCCGCCATCGCGGTGTTGGCCGCCTTCTGCTGGGCGCGCAGGGCCTCGGTTTCCTGCAGCTGCGCGCGCCAGGCCGCGTCAATCGCGAGGACGGCATCGAGGTCAACATCGAGGTGTTTCTTGGCAATGGCCGCCCGGACAACGTCGGGCGACTCGCGGATGAGCTTCGGATCGAGCATGGGAAAAGGGAGGAGCCCGGCTCAGGCGAAGCGCGCCCGCGCCTTCTGGAATCGCGCGTACACTTCCTTGGCCGAAAGGAGTTTCAGGTCTCCCACCGGCGCCTGCACCACGACGTTGCTCGGCGCGTTCAGCGGATACGGGCCGAAAAGCCGGGGATCGGTCGGACCGAAAATCCCCAGCACCCGGACGCCGAGCGCCGCGGCGAGGTGCATCGGCCCGCTGTCATTGGCGATCACCCAGTCGGCCCGCTTCACCAGCGCCGGCAGCGACACCAGGCTGGTGTTGCCCGTCAGGTTGAAGAACTGCGCCGGCGAAAACGCACTGCGATCGTGCACGTAGCTGCTGCCCGCCCACACCACCTTGCGGTTCTTGTCCTCGCGCAGGATGAGCTCGGTGAGCTGCTTGAACCCGCCCCAGCATTTCTCGGCCCGCCGGCTGTCGACGAACATCACGATCGGCTTCCCGCCGCCTCGCGTGTCGGCGAAGCTGAGATTCAGGTTGTCGACTTCGCGAAACTTCAGCGTGCCGCGCAGCTCCGGCTTCGCGTCCAGCACCCGGCAGAACTGCAACAGGATGTCGAGCGCATGGCTCCGTTTGCCCTCGGGCGGCAGCGGCACCTTCTCGTCGTAAAAGACCCCCGACCACTCCCGCGCGTCGCTCCGGCCCACTTTCCGCTGCGCCAGGGTGCGCGAGGTCATCAGGCCCGTCCGGAGGAGGCCCTGCATGTCGAACACGTAGTCGAAATTCGTCTTCCGCAGCTCCTTCATGAGCCGCATGAACCCCTTGGCCCCCGCATTGCGCTCGAAGACGTACACCTGATCCACCGCCATGCAGGCCCGGACAATCGGGGCAAAGATCTCTCTCACCACCCACGAGATCCGCAGATGGTCGACCCGGGCCTTCAGCGACGTGGCGACCTGCAGCGCGTGCACGATGTCGCCCAGGGACGACGGTTTGATGATGAGGAGTTCAGTCATGACGCCGCGGACCGGCCAACTCGCGCCCTCCCCGCGGGAAGACAACGTTTCATGGCCTTTGTCGCCGGAAATCAAATGCCAAATCGGACTCATCCGTCGTCATTGCGGATTTACCTTCCCTCGACTCGCGGCCAATGCAACCCGCGGCCCACGAAAATTATCCGCCGCGGCCGGTCGGCCCGGCGTCACACCTTCCGCTCCGGTTCCACGCGCGGCCCGTGCGATCGCGGCTGGTGCCGGCTCGCGAGGCCGAGGAGGAGGATGGAGCCGGACGCAATGATGAGGACACCCAGGAGGTAAAACATGTCGTGCCCCGATAGTGCCACAAACTGGCACTAATTTGCATCGGGAGAAATGCGGCCGGCGGGTTCGTAGTTGTACGCCGAACCGGTGGACGACTACGCCACGCGGAACCTCACTTCGTCACCGTCACGGCACCGCGTACAGTTCGATCAAGGCCGGACCCACGGCGTCCGCTTTACCGACCAGTTGAACCGTATAAGAACCGGGCTCCAACACGACGAGCAGGGCCGCATCACGCGAACCCGCCGACAGCGCAAAGGCGCCCACGGCCGCCGCCGCCGCGGAGATGTCACTTGCGCGCGACTCGCCCCAGTCGTCATTTTCCGACACCCTTTGACCAGCGCGAAAGAGCAGCAGGCGGGGATCGGCCAACGCATTCGCCACGCCCAGCCGCGTGAGTTCCGGACCGACCCCGCGCACCAACAGGCGGACCGGATCGTGACCTTCGATTGTGAAACCAAGCGTGAACGTGGCGGCGTTGCTTCCCACCACCGACCGGGCGGAGAGGTTCACGAGCCGCGAAACCGGCGGCGTGGCACCGATGCGCGCCTCGTAGAGTTCCACCGCCGTCGTCCCAGCCAGCCCGAGCGCGTCCTGGACCCGCACGTTGTAGCCGCCGGGAGGCAGGTCGGCGACGACCGCCGCATCCCGGCTGTCGCTGGGAAACGCAAAGGCTCCCACCGAGGCGGCCGTGGCCGCGAGATTCGAGCTGTTTCCCCAATTGTCATTCGAGGTCAGCACGCCTCCACCGGCCACGCCGAGTTCAAGCACGGGGTCGGGCAGGATTCCGCTGACACCGAACTGCGCGAGCGCCGGACCCGCCGCGCGGATCAGAAACCGGTTGGATTGTCCCTCGGCTCCCCCACCCACCGTGAAGCCAACGATGACGGGTTCCTCCGCGGCCGTCATGATCGAAGCGTTCGCGAGCCGACTCGGGCGCGCCGCGGTAACCGTGAGGATGATCGGGAGGCTCGCCGCCGAACCTCCGGCGTTGGCCACCACCACGGCATAGAGTCCGGCGTCACTGTGGCGCCCCGCCGCCAGTTCGAACCGCGGCTGGGTCGCACCCGCAACCGGTGCGCCGTCCTTGTACCATTGATACGTGAACGGTGCGTCCCCGCCGCCCACTTCCGCGGCGAGCTTGAGCGGCTGGCCCTCGACCGCCGTCTCGTACTCGATACCCGCCGCCCCACCTGAGGTCGCGGCGGCACTCACGTTCCCGAAAGCCGGGAACAGCAGTGCGAACGCAAGTCGAAGCAGGTTTTGCCGGAACCAGGACAAAGGAGAGCCCCGCTCGGGGCGGCAGCTACACTCTGAAAACCCACGAAGGCTGCAAACTCCATTTCGTAAATCTGAGCCTGAAGATGACAGTAACTTACATCTTCTCCCACACCCGAACCGCCCGATTCCACCTCACCGGAGCACCCGTCGGCGTAACGTCAGGCGAGGATGCCCTTTACGACCTCACCATGCACGTCGGTCAGGCGGAAGTCGCGCCCCTGGGCCCGATAGGTCAGGCGGGTGTGATCGAGTCCGAGCAGGTGCAGCAGTGTCGCGTTGAAATCATGCACGTGCACGGGGTCGCGCACGACGTTGAAGCTGAAATCATCCGTCTCTCCATACAAGACGCCCGGCTTCACGCCGCCGCCGGCGAGCCACATCGTGAAGCAGCGGCCGTGGTGATCCCGCCCGTAGTTCGCCGCCTCGAGCTTGCCCTGGCTGTACGTCGTGCGCCCGAATTCGCCGCCCCAGATCACGAGCGTATCGTCGAGCAGGCCGCGCTGCTTCAGGTCCCGGATCAGGGCGGCGCTGGGCTGGTCGATGTCCTCCGACTGCAGGCGCAGGTCGCTGGGCAGGTTGTAGTGCTGGTCCCAGCCGCGATGATACAGCTGGATGAAACGCACGTCGCGTTCCGCGAGCCGGCGCGCGAGCAGGCAGTTGGCGGCAAAGGTGCCAGGCACGCGGGCCTGCGGACCGTACGCTTCGAAGGTGGCCGGCTTCTCGTCGCTGAGATCGGTCAGGCCGGGCACGGACGTCTGCATCCGGTAGGCCATTTCATATTGCGCAATGCGGGTCTCGATCTCGGGATCGATCTGCTTGCCCACCTGGATCCGGTTCAACGCCCCGATCGCGTCCAGCTGGTCACGCCGCGCCGCGCCATCGATCCCAGCCGGATTGGAAAGATAGAGCACCGGGTCGCCACTGCTGCGGAAGCTCACGCCCTGGTGGTTCGACGGGAGGAAGCCCGAGCCCCACAGGCGCGCGTAGAGTGGATCAGCCGGCCGCGCCGCGCTGCCGCGGGAGATCAGGACGACGAATGCCGGCAGATTCTTGTTCTCGCTGCCCAGGCCGTAGCTCGTCCACGCGCCGAAACTCGGGCGCCCCGGCTGCTGGTGTCCGGTTTGCAGATACGTCACCGCCGGGTCGTGATTGATCGCCTCGGTGTGCAGCGAACGAATAAGGCAGAGCTCATCGACGATGCCGGCCGTGTGCGGGAGCAGTTCGCTCACCCAGGTGCCGCTGCGGCCGTGCTGCGCGAAGTTGAAGATCGACGACGTGACGGGGAACGCCTTCTGCCCGCTCGTCATGCCGGTGAGCCGCTGCGTGCCGCGGACCGATGCCGGCAGGTCCTGTCCGTGCATCGCCCGCAATCCCGGCTTGTGGTCGAACAGGTCGAGCTGTGAAGGCCCGCCGTGCATGAACAGGTAGATCACGCGCTTCGCCTTCGGCGCGAAGTGCGGCCGGCCCGGCACGAGTCCGCCCGCGGCCGCGGACCACAGCGACGGCTGCATCAGGGATGCCAGCGCGGCGGCGCCGATGCCGGTGGCGGAGCGGCTGAAAAACTGCCGCCGCGTCAGACGCAGATCCGCCGGGGCCGGGTGCCTGGGGTCGTAGGAGTTCATCGCTCAGCGTCGCATCACCGCTTCGTCGAGGTTCAACAGAGCCTGCCCCACGACCGTCCAGCTCGCAAGCTCCACCGGGTCGAGTTCGCGTCCGCGCGGCGACTGGCCGATCCCGATCAGCTTCTGCGCCGCCGCCCGGTCCGCGGCAAAGCGCGTCTGCTGTTTCGCATACAGGGCGCGCAGCGCCGCGGTCTCCGCCGCCTCGGGCGGACGCGCCGTCACCCGGCGGAACAGCGCGCGCGCCGTCGCCTCGGGCCCCCCTCCGGGCCGGATCGCCGCGAGCGTGGTCGCAGCCAGCACGCGCGCGGCCTCCACGTAGGTTTCGTCGTTCAGCAGCAGCAGCGATTGCAACGGCGTGTTGGTGCGCGGCCGGCGGACGACACAGGTCTCACGGGTCGGGCCGTCGAGCACGAGCACCCCCGGCGGCGGGCTCGTCCGCTTCCAGTGCGTGTACACCGTGCGCCGCCACAGCCCGTCGCCGCGGTCCGTCTCGTAGGTCAGCTCCCCGTTGTACGACACCGCCTCCCACAGGCCCGGCGGCTGGTACGGTTTCACCGGCGGGCCGCCCATCGTCGGTACCAGGAGTCCGGATACGGCCAGCGCCTGGTCGCGGATCATCTCGGCCGGCAGGCGGAAACGCGGCCCCCGGGCCAGAAGCCGGTTGAGGGGATCGCGCTCCAGCAGTTCACGGGACGGCACCGACGCCTGGCGGTAGGTCGCGCTCGTCACCAGGAGGCGGAGCATCTCCTTCACGTTCCACCCGCCGGACACGAACCGCACCGCGAGCCAGTCGAGCAGCTCGGGATGCGAAGGAAGTTCACCCTGCAGGCCAAAGTCGTTGAGGGTCGGCACCAGGCCCTCGCCGAAGCACTGCAGCCAGAGCCGGTTGACGGCGACGCGCGCCGTCAGCGGATGCCCGGGCGCAACCAGCCATTGGGCGAGCCCCAGCCGGTTGCGGGGCGCGCCCGCGGGCCAGGGCGAGAGGGCCGGCGGCACGTCCGCCTGCACCACCTCGCCGGGCGCGTCGTACTGGCCGCGCTTGAGGATGTGGGTCGGCTTGGGCGTCGCGACCTCCTGCATCACGAGGGTCTTGGGCAGCCGCGCACGGTAGGTTTCCTCCTCCTCGCGTCGCGCCGCCGCCACGCGGTGGGCCGCCCGGGTCGCATCGTCGGCGTGCCGCTCCACGTAATAGTCGAGCAGCAGCGTCTTCTGCCGGGCGTCGCGCTTCGACGTATCCAGGCTCAGAATACCCTGCAGCCGGTCGCTCCAGTACCACGACCGCGCCTCGGCCGCGGTGACGACGCGGTCCAGCAGCCGGAACTCGTCGAGCTGGCCGTAGTAGCCGAGCCCGCTGTCCCGCCGGCCGATCCGCAGCGGTTCCCGATTGGAGATTGGGCCCTGCAGGCTGTCGCGCACGACGGTCAGCGGCACCTCGAACCCGTCGGCGAACACCTTCACGCCGGCCGCGCGGCGCGAGCCATCGTAGCTGATGACGATCTGGTTCCAGTCGCTCCGCTTGATCGGCTCGCGGGTCGTGACCTCGATCGCGCTGACCACCCCGCGGTCGACCAGGTTGATCTGCAGCTGGCCCTTCGCCCAGATGAGCTCGAAACCGCGGCGGTCGCCGGTCGGCTCGATCTTCGACATCACGCCGACGAGCGACGTCGAAGGCTTGACCCACACGCCGACGGTCCAGGGCCGGTCGGCGACGATCGGCGTGTCCGCCGGCAGTTCCAGGTGCTGCATACCGTCGAACATCGCCGACTGCCCCACCAGGCCGGCCTGGTAATACACCGCGCCTTTCTCCGCCGCACGCGGCCCTGGCACGGGCCCGGTTTCCTTCGCTCCCTCCGGCTCAAAATTCACCAGGGCCGTCACGCCCGCGCGCGGCGGCTGCAGCTCGGTCGCGGCGGACTTCTCCCACTCGACGAGCTTCGGTTGCAGCGGCTTGGCGCGCCGGCCGAAGGCCTCCTCGGCGTCCCGCCGGGCGGCAATCAGCCGGTCGAGTTCCTCCTTCTGCGCGGGCGAGGTGACATCCATGACCGGCGGCGGATCGTCCGGCGCGATCGTGCCCTTCTCCACCCCGCTGTTGAAGAAGGCGAACAGCTGGTAGTAGTCGCGCTGGGAGATCGGATCATACTTGTGGTCGTGACACCGGGCGCACGCCACGGTCAGGCCGAGCCAGACGGTCGAGGTGGTCTCGAGCCGGTCGGCGACGTATTCGACGCGGTACTCCTCGTCGATGACGCCGGTTTCGCCGGTGACCATGTGATTGCGGTTGAAGCCGGTCGCGATGCGCTGCGCCGGCGTCGGATTCGGCAGCAGGTCGCCCGCGAGCTGTTCGATCGTGAACTGATCGAAGGGCTGGTTCCGGTTGAACGCCTGGATGACCCAGTCCCGCCACGGCCAAATCTGTCGCGTGTTGTCGCGGAAGAATCCGTTCGAATCGGCATAGCGAGCGGCATCGAGCCAGTCGGTCGCCATCCGTTCCCCAAAGTGCGGCGAGGCCAGCAGGCGTTCCACCACCTGTTCGTACGCGTCGGGCCGGGTGTCGGCCAGGAAGGCATCGAGCGCCTCGACCGTCGGCGGCAGGCCGGTCAGGTCAAAAGACACGCGGCGCAGCAGCGTGGCCTTGTCGGCCTCCGGCGCGGGACGGAGCTTTTCCTGGTGCAGGCGGGCGAGGACGAAGCGGTCGATGTCGTTGCGGATCCAAGCTTCGGACGCCGGGCCGGGGGGCGTCTGCGCCACCGGCGGGACGAAGGCCCAATGCGGCGCATACGGGGCGCCCTCGGCGATCCATTGCCGCAAGAGGGCGACCTCCGCCGGCTTGAGCTTCTTGCCCGTTTCTGCCGGGGGCATCGCGTCATGTTCGTCCGTGACGCGCAGGATAAGTTCACTGCGGGCCGGATCACCCGGGACGATCGCGATCCCGCCCGACTTTGCCGGCTGGAGCGCAGCCTCGCGCACGTCGAGCCGGAGCTTGGCCTCGCGCGAACTCTCGTCCGGACCGTGACACCGGAAGCAGTTGTCCGAGAGAATCGGCCGGATCTGCCGGTTGAAATCGACGGCCGCACCCCGAGCCTCCGCGGCACCCGGTGGAACTCCACCGGCGGCGGCCACCAGCCAGACAAGTGCGACGTGAAGGCGGGGCATCAAGGCCGGACAAAATGGAACGGGCCGGCGGCGGGCGCAAAAACTATTCCGCGCCCGCTGGCCGGCACGTCGTCAGAGACGGAAGTTCGCGCCGAAGAAGAACTGCTGGCGCATCAGGTGGGTGACCTGCGGGCGGTCGTAGCCGAACTGCGTCTCGCGGTCCGGATTCATGAGCACATTCACCACGTCGAGGTAGAGGCTCACGCGGCGGTTCAGGTTGTAGAGAGTCTTCAGGTCCAAGGAAGGACGGGCCGCCGCATAGGTCGCGCGGGACTCGTTGGCGTTGAACCCGGTCAAGTACTTGTGCCGGTAGTTGAAGGAGGCCCGCAGGTTCACCTTGTTCTGAATATACGAGAGCCCGATGTTACCGATGAAGGGATTGAAGCCCGCGATCCGAGGATTCGGCACCAGCGAGATGGCGGTGCCGGAACCGTAATTGCCCGACGCGTTCATCCACGTCGCGTTCGCGAACGCACCCAGTCCCTTGAAGATGCCCGGGAGGAACGTGAACTGCTGGCTGTAGCTGACCTCGAGGCCCTTCACCTTCGCGGCGCCACCATTGCGCTGCGTGGTGAGCAGGAATCCAGCGTAGTCGCCTTCGAAGCCGTTGTCCGCGCCCGAACCAACGACGTTGCCGCTGGCCGTGTAGATGAACTTCTTGATCTGCTTCTGGAACACGCCGACCGAGAACATGCCCGCCGGCTCGAAGTAGATCTCACCGGAGAGGTCGAAGTTCTTCGCCCATTGCGGCTCAAGGCTCGGATTGCTCGTCGAGATCGTCTGGTTGTCGAGATTCACCGTCGTCCGGGGAATCAGCTGGCCGATGCTGGGGCGGCCGATGTTCTCCGAGTAGCTGAAGCGCGTCTGGATATTGCGGCTGAACATGTACTTCAAGTGCACGCCGGGGAAGATGCTCCGGTAATCGCCGGTCCGGCGCACGCGGCGGCCGTACTCCTCGGTGACCCGGCGCGTGATTTCCGCATCGGTGAGGGGCGCGGTGCCCCACGCTGCGCGGCGGGCGCGCTCCTCAGGCGTCAGCAGCTGCAGCGCACCTTCGCCGTCGGTCTTCGTATCTTCAACGCGGATACCGCTCAGGATGTTGAGGCGGCCGAGCAGGATGTTGCCCATGAAGTAGCCCGCCTTGATGGTCTCGACGAACTGCTGATTGTTGATGAGCGCGTTCTGCAGATCGGTCTGCAGGGTTTGCCGCCAGTAAGTCGGATTCGCCGCGATGTACTGGTCGAGATTGCTCCGGCGGCCAACGGCCTGGAAGTCAGGCATCGGCAGACCACGGTAGCGCCTGAGCTCGGTGTCGGGATAGTCCAGGCCGCGGAATCCGAACTGGGCGAGGTTGTCGTCGTTGCGACCGCCAAGCGCCGGATTCGGGCCCATCACGCCATCAGGTCCGACGTACGACGTGTTGTATGGCGTGTTGTCGAGATCGCGCGCCTGCTCGCGGTAACGCAGCCCCGTCTTGATGAACGTCGGGACCGGCGTGTTGAGCGTCTTCTTGAAGTTGATCGCCGCGCCGAGGTAGCGATCCCAGCCCACCATGCGGGCGCTGTTGTAAGTGTTCTCGGTGTAGTTCTCGATCCGCTTCCAGTCCGGGCCCGCCGTCTGCGTGACATCGGGGAAGAGCGGGTCGTTGCGCTTGATCGTCCAGCCCGCGCCACGCAGGGTGTACGTCAGGGTGTTGTTGCCCGGATAGTACGCCTTCGAGGCCGACTGGTAGATGTCATACTCGAGGAGCATCGTCGGGTAGCGGTGCACGGCGCCGACGTTCACCGTCTTGGTCGTGCCGATCTTGTAGGCGGAGTTGGAATTGATCGCCACGATGCTGTTAGCGACGGGCCGAACCCGGGTTTCGAAGTCGGTGTAGCCCGGTTCGATGCCGTTGGGGCCGGTGAGCGCACCCGTCGCGTCGGTCGTAGCGACCCCCTGGTTGGTCTGCCAGGTGATCTGGCTGTTGGTGGTGTGTTCGAGGTGCTTGTTCAGCTGGAAATTCACGAAGAACCGCACCTGCTCGCTCCACTTGAAGTCCACCTTGAGTCCCGCACCGGAACGCGTGCGGACATTGCGGAAATCCTGCGCCTGGAGCGAATACTGGTAGGCGGGCCCCGAGCGCCCCAGAGGCACCTGCTCGAAGGCCTGGTTGACCACGTCGATGATCGAGCCGTGCGGACGGTAAGCGAGGTTGAGGTTAACGCCCAGCCTGCCCCAGAACACTTCCGAGTAAGAGAGGGAAGCGTTGGGCCGGGACGAGTCGCGCTCGTCGGTCGGGCGCCAGATGGCACCGACTGAACCGCGGATGCGCCGCTCGGGCGAACTGTCGAATGCGCTCTTGGAAACCAGGTTCACCACACCGCCAATGGAGTCACCATCCATATCGGGCGTCGGCGACTTCGTCACTTCGATGCGCTCGATCGAGTCGGATCCAACGGTCTGGAATTGAAACTCGCGCGTGGCGCCACCTGAGGCCGCATCCGCGAGCCGGTTGCCGTCCTGGGAAATGGTGCTGAGATTCTGGTGCAGGCCGCGGATGCGCAGGTACCGCATGTCGCCGCCGACCGACTCGCCTTCCACACCAGGGAGACGCATCGCCAGGTCGGCCGGGTTGCCCGCGAGGCCGCCGAACGCGTCGGCCGAGACGATGCTTTTCACGCCCTCGGACTGGCGCTGCAGCGTGATCGCCTTCGCGTTGCCCTCGCGTTCGCTGGAGACGACGAAGCTGCCCATCTTGTAGATGTCGGACGTCAGGCCGAAATCGCGCCGCGCCGGGGCGCCGGCCGCCACGGTGACCGTCGCGCGGTCGGTGGTCAGGCCGGTGTACGAGACGGCGACCGACACACTGCCGGGCGCGACATTGTCGAAGCGATAACTGCCGAGCGAGTCGGTCGTCACCTCACGCCCCGTGCCCTCGAGCACCACCCGGGCACCTTCGAGGATCGCGCCCGTCGCCGCGTTGGTCACCGTGCCGGTGACCACTCCCTGGGCGAAGGCCGAAGCGGTGAAGAAGGCAAACAGGAGCATGAATGCTCCCAGGTTCCAGGAACGAGCGGCCGCGTGGGGGCGGCCGGAGTGGCTGCAGTCTGAGTGGGTCATGATGGTCGTGGGCGTCTGGTCGGCTATGACTTGAAAGATGCTCACCTTCCGGCGAGTGGGGTCGCGTAACTGCTCGGTTATCGACGTCCAAAGGCAAGGATTTTTTGTCCCGGGAAGCCCCGGATGTGCCCGCACGAAAGTGCCATGCGCCACTCGCACAGTTGACGCAGGCGCAAAGACGGGGAAGAGATATCCACTCGGTTACCTCAAGCACGATCGATGCCGTTCCGCTCCCCCTGACGCGCGGTTGCCGCGCCCACCATGAATCCACGCGAAATTCTCCTCAACGCGGCCGACTACGGTGTCCCGACCCGCGACGAACTCGTCTCATACCGGATCTGGGACTCCCATTTCCACGGCTTCTACGGTTCGACCCAGCCGATCGCCCAGTTTCGCGCCAACGCCTTCTATGTCGAACGCATGGGCATCGAGCGCTCGATCTCGCTCGAAATCGGCGGCACGCTTTCCGATCCGCTGACGCCGGCGCCCTTCGACGACGAGGTCCGGGCCATCCTCCAGGCCGAGCAGCATCATCTCTCCGGCATCACGCCGATCGACCCGGGATTCCCGGACGAAAGCTGCGCGAAGATGGAGAAGTGGATCCGCAACGGTCCCTGCATCGGGATCAAGTACGTCGGCGGCAACAAGCGGGGCATCCCGTGCGACCACCCCAACAACGACCCCATCATCCGCCTCGCCGCCGAGCTCGACGCAACCATCTATATCCACACGTGGCTGAAGATCGGCGGTACTCCGCGGCTGCCGGGGCGCGACAATAATCCGGGCGAATCGACGCCGATGGAAGTCGTCGCGCTCGCGAAGCGGTTCCCCCAGGTGCGCTTCATCTGCGGCCACTCCGGCGGCGACTGGGAACTGGGCATCCGCGCCGTGCGCGACCAGAAGAACGTGCTGCTCGAATTCGCCGGCTCCGATCCGCACTCCGGCTCGGTCGACCTGGCCGTCAAGGAACTCGGCGCCGACCGCATCGTCTGGGGCGGCCACGGCCCCAGCCGGAGCTACGCCACGGAATTCGGCAAGGTGCTCGACGCGGACCTCTCGCGCGCCGACCGCATGAAGATTTTCGGCGGCAACTTCCGCAAGCTCGCCGCCCCCATTTTCCGCCGCAAGGGACTGAAGATCGAACTCTGACCATGACTCCCATCGACCGCCGGGATTTCCTCAAGGCCTCGCTCCTCGCCGGAGCCGCGGCTTCACTGGCCTCGTCCGCCCCCGCCGCGGCCGCAGCCGTCGGCGCCTCCCCGGGCATCATCGACACCAACGTCAACCTGTTCCAGTGGCCGTTCCGCCGTCTCAAGTACGCGGATACGTCCGCCCTGGTGGCGAAGCTGAAGAAACACCGGATCATCGAGGCGTGGGCCGGCAGTTTCGAGGCCCTGTTCCACAAGGACCTCAGCGGCGTGAACGAACGTCTCGCCAGCGAGTGCCGCGAGCGCGGCGCCGGCCTGCTCAAGCCGTTCGGCTCCGTCAACCTGGCCTGGCCCGACTGGGAGGAAGAAGTCCGCCGCTGCCACGAGGCCCTGCGTATGCCCGGGCTGCGCATCTACCCCGGCTACCAGCCCTTCGACCTCGGCCACCCTGGCTTCAAGCGCCTGCTCGCCCTCGTGCGCGAGCGCGGCCTGCTGCTCCAGATCGCCTTCGGCATGGAGGACCCGCGCGTGCACCACCCGGCCCTGCAACTGGTGCCCGTGACCGTGGCCCCGCTGCTCGCCGCCCTGAAGGCCGAGCCGAAGGCGAAGGTGCAGTTGCTCCATTTCGTCGGCCGCCCCCTGGGCGCGGACCTCCGCCAGCTCACCACCGAGACGAGCGCCACGATCGAATTCTCCCGCTGGGAGGGCAATGGCGCCGTCGGCAAGCTCACCGGCACGGCGCCCGACAGCACGGGTACGCCGCCCGTGCCGATCGACCGCGTGCTGTTCGGCTCGCACGCGCCCTTCTTCCCCGTGGAGACCGCGATCCTGAAGCTGATCGAGTCGCCCTTCAGCACCGCGCAGCTCACCGCCCTGATGCAGGGCAACGCGCGGCGGCTGCTCGGGTAGCTCCGTTTCTTAGACAGGATGAGCAGGATGGACCGGATGGGTGAACAAGCGAAAACGCAGGTGTCCTCCCCGGCCAGACTCAGGTCCATCCTGTAGATCCTGTTCATCCTGTCCACCGTCTGCCCTGTTTCCCGCGCCGGCGACGGTGAGAAAGACCCCGGCCCGGCGCTTATTCATCATGCTACTACGTTCCTTCACCCTCGCCGCTCTCGTCCCGCCCCTGGTCCTCGCCGCCGCGGCCAACGCTCAAACCGCCCCGGACGCGAAGACGCAGATCGCCGCCGACGTCGACGCGATGCGCAAGCAGACGCAGGTCATGGTCGACATGGTCTTCAGTTTCGCCGAGCTCGGGTTTCACGAGGTCGAGACGTCGAAGTACCTCACGGGCATCCTGGAGCAGGAGGGATTCCGCATCGAGCGCGGCATCGCCGGGATGCCGACGGCCTGGATGGCGACCTGGGGCTCGGGCAAGCCGGTGCTCGCGCTCGGCTCCGACATCGACTGCATCCCGCAGGCGTCGCAGAAGCCGGGCGTCGCTTATCACGATCCGATCATCCCCGGCGCGCCCGGTCACGGCGAAGGCCACAATTCCGGCCAGCCGCTCAACGTCACCGCGGCCATCGCGGTCAAGCGCTGGATGGAGCGCAACCGCATCACCGGCACCCTCAAGCTCTGGCCCGGCGTCGCCGAGGAGCAACTCGGCGGCAAGGCGTACCTCGTGCGCGACGGCTGGTTCAAGGACGTCGACGTCGCCCTGTTCAGCCATGTCGGCAGCAATCTCCAGGTCGCCTGGGGCACGGGTGCGGGCACGGGACTCGTCTCCATTGAGTACCTGTTCAAGGGTGAGACCGCCCACTCCGCCGGCGCCCCGTGGCGCGGCCGCAGCGCGCTCGATGCGGTGGAGTTGATGAACATCGGCTGGAACTACCGGCGCGAACACCTGCGGCTTCAGCACCGCTCGCACTACGTCGTCACCAATGGCGGCGACCAACCCAACGTCGTGCCGGCCAACGCCAGCGTCTGGTACTATTTCCGCGAACTCGATTTCGACCGCATCCAGGAACTGCGCGGCATCGGGGACACCATGGCGCAGGCCGCGAGCATGATGACAAACACCAGCGTCAGTTCGCGCGTGCTCGGCACCGCCTGGCCCCAGCACTTCAACAAGCCCGTCGCCGAGGCCGTCAGCGCCAACATCAAACAGGTCGGGCTGCCCCAGTGGAGCGACGCCGACCAGACCCTCGCCAAGGCGCTGCAGGGTGAACTCAAGGTGCCAATGACCGGTCTCCCGTTGCAGGTCACCGGGCTGCGCGGTCCCGCCACCGAGGCCACCCGCTCCGGCGGTTCGGACGACATCGGCGACGTGTCGTGGACCGTGCCCACGATCACGCTCAACTACCCGGCCAACATCCCGAACTTGCCTGGCCATAACTGGTCCAACGCGATCGCCATGGCCACGCCGATCGCCCACAAGGGCACGACTGCCGGCGCCAAGGTCATGGCGATGACGCTCGTCGATCTCCTGACCAAACCGGAACTGGTGGAAAACGCGTGGAAGTATTTCCGCGAGGAACAGGGCAAGGAGCGGAAGTACCAGCCGCTGCTCGCGCCGTCGGACAAACCCGCCACCTGGCTGAACGCCCGGATCATGGCCGAGTATCGCGAACCGATGCGGAAATTCTACTACGACCCCGCCCGGTTCGACACTTACCTCGATCAGCTCGGGATCAAGTACCCGACCGTACGAGCACGGAAGTGACCTTGGGGAGACGCTTTAGGCCGTGGCCGAAGGTGTCGTCGACGGGCCGGTCGCGGCGTAAAGCCACTCCCACCGTCCCCGGTGATTTCGCCTCCCGAAATCCGGGAAAAAAAGAGCCCGCCGTGTACCCCTACACGGCGGGCATTGCTTTCTTTGTTACCCCAATCCTCCGCTAAGCGGAGGAAGTAAGACGGACAGTGCCGACGTTCGTCCCCGGCTCAACTGCATTCAGTCGATTCCGCTGACCCAGTAGACCACCGGCGTCCGGGTATTAGTTGGCCATCGCAAGAGCCGACGCCGGCGCGGGGGCTTCGAACCGCAGTTCGTCCGCCGTAAGTTGGCCGTCACGATTGAGATCGAGCGTCCGCAGGCTCGAGGCGGCGTTGGCGATTTCCATGGTCTGGATGTCGCCGTCGTGGTTGGCATCCAACGTCACCGCGAGGGTGAATCCCGGCCCCGGGCGCCCGGAGCGCGTGGTCCGGACCTCGCCCTCTGGCCGGTTGGCGCGGTGCTGCGGCGGTTCACCCCGGAGTTCCGCGACGGTGAGGATACCGTCCTCGTTCACGTCGAGCGCCCGCAGGAGCGTCGGCGCGTGCGCGATTTCCACGTCGGACAGGGCACCGTCCCGATTGATGTCGAGGGCCGCCACCACGGCAGTGACCCGCCGGCTGGCGGCCCCGTTGATCTCCGTGGCCGGTTGCACCACGCCGGAGGTGGCCGGCGCGTCGGCGTGAACGAAGGGCGTGCTGGCGAACGAGAGCAGCGAGAGGACGAGGCGGGAAGAGATCATGTCGAGTGGTTCGTCCCGGAGTCCGCCGCCATCCGACGGGATGACTGAACTTGCACGTACTCCTGGCCGAACACCTGGAAAGACGACCCGATTGTAAGGCTTCGGCTTGGCCGCCGGACTTTATTGTTAAGCCCGGGTAAACCCCAAAAATCTCCCCCCTCGGAGCGCGACCGTCGCCGGCCGGACTTGGATCCGTGCGACCGACAACGGTCGTGCACCCAGGAAAACTCAGCCCACGAAACTGTAATCGTACGGCGCGCGCAGTTCGCGCGCGACGTGCGCGTTGGCCTCGCGGGCGGACTCGCCGACGAACCGTTCCTGCGCCGCATCCCAGGTCAGCGCGCGGCGAGTGCGCATCGAGATGGCCCCGAGATGGCACATCGTCGCGGACCGATGGCCCGTTTCGACGTCGCAGATCGGCGCCTGCCGCGACTTCACGCAGTCGAAGAAATTTTCCATGTGGTTGTTGCTGGTCGTGAGCCGCACCGCGTTCTCCGGCAGCGGCGCCTTCAGAAGCGCGGGATCGCTGGCGCTGATGCCGTCGCGATTCACCCAGATCCAGCCCTCCGTACCCTCAAACCGGATACCGTTGCGCTGGCCGTCGGCGTTCACCTTCGCGCCGTAGATGCTGTCGTCCTTCGTGGTGAGGATGTCGAGCTTCACGCCGTTGGCGTACGTGTAGTTCACCTCGTACTCGGCAAACGTGTCGTAGCCGCCGGGCACCGGCTCGGTGAGCACCCGCGAGGCGACTTCGCGCGGGGCGAGAATGCCGATCGCCCAGTAGGCGATGTCGTTGTGGTGCGCCCCCCAGTCGGTCATGGTGCCGCCGGAATAGTCATACCAGAAACGGAACGTCCGGTGACACCGCTCGGGGACGTAGTCGACCTTCCGCGCCGGCCCCTGCCAGAAATCCCAGTCCAGCTCCTGGGGCACGGCCGCGGTCTTGAACGGTCCTTCGCGCAGCCCCGCCGGCAGCCAGACCTTCGCGCGCTGCAGTTTCCCGATGCGCTGATTGCGCACCAGTTCGCACGCAAGCCGGAAGCGGGGCGAGCTGCGCTGCTGGGTGCCGGTCTGCAGCACGATGCCGCTCTGCTTCACCGCGGACACCAGCCGGCGCCCTTCGTCGATCGTGAGGGTGAGCGGCTTTTCCGCGTAGACGTCCTTCTTCGCGCGGGCCGCGCCGAGATTCACCAGCGTATGCCAGTGGTCGGGAGTGCCATTCACGAGCACGTGCACGTCGTCGCGCTCGAGCACGCGGCGGAAATCGCGGTACACCTTCGGCGCGCGGCCGTCGACCGTGAGCTTCTCGACCGCCGCGGCCGCCCGCTTCTCGTCGACATCGCAGACTGCGACCACCTCACCCCAGCCCGCCGCATTCTGCGCATCGCGCGTCCCCTGCCCGCCTGCGCCAATGAGCGCGATGCCGGGCCGGTCATTGGCGGCAACCTTCTTCGCGGGCTCCGCCGCGGCGGCGAGCGAGCGCTCCACGTACCAGAGCGGGAGACCGGACATCGCGGCGACCGTGGCGCAGCGTTGGAGGAAGGTGCGGCGGGAGACGTGAAAGGGTTTCATGGGGCAGCGCTTGACCCGAACGCCGGCCGGAACGGAGGTCAATCTCCGACCCCGCGGCGCCCGGGACCAAGGACCGCCAGCGGGGCACGCGAACGGGGGCCGGCGACGTACCTGCCATCGGCGCCGGTGGCCTGCGCGTGGAATGGACCACGCTTTTTCCAAACCGGGCCCGCTGAGTTGCGCGCCGCGGCCGGGCCCATTCCATGGAGCGCCTTTCCAGCGAGGCAGCCGACCGGCGTCCGGGCCGGCTTGCGCCCAGCGGGAAGCGCGCCCCTCGCTGCTCCCTCCCCCATGACCCCAGCCCCCGCCGCCGATCTCGATTCCACTCCGTTCCTGATTCGCAAAGTGGGCTTCGTGGCCGGCCTCGCCTGTTTCGGCTTCACCCTGCTCGTCGCGCCGCCCGACGGAATGACGGAGCCGGGCTGGCGCGTGTGCGGGCTGGCGCTCTGGATGGCGCTGTGGTGGATCAGCGAGGCGATGCCGCTGCCGGTGACGGCACTCCTGCCCGTGACGGTGCTGCCGCTGCTCGGCATCATGCCGCTGCGGAAGGCGGCGGCCAATTTCGCCGCCGAGTTGATCTTCCTTTTCCTCGGCGGGTTCCTGCTTTCGATCGCGATCCAGAAATGGCGGGTGCACGAGCGGCTGGGCCTCGGGTTGCTGCGCCACATGGGTTCCAGCGTGCCGATGCTGCTCGCCGGGTTGATCGGAGTGACCGGTTTCATGGGCATGTGGATGGCCAATGCCGCGACGGCGATGGTGATGATGCCGATGGCCCTGAGCATCGCGGCGCTGATCGCGCCCGCGAACACCGCGGGCTCACCGGTGGCCAAGGCGCTCGTCCTCGCGGTCGCGTACGCTCCCGTGATCGGCGGACTCTCGACCTTCATCGGCACGCCGACCAACGCCGTGCTCGAGGGTTTCCTGAGCAAGACCTACGGCTATCAGCTCAGCCTCGCGCAGTGGATGGCCTTCGGCGTGCCGATCACGGTCGTGCTCCTGATCGCGTGCTGGGCGCTGTTGTACCTGCTCTTCCTGCGGCGGGCGCCGGCGGTGCCGGCCCTGCGCGCGCAGATGCAGGAAAGCTACGCGCGGCTCGGTCCCTTCAGCCGCGGCGAGATCGCGACCACGGCGGTGTTCCTGTTCTGCGTGGCCGGCTGGGTGTTCAGCGACGTGTGGGCGCGGCTGCTGGGGGTCGTGCTCGAGGATGCCGTGATCGCGGTCGTGGGCGCGTTGCTGTTGTTCATCGTCCCGCTCGACCGCCGCGGCGAAATGACGGTGCTGACGTGGAAGGACACCGAGAAGCTGCCGTGGGGCATCCTGCTGTTCTTCGGCGGCAGCCTCAGCTTGTCGGCCGCCCTGACGGAGACCGGCGTGACCCGCTGGCTGAGCCAGGAACTCGCCGTGCTGCACGACGTGCCGATCTGGGTGCTCGCCGTGCTCGTGGTGGCGGCGGTCGTGGCGACGTCCGAAATGATGAGCAATTCCGCCACCGTCGCGACCTTCCTCCCGATCGTGGCCGGACTCTGCGGCGGGCTCGGGATCAACCCGCTGCTCCTGATGATCCCGGCGACGTTTGCGGCGAGCTGCGCCTTCATGATGCCGGGGGCGTCTCCGCCCAACGCCATCGCCTATGCGACCGGCTACCTGAAGGTGCCCGAGATGATCCGGGCCGGGCTGGCGTTGAACGTGATCTGCGCGCTCGTGGTGCTGCTCGCCGCCTTCTACTTCATCCCCGCGCTGAAGGAATTCGATCCGTACGTCACCCCCGAGTGGGCGAAACCCCGGGCACCCTAGGCCCGGAGAAAGCGCCGCCGAGGCGGCCCGGCGGCCTAGGCTCGCGCGGGCGTCCGGGCCGGCTTCACGTCCGAGGCCGGTCGCACCGTCGGCCCTTCCACCCAGCGGGCCTCTACCGAGGTGCGCGACGGCCACGCCGGGACGCCCAGTTCGTTGCGCAG
>JAEUHA010000579.1 GCA_016793535.1 Opitutaceae bacterium | reverse complement strand
GCACCCCGCCTACAGGAGAGTGAGAGGTCGTAGGAACCTATTCGCCTTTTCCGGCCTTCTTCCTGCCGCCGCCGGCACCTTGGGTCGGGAGCGGCACGGGCGGCAGGTTGTCGCCCGGCTGGTGCCAGAGCCGGAAGGGATCGTCGAGCCGGCGCATTTCGGCCAGCAGCAGTGCCTCCATCTCTTTTCGCTTGGCGGCGAAGCGCGGGTCGCTGGCGAGATTGACTTGGTGGGCGGCGGGGCGGTGTCCGGTCAGGGTGGTGACGGCGGCGTCCTGATGGGCGGCGAGGAATTCGTCGGGATTCTCCTTCAGGTTGAACAACTGCGTCTCACGCACCTGGCCGTCCATGACGTCGTACTGGATCAGCTTCCAGTCGCCGTGCTTGACCGCGCGCATGCCCGGTCGGGTGCCGCCGGCATAGACGCCGTAAAGGGTGTCGCGCACCGTCGAACGCCGGCCCTCGAGCACGGGCCGGAAGCTCACGCCTTCGCTGGTCGGGGGCGCGGGGATGCCGGCGAGGTCGCAGAAGGTCGCGAGCAGATCGAGCAGGTAGATGTTTCCCTCGGCGCGGGAGCCCGGCTTGATCCCCGGACCCTTGACGATGAACGGCACGCGCCACGTGTGCTGGTAGAGATTCTGTTTTCCCTGCAGGCCGTGCCGGCCGATCGCCATGCCATGGTCGGCGGTGTAAACGATGTAGGTGCGGTCGAGTTCGCCCATGGCTTCGAGCCGGCGGAGGACCCGTTCGATCTGCCGGTCGATGTCGGTGCCGAGGGCGAATTCGCGGCCGAGTTCGTTGCGGATCGTGGCCTCGTCGCGGCGCTCCCACACACCGCTGACCTGGGTTTCGTCGCGCAGGCCGGGGTGGCCGTGGGGAAACGGATGCGCGGGCAGGTAGTTGTCGGGCAACGGCGGTTGCCGGGGGTGCCGGGCGGGCGGCTGCGCGGGATCGGCGTGGTTGGTGGCGCCGTACTGGGCGAGCAGCTCGGGTTTCGCGTCGCGGGTGTCGTGGGGGTGTGAGAACCCGAAGTGGATGAGGAACGGCCGCTGGTCGCGTTTCGCCTCGCGTTCGCCGAGGTAGGCGAGGACCTGTTCGGCGTGCCAGGCGCTGCCGGTTTCGTCGGTCGGACCGCGCTTCGTGGCGTCGCGCCGGACGGCGAAGAGCTTGTTCGCGGGCTCGTAGCTGTTGCCGAGCTTGCAGGTGCGCATGGTGGCGTAGCCGGCGCGGTTGAACACGGCCGGCAGCGAGTGGTCGGGCAGGTCGGCCGGGACGAGCTTGGGATTCGGGGTGTGCGGATTGAAATTGCGCCCGCTGGTGTCCGGCACGTGCCACACGGTCCGTCCGGTCATGATCATCGTCCGCGACGGCGTGCACACCCCTCCTACCCAAGAACCCATGTGGTACGCGCCGTCGATCACCATGCCCTGTGCGGCGAGGCGATCGAGGGTCGGGGTGACGAGGGTCGACTTCGGATTATAGAAACGGAAATCGAAGGGCGACTGGTCGTCGACGAGGATGAAGAGGATGTTCGGCGGGCGCGCCGACGGGGCGGCGGCGTTGAGCGGGCCGGTGGCGGCTGCGAGCACGCCGAGGAACGCGACGAGGAACCGGTGAGGCAAAGGCAGGTGGGGCATGGGGTGGAAAGCGACGGGAAGGCAACGGGTGCCCGCGCGGGCAGGCAAGGTCTTCCGGCGGCCGGCGGCCGCGGGCGAAGAAGCTTGCCCGCCGGCGTCCGGCCTTTAGCCCGCAAGGGATGAAAACGCGGCGTTGGATCGGCGGCGGATGGGTCGTGGGGATGCTGGCGGTCGCGCTCGCGGCGCAGGTGCCGGAGCTCTCGCTGCCGCGGCCGGGGGCGGTGGTCGTCACCGACATCACCGGCGAGGTGACGGTGACGGCGAGCGGCCAGCGGCGGGTGCCGAAGCCGGAGGAGCGGCTGCGGATCGGCTCCACGCTGTCGACGGGGAGGAAATCACTCTTCACGGTGACGCTGTCGAACGGCGCGACCGTGCAGCTCGGTTCGGAATCGGAAGTCGAACTCGAGGAGTTCGGCCAGGCGCCGGTCTCCGGCAGCGTGAAGCTCGCGGAACTCCGCGAGGAGCCGACGCTCTCCCGGACCCGGCTCAACCTCCTGCGGGGCGACGTCGTGATCGAGGTGAAGCCGCTCAAGGTGGCACGCGGCTCGTCGTTTCACCTGACGTCCACGGCCGGCACGCTGCGGATCAGCGAGGGCACGGTGCGCGCGATGGTGCGGATGTCCGACCTCGGTCTCGGTGTGGCCTCCGTCGAGCTGACGAAAGGCCGGGCCGAGTTCGAGGTGGCGGGAGGCGCGGTGGTGCCGGTGCCGGCGGGCGGCAAGCTGTCCTTTGCCCTCGAGGTCGACAAGGCGACCGGCGTCACGAAGGTCGGTGCGATGCCCGCCCCGGCCACCAAGGCGGCGCGCTGAGGCCGGCGGTGGCGGGCGGGCGTATCCGGTTGCTCGTTACGGGATCTCGTAGACCTCCACCAGGGCGAGCCCGGTTTCGGTGCCCGCCCCGCTGACCTGGGCCGTGTAGCTCCCCGGGGGCAGCGAGAGCAGCAGCACGGCGTCCCGGCTGTCGGCGGCGAGGGCAAAGGCGCCCACGCCGGCCGCGGCGGTGGCGATCTGGGTGGCGTTGGCGGCGTTGCCCCAGTTGTCGTTGGCGGAGGTGGCGTTGCCGGACCCGGCCTGGAACAGCTCCAGCTTGGGGTCGGCCAGGGCGCCGGTGACTCCGAAGGCGGCGAGCGTGGGTCCGATGCCGCGAATCAGCACGGTCTTCGGGGTCGTTCCGGTGATGGAGAAGCCCGTGATCAACACGTCGCTGCCCGTGCCGACGTGCGTGAGGGCGGACACGTTGGTGAGCCGCGGAGTGGAGAGCACGAACGAGTCGGCGGGTGAGGCATCGTACACCTCGGCCAGGGCCACGCCGCTGCCGTCACCGGTGCCGTTGATCCGGACCGTGTAGCCGCCGGAGGCGGCGGAGTGCGCGAGGGCGGCGTCCTTCGAGGTGGCGCTGCTGAAGCCAAATGCGCCCACGGCCGTGCTCGTCGCGGCGACCTCGGCGTTGCCGGCCCAGTCGTCGTTCTGCGCGACGACAGTCTGGCCGGAGAGGATCGCGAGCTGCGGGTCGGCGAGCGTGCCGTCGACGCCGAAGCTGGCCAGCGTGGGACCCGCGGCGCGCAGCAGGACGGGCTTCGCGCCCGTGGTGCCGGCGCCGCCGATGGTGAGACCGACGGTCAGGGGACCGGTGCTGCCGCCGATCTGCGAGCGGATCGACAGATTGGAGATCCGGCTCACCGGCGCGATCGTGACCACGGCGGCGGCGCTTGTGACGGTGCCGGCGAAGTTGGTGATGCGGACGGCGAAATTTCCGCTCTGGCTGGGCCGGGCATCGGCGAGGGTCAGCGTGCTCGACGTGGCGCCGGGCACCGGCGCGCCGTCACGGAACCACTGATACGTCATCGGCACCGTGCCCGTGACCCCGAGGCTCAGCGTCACGTTGCCGCCGGCGAACGCGTTCTGGTTGGCGGGGGGCGTGACGATCGACGGGGCGACGAGCGGGGTGGTGATCGTGAGGGCGACCGCGCTGCTCGTGAGATTCCCGGAGCCGTCGGTCACGCGGGCGGAGAACTGGCCGCCGTTGGCGTGCGTGGCCGAGTCGATGCTGTAGCTGGGTCCGGTGGCGCCGGCGATGGCCTGGCCGTTGAACAGCCACTGGTAGCTCAGCGGCGGGGCGCCGACGGCACCGACCGCGAACGTGACGGTTTCCCCGACTTCGGCGCTGACCGGCCGCGGCTGGACTCCGATCGCCAGCACCTGGGTCAGGCGCCGGCCGTTGCGGCGGTTGTTTTGGCGATGCACCGGCCAGGCGGTGCTGGCCGGGACGTGTCCGACTTCAAGGGCGTAGAGGCGGCCGTCTTCGCTCGGCAGATAGAGGCGCCCGTTGTGCAGGAGCGGGGTGGCGAGAACTGCGTTCGCCGTGGCATAGGTCCGGCGCAACTTTCCGTCGGACGTCAGCGCGTAGAGCGTTCCGTCCTGGGATCCGATGTAGACGGTGCCGTCCGACGCGAGGATCGGCGAGGTGTTCCTGATTTCTCCCCCGGTTTCGTAGGTCCAGCGCAGCTCGCCCGCAGGGGTCAGCGCGTAGACTTTGCGGTCGGCGCAGCCGAAGAATATGGAGCCGTCGGCTCCGATGACGGGGGACGAACTGACCGTGTCGCCGGCGACGTAGTCCCACTTGAGTGTGCCGTCCGGTTTCAGCGCGATGAAGCGCCGGGTGGGTGCGACGACTCCGAAGTAGATCGTGCCGTCGTCGGCGATCGCCGGGGAGCCGAAGATGAAATCGGTGCCGTACACCCATTTTTGGCCGCCGTCCGGGGTGATGGCGTAGAGCTTTCGGTCGGAACCGGCGCAATAGATCGTGCCGTCCGGCGCGATGACCGGGGACGAATAGGTGTCGGTGGACGTATCGCCCATACGGAACGACCACCTGATCGTGCCGGAGTCGGGCAGCAATGCGTGCAGCCGTCCGTCTTCCGAACGGACGTAGATCGTGCCGCCCGGCGCGACGGCGGGTGAGGCTTCGATCGGGCCCAGGGTCGTGGTCCGCCATTTTCGTCCGCCCGTGGAATTCACGGCGTAGACGTAGCCGAGGTCATCGCCGACGTACGCGGTTCCGTCCGGGCCCACCGCCGGCGAGGAAAACGTGCCGTAGCCGGTCAGCAGGTGGCGCCACTTGAGCGTGCCGTCGGTGTTGAGCGAGGACAGGTAGCCGAAGCTGTCCACCAGGAGCAACGTGTTGTCGGGCGAGAGTGCCGGACTGAAGTACGGCCCGCGGCCGAACGTCTCCCATTCGGAGTCGATGCAGGAGAGCCTGAATTCGCCGGATGAACTCGTGCCGGACGCCGGGACCTCGCTGTCGACGACGATGTAGTAGGTGGTGCCGGCGGTGGCGAAGAGCGTGGTGCCGGCATCCCTGACCGTGTTGTTGCTGTCGCTGGCGGTGAGGACGGCGGCGACTTCGGACAGCGCGCTGAGCGACGAGCCGGTGTAGATGCCGAGCATCGTGTCGAAGTCGTCGCTGTAGGAAGCGATGTGGTAGCGGCGGGTGGCGGGGGCGACCCAGCGATACCAGACCGAGCGGCCGCCGGCGTTGTTGCGGATGCGTGGCTCGTTGCCTTCGCGGGTGGCGCTGCGGTTCTCGGACTTCACCGACCAGCTGCGGCCCGAGACGAGCTGGGCGGACGCGAAGTCGTTGTTGCTGGCGAGCAGGGCGAAGCGGAGGAGCACGAGACCGGCGGTCGCGCCCTTGTTGTCGATCGCGATCTGGTACGTGGTGCCGGCGGAGACGTTGAGGGTGACCTTGCTGGTTTTCACGCTGCCGCTTTCGTCGTCGTTGGCCGCGAGCTCGGTCAGCGCGGTGAGGGCGTTGCCCGAGTAGACGGCGAGCAGGGTGTCGATCGCGCTGTCGGTGGTGGTCAGGGTGAGGGAGCCCGAGCGTGGCGCGGTCCACGTCCACCACAGCGTGCCCGTGCCGGCCGCGCCTGCGTGCACAGGTTCGCCGGCCTCACGGGTGGCGCCGTGGGACGAGGCGCGCGCGATGCCGTTCTCGCCGACGTAGAGGGCCCGCTGCGCGAACTCGTCGTTGAACGGGCGCGCGTTCGTCGTGCGCAGGGCGTTGGCGAGGTTCAGCCGTCCGCCGGTTGCGGTCTTGCCTTGCAGCGCGGGCTTTGGATCCACGCTGCGCAGGAGGCGGTTGATCGTTTCGCGGTAGGTGTCGGTGGAAAACTGGGCTTTCAGCAGCGCGACGGTGCCGGCCACCATGGGTGCGGCGAACGAGGTGCCGGTGGCGGTGCGGTATTCGCGGTCGCCGACGATGGACGCGGTGAGGAGCGCGGAGCCGGGGGCGCCCAGCTCGACGAGACCGGTGCCGAAGCCCGCGGAGGGATACAGCATGTCGTGGCGGGTCGTGTTCGTGACCGAGACGATGTTCTCGAGCAGGAAATTGGAGGGATAGCTGGGCGCCAGGTCGGAGTTCTCGCTTTCGTTGGGGGCGGCGCAGATGACGATGATCCCCGCGTCGCGCGCCCGCTTGTAGGCGTCGAAGCTCGACTGCGAGAAGAAGCTGCCGCCGAAACTCGCGTTGATGATGTGGGCTTTCTTCGCGATGGCGTAGTCGACGCACTCGATTTCGTCCGAGATGAGGCCATAGCCGTCCAGCCCGATGAAGCGCAGCGCCATCAGCTTCACGTTCCAGGCGACGCCGGTCATGCCGACGCGGTTGTTGCCGGAGGCGCCGATGATGCTGGCGACCGACGTGCCGTGGCCGATCCGGTCGTTGGGATTTCCGCTGGCCGCGGAGTTGCGCGCCACGGTGGCGTCGATGCCGTTGGCGTCGTCGATGTAGCCGTTGGCGTCGTCGTCGCGCCCGTTGCTGGCCAGCGCGCCGCTCTCGCCGGGGTTCGACCAGAGATTCGCCACCAGGTCCTCGTGCGTGCGGCGAATCCCGGAGTCGATCACGGCGACGATGATCTCCGCGGCGGAGGTGCGGACGTCCCACCCGCTTTCGGCGCGGATGTCGGCCCCGGCGGTGCCGTTTTCCTGGCCGATGTTGCGCAGGGCCCATTGTTCGTTGCCGAGGAAGCTCGGGTCGTTGGGCGTGGCCCGCATCTTCACGAGGTAGTCGGGCTCGACGTAGTCATAGTGACCGGTCGCGCGCATCCGCTCGATCAGGGCGAGAATCGGCTCGCTCCCGCCGGCCTCCAGGACGCGGATCTCGCCGCGGGTGCCGCCGCTCCGGCGCAGCTGCAGGCCGGCGCGGGCCTCGCCCGCCTGCAGTTCGTCCGCCGGCACCCCGGCGCGCGATTTGGCCAGGAAGGAACGGGTGCTGTAGCCGAGGCGCTTTTCCTCGTCGGTGAACGGCGGCCGTTCTTCGGGTCCGGTCTGCGCCAGCGCCGCGAGGGCTCCGTTCATCAGCGCGACGGCCAGGGTGAAGGTGCGCAGGGTGCGGAATGGACCGGTCGCGCCGGGCGTGGGGTGACGGGCACGATGGCCGGGGGAAAAACGCGCGGGGCAGGAGGGTAGGGGTAGGATCATGGGGTCTCCCGGCGAGAACGCCATGACCTGCGGTACCAGCAACGGCACCGTCTACCGCAATCCCGGTAGAAATAAGGCTTGTACGTTTCGTGCCGGTGCGCTTCCGCCTCCTGCAGTCGGCGGCCCGGGGCCTGCGCTACGGCACTTCGTAGACCTCGACCAGCACGGTGCCGGTCCCTGTCGCGGTGGTCGTGCCGGCGGCGGGGGCGGAGCCGGCCTGGAGAGTGTAGCTGCCGGGGGCGAGCGCGCTCACGAGGGCGGCGTCGCTGGCATCGGCGAGGGGAAACGCGCCGGCGCGTGGGAATACGGCGGTCAGGGTGGCCGCGCCGGCCTGGGCCCAGTTGTTGTTGTTCGCGATCGCCTGGTTGCCGCTGAACACCGTGAGGCGCGGGTCGGGGAGCAGCGCAGTGTCGGGCAGGCCGAGCGCGGCGAGGCTCGGGCCGACGGCGCGAACGAGCAGGGTGCGGGGGTTGTTGCCGGCGATCGCGAGCCCGGGGATCACGACGTCGCCGGCGCTGGAAACGGAGGCGAGCACCGAGATGTTGGTGAGGCGGGTGCCGTTGCGGCTGACGTCGTAGAGTTCGCCGAGCACGTCGCCGACGGTGCCGTTGAGCCCGCTGATCGTGGCGAGGTAGGTTCCGGGTTCGAGCGTGACGAGGAGCGCGCTGTCGAGCGAGCCGGGGGGAAGGGCGAAGGCGCCGACGGAGGCTGCGGCCGCGGCCAGTTGGGCGGCGTTGTCCGCCTGGCTCCAGCTCTCGTTGGCGGCGACGAGGGTGGCGCCCCGGCGCACTTCGAGGCGCTGGGCGGGGATGGCGTCGCGCAGCCCGAAACGAAGCAAGCCCGGGCCGATGCCGCGGATCAGCAGCGTGGCGCGCTGGCTGCCGGTCAGGGTGAAGCCCAGCGTAAAGGTGTCGCCGAGGTACGCGATCTGCGCGCGGGTCGAGAGGTTCACCACGCGGCCGGCGGCGGCCGACGGTGCGCCGGCCGCCCGGGCCTGGAGGAAATTGAGCACGCGCCGGTTGGAGTCGGCCGAGAACGTGCGTCCCGCGGCGGCGACCGCGAGCTGGTCGAGCACGTCGCGCACGCGGGCGCGTTGCGTGGCGGGCAGCGCGGTGGCCAGCGTCGCGGCTGCCGGCAGCGCCTGCACGTAGTGGTTGGCGTCGAGGGCGCCCGCCTGTTTCACCGCGGTCCAGATTGCCTCGGCGTCGGTCGCCGTGAATTCAGGGTCGCCCAGGCCCAGCATGCGCAGCCGGCCCGGGAGCAGCGGGGAAACCGTCTGGTTGACCACGCCGGTCGCGACACCGCGGCCGAGCAGCAGGCGGGAGTTCTCGCGGGCCGCGGCCAGGCCGGCGGCGCCGAGCGTCTCGTCGTTGGCCGCGAGGGCGTAGAGTTGCGGGACGCGGGACGTGGCCGCGAGGGTTTCATTGCCGGCCGCGAGATAGAGAACCGTGCCCCGAACCGGGCGGGCCGGCGGGCCGGCGGCGAGCAACTCCGCGACGCGGGCGGCGGCGTCGCCGCCATTGCCGACCCCGACGAGGAAGACCGGGGTTGCCGCGGTGATCACGCCGTTCGCGAGCAGCCGGTCGAGTGCCGCCGCGTGGTTCAGGGCGTCGGCGTTGGCCGCCAGCGTTGTCGCGGTGGCCCAGGTGCCGGCGGTCCGGTTGACGCTGTCCACGGCGGCCACGCCGAATCCGGCCGCCACCAGGTCGCGGACGAACAGCGCCGGCTCCGGCCGGGCGAACCAGTCGGCCCCGCTGCCACCGGCATCGTGCAGCAGGAAGACCAGGCCCGTGGCGTCACCAGGAACATGATACGTCAGCGCCGGCGCGGCGCCGGAGCCCGACGTGCCGGCGGCGGCGGCCGGGAGCGACGGATTGAAATTCCGCAGCACCGCGGGCGCCCAGGCGGGCGCGGGCCGGTAGGTCGCGGTCAGCGTGACCGGCCGCGTCGGAAGCGTCAGCGTCGTGCGCGCGAGCGTCGGCGCCACGGCACCGCCATCGAGCACGTCGGTGTCCCCCGTCCATTGGTCGAAGACCTCACCGGCGGCCGGTGGATCGGCGAAGATGCTGACCCGGGAGCCGGCGCGGTAGGTCCCGCCGCCGCTCCCGCGTTGGACGGTCACGGCGACGTCCGGGCCGCTGCCGCTGACGACGAGGTAGGCGCGCACCGGGATGGTGACCAGGTTCTGGAGCGTCACGTTGCAGGTGATCTCCTTCAAGCCGGCCGAACCGGGGCGAAACGTGAGGTTGGCCGTGCCCTGGCCGCCGGTGATCGCGGCGTCGCCGGAAACCGTCCAGCGAAACGTCCGGTCGCCATTGCGCGCCGGCGGGACCGCCGCCGTGACGGAGGTTGCGCCGGCGGTGACGGTGGCCGGCACCGTGAGGGTGCCCGCGGCATCGGCCCCGAAGA
>JAEUHA010000546.1 GCA_016793535.1 Opitutaceae bacterium | reverse complement strand
ATTCGCCCGACGGCCTGCGTTGGACCTGCGACCCCGCACCGCTGATCCGCGCCGGCAGCGACACGCAGAATGTCACATTCTGGGACGAAAACACCGGCCGTTATGTCGTCTACCTCCGCGGCTGGAATCCGGATCCGAAGCGGCGCAAGGTGATGCGGATCGAGCTCCCCAACCTGAAGGATCCGTTTCCGATCGTGCCCACCAAGCGCGGGGTGGGGGACTATTTCTTCGACGAGATTCCGACCGTGCTCCACTGCGACGATCGCGATCCGCCGCGCACCGACATCTACAACCTGGCCGCCCAGCCGTATCCGCTCGATCCGCGCTGGTACGTGGCCTTCCCCGCGTTCCTGCGGCGCTCGGCGGCGACGGATGCGCGCGGGCACAAGGGCAGCCACCGCGGCCCGGTCGAAGTGCAGTTCGTCGGCAGCCGCGATGGCATTGCCTGGCAGCGCTACGATCGCGCGCCCTACGCGAGCCCCGGCCTGGCCGCCCCCGAAAAGAAGAACATGGTCTTCCTTGGCACGGGCATGGTCGTGCGCGACGGCGAGATCTGGCACTACGGCACCGAATTCGAGAGCGAGCACGGCGACATGGCGGCCCGCCACAAGAAGACCGACGGCACGATCGTGCGCTGGGTGCAGCGTGTGGACGGCTTCGTTTCGGCCAACAGCGGCGACACCGAAGGCCGGTTGCGCACCGCGCCGGTGAAAGTGACGGGTGCGCGCCTCCGGCTCAACCTCGACACCGGTGCGCTCGGCGAGTTGCGCGTCGCCCTGCTCGACCGCGACGGCAAGGCCCTGCCGGGCTTCGGCGCCGCGCAATGCGAGGCGTTGCAGATCAACTCGCTCGGGGCCGTCGTGTCGTGGGCCGGCCAGACGGAACTGGCGGCGTTGCGCGACCGCGAGGTGTGTCTCGAATTCCGCTCCACGCGGACGAAGCTTTACTCGTTCCGGTTCGAATGAAAGGGGAGCGAGTAATGATGACCGACCTGCTAACAACCCCAACCCTCTGCCACCCATGAAACCTTTTCGTTTCCACCGGATCCTGCCTCTCGCGGCCGCTCTGCTCTCCGCCCACGGAGGCGCGGCAGCAGAACTCCTTCCTCCCTGGGCCGGACGTTCGCCCTCAGGCGAGATCGTGCGTGTCGCGGTCGCGCCGTCCGGCAACGCCCGCTACGCCCACCTGGCCTGGCCCAAGGCGGTGCGCACCGCCGACGGGACCATCGTGCTCGGCTATCAGGCCGGCACGCACCACGGCAACGAGAGCTGCCCGGCGGTGTCGATCTCGACCGATGGCGGCAAGACCTTCACCGCCCCGCAGATCCTGCGCGAATTCGGCAAGGGCAAGGACTACGAGAACAGCGGCAACATGGCCCTCGGGGTCGCGCACGATGGCGCGGTGATCCTGCTCTCGCACGGGCACACGAAGGACATCACGAATCACATCTTCGGCTGGCGCTCGACAGACAGCGGCCGGACCTGGAAACCCGTCGACACGTCGGCGCTCGGGCCGGACAAGACCGGGTCCGCCACCGGCAGCATCGTGCAGCTGCCCGGAAAAAAACTGATGGCGGTCGGCCACTACCGCGGCGGCTCGAAACCGTACAGCGTCGGCATCTGGAGCTCGGTATCCGAGGACGACGGCCTCACCTGGGGCGCACCGCAGATGATCAACAATCTCAACGCGGGCGAACCGGTCATCGTGCGCCAGGGCAACCGGCTTCTGGTCTTCATTCGCGGCCGCGGCCCGGGCGCGGTGCGGCAATTCGTGTCCAGTTCAGATGACTGGGGCCGCACCTGGAAAACCGACCTGCTGAACATCACGCCCCGGCAGTCCCACACAACCGGACT
>JAEUHA010000509.1 GCA_016793535.1 Opitutaceae bacterium | reverse complement strand
TCCCAGGGAATCACCCAGGAACCCGCTCCCTCGCCGCTCCTTCCTCCGACATTCGCTGGCCGCTGCGGCGCTGTTGCCCACGACCCGGTCGGCTCGCGCGGCGGAACCGCGCGCGTCCGGCGGTGCCGGCTTCCAGATTTTCGCCTGCGACTGGACCCTGCGGAAGACCTGCGACCCCGAGGCGTTCGCGCTCGCGGCGAAGATCGGGCTCGACGGCGTGCAGGTGGACTTTGGGCGGCCGGCGGAGGGCGCCGCGCGGCTGCCGTTGTTCGACGAGGCGCAGCAGGACCGGATCCTCGAGGCCTCGCGGCGGCACCAGGTCGCCATTTCTTCGCTCGCCCTGGGGGTGCTCAACAGCGTGCCCTACAAGAGCGAGCCTGTAACCGAAACCTGGGTACAAGACAGCATCCGGGTGATCCAGCGTCTGCGGGTGCGGGTGGCCTTGCTGGCGTTCTTCGCCAAGGGCGACCTGGTCGACGATGCGGCAGGCGTCGCGGAGGTGATCCGGCGGCTGAAGCACCTCGCCCCGCGCGCCGAGGCGGCGGGCGTGACCTTTGGCCTCGAATCGTGGCTCAAGGTGCCGGAGCTGGAGCGCATCCTCGATGCGGTGCGTTCGCCTGCGATCAAGGTGTATTACGACGTCGGCAACATGCAGAAAGTCGGCGAAGACATCGGGCCGGCCATCCAGCGGCTCGGCCGCGAGCGGATTTGCGAAGTCCACTTCAAGGACTACGACGATCTCTACGGCAAGGGCTCGATGGACTTTCCCAAGGTGCGCCGCGCCCTCGACGCGATCGGCTACCGCGGCTGGGTCGGGATCGAGGGCGTCAAGACGCCGCTCGGCGTGGAGGAGAGCATCCGCTACGACGTGAACTACCTGCGCCCGCTGTTTCCCCGTTCGCTCTGATTTCGCTCATGCAAACCTGTCCGCTTCGCACCTCCGTCATCGGCAGTTATCCCTTCCCGAGCTGGCTCGAGTTCGCCAGCCAGCACCTGCAGGTCTTCGGCCGCTCCGACGTGAGCGAGATCCAGGACGACGCCGTAATCGCGGCGATCCACGACCAGGTGGGCGCGGGACTCGACGTCATCACCGACGGCGAGCAGACGCGGCTTGATTTCAACCTGTCCTTCTACGGCTACCTCGAAGGCCTGGAGCTCGAGGGCGCGTCACCGCGTCGATTCGGGCCGCCGGCGCACGACCAGCGGGGCAAGCACACGATCAAGGGGGAGCTGCGCGCGCCGCGCGGACTGGGCGTGGTCGAGGAGTTCAAGCGCCTGCAGCGTCTGGCGCCGGCGGGACCCACGCTGAAGGCCAGCGTGCCCGGGCCGTACACGTTGAGCGGACGCCTCGTGCCGAACGGTCGCTACGCCGACCGCTGGGCCGTGACCGAGGCGCTGCTGCCGATCGTGCGGCAGGAACTCGAGGACCTCGTGGCCGCCGGGTGCCGTGAGGTGAGCGTCGATGAGCCGTCGATGAGCTGCTATGCGTACAAGGAGGACCCGAGGCGGTTCGTGGATATTTTCAACCGCACGGTTGAAACGGTCTACGGCCGCACCCGGCTCTGCACGCATCTCTGCTTCGGCAACTACAAGGGCCGCGCCGTCGGGCCGCGGCGGGTGGCGCCGATGTTCCCGGCGTTTCTCGATTTCAAGGCGGATGAGATGCACGTCGAGATGGCGAGCCGCGAGTTCGCGGAGATCGAGATCATCGCCGCGATCGCGCAGCGGATGGACGTGGCGGTCGGGATCGTCGACGTGAAGAGCTATTACGTGGAGACACCCGAGGACATCGCGAACCGCGTGCGGCTCTGCCTGCAGCACGCCCCGGCGGATCGCCTGGTGTTCGCGCCCGATTGCGGCCTGAGCCAGACCGCGCGCTGGGCGGCGCAACCGAAACTGCGGCACATGGTCGCCGGCGTACGGCAGGTGCGGAAAGAGCGGGGCTTGGGCAACTGAGCGCGCGACCGCGATGATCCAACCCGCGCTGCAGGACGACGCGTTCCTGGCCGATGTGGCGGCGACCCGCTCCACCGCCGCCGCCGGGCGGCTGGACGGGTGGTGGCTCGGCCAGAGCGGATTCCTGCTCGGGCATGCCGGCCAGTTCCTCCTCTTCGATCCGTATCTCAGCGATTCGCTGACGCGCAAGTACGCGGCGACCGACAAGCCGCATGTCCGGATGACGGCCCGCGTGGTCGATCCGGCGCGGCTCGGCTTCGTCGGCGTGGTCACGACCTCGCACAATCACACCGATCACCTCGATGCCGAGACGCTGCAGCCGCTGCTGGCGGCGGCGCCGGACGCGGTACTGGTCGGCCCGGCGGCCAATCGGAGCTTTATCGAGCAACGCCTCGGCGCCGTGGCGGCCGGGCGCCTGCGCACCCTGGCCGAGGGCGAGCGCGCGACCGTGGGCGGGTTCACCTTCACGGCAGTGCCGGCGGCGCACGAGGAGTTGCGGCCGGAGTTCGCCGGGTTCGTCGTCTCCCTCGGACCGTTTCGGGTTTATCACAGCGGCGACACGGTGCGGTATCCAGGGATGGCCGAACGGTTGCGGCCGTTCGCGGTGGATCTCGCCCTGCTGCCGATCAACGGGCGCGCCCCCGAGCGGCGCGTGGCGGGCAATCTTGACGGCCCGGAGGCGGCGCAACTGGCGCACGACAGCGGCGCGCGGTGCGTCGTGCCCTGCCACTATGAGATGTTCGCGTTCAACACGGCGTCACCCGCCGCGTTCGTCGCCGCGTGCGACCG
>JAEUHA010000472.1 GCA_016793535.1 Opitutaceae bacterium | reverse complement strand
AGACGGTCGCCCGGGCCGCGCCTTCGAGGCGGATCGAGGAGATGGCGAACAACCACGGCTGCCCGCCCGGCCGCCGCAGTTGCTCCAGGTCCTCCACCGCCGCGCCCGCTTCGACCGTGAGCGCCTCGCCCTTGAAGTTGGGCTCGGTGAAGAATGTCACGCGATCCGGACTCAGGGGCGCCGGCTGCGCCCGCAATCCCAGGGAGCACAGCACGGTCAGTGCGAGGCCAAGGAACGAAGCGGTGGCGGCTCTTTTCATGGTGAAGCGGTGACGGCGATCAGGCGCGCCTTCCCTTGAAGGTGAGTTCGGCGATGCCGCTCTTGTCGAGTTCCCCCAGGCCGAGGGCGACCATCCGTTCGTACTGCTGCTTGGTGGCCCCGGCGAGCGGCAGGTTGAGGCCGGCCTGGACGCCGAGAATCCACGCGATCGTCGAGTCCTTGGCCGCGTGGGAGGCGGAGAAGAAGCACGCGTGGTCGCGGTTCTGCATGTCCTCGCCGTCGGTCTTGAGCACCTGGGAATTGGCGCCGGTTTGGAGGAAGACTTCACGCAGCATCACGAGGTCGAGTCCGAGCGCGGCACCGAGGCCGAGGCCTTCCGCCAGGGCCGCGGTGTTGATATTCATGACCATGTTGACGAGCGCCTTCACCTGTGCGGCCTGGCCGGTCGAACCGATGTAGCGCAGGGCGCTGCTCAATTTTTCGAGAATCGGCTTCACCCGGTCGAAGGTGGCGCGGTCGCCGCCGCACATCAGATAGAGAGTGCCATTGCGGGCCTGGGGAATCGATGAAGCCATGCAGCCTTCGAGGCTGACGGCGCCGGCGGCGCGGGCGCGTTTCTCGACCTCGACGTGCGTGGCCGGCGTGATCGTCGCGCAGTTGATGAACACCTTGCCCGCGGCTCCCTGCAGGAGTGAATCGCCGCTCGTGCGGAACACGCCAAGTTGGGCCGCATCGTCCGTGACCACCGTGAAGATGATCTCGGCCGCCGCCGTGACCTCGGCGAGCGTGGTGGCGTGCCGGGCGCCGATCTCCTGGGCGAGGCCCGCGGCGGTGGGGCCGTGGACATCATACACGGCGGTGACGGAATAGCCGCAGTCCTTCAGACGGCGCGCCATGTTGGCGCCCATCCGACCGACGCCGACAAATGCGATGGATTCAGGCATGGTGGTCTTTCGTTTTGACGATTGGGGGTGGGTTGAAATTCAACATCCGGAACGGGGCGCGCGCGGGGCTCAGCGCGCGTAAAAGGGGTTGTGCTGTTTTTCCTGGGCGAGGGTCGTGAGCGGACCGTGACCGCAGGCGAGCACGGTGTCACGGGGCAGGGTGAAGATCTTCTCGCGGTTGTTGCGGAACTGGTCGGCGAAGTGCGTTGCGCTGCCACCCATCGAACTGGCGAACACCGAATCGCCCACGAAGGCAATCGGCCAGCTGAGGCCCGTGACGAAGTAGGTCGTCATCCCGGGCGAGTGTCCGAACGTGTACAGTGTCTTGATGGCGATCGCACCGACGTGAAAGTGCGCGTTCTCCTTGAACGTCCTTGCGCCGGGGTGGGGCGCCGGCTCGAGTTCGCTGGCCCAGACCTCGGCCTGGGTCTCCGCGGCGAGTCGCGGCAGGTCGGCGATGTGATCCGGATGGGTGTGGGTGAGGAAAATATAGCGCAGCGTCAGGCCTTCGGTGCTGATCAGGTCGAGCATTGCCTGACAGGTGGCGCCGGTGTCGAAAGCGGCGGCGGTGCGCGTGCGGGGATCCCAGATCAGGTAGCTGTTCACCGTCATGTCGTCCCAGGCGGTATTGAACGCGGCGAAGCCTTTGGGGAAATCGGGCAGCTGCGGATACCAGCGCTTGTACGTCAGCACTTCGAGTGCGTCCGGCGAGAGTTTCAGGTGGCGCGCGACGCGCCGGATGACGGCGTCGATCGGCTGGCCGGATTTCACCGCCGCCAGATCCTCCGGCGAAACCTCCGCCCGCTTCGCGAGGTCGGCGTCGGAAATCTGCCAGCCGCGCTGGGCCTTGTTGATGACGTCGTTGAAATTGTCCTCGAGCGGAATGCGGGCCATGGCGCGAGTAAACGCTTCCATCGGGCGCCCGCAAGCTACATGGCCTGTCGGGGTGAATTCGTCCGACGCTGCAGGAGCGGCATTTTATGCCGCGACCCGGCGTAATGTCGACTATTGGGCCGCAGCATAAAGCCGCTCCGGGCGTTTGTTCGCTGCGCGACCGGATTGATTTTGGGGTCTTGTGGATGACAAAGCCCCGCTTTCCCGTTGCCAGCGGCGCCGCGGTGCGCCTTTGCTCTTGGTCTTTATGAGCGCAACCAAGGATTATCTCTCCTCCCTTTATTCTCTCGGCGGCAAGGTGGCTGTCGTGATTGGCGGCACCGGCGAATTGTGCGGTGCGATGGCCGAGGGTCTCGCCGGTGCGGGCGCGGAGGTGGTGCTGGTGGGACGCAATGAAGAGAAGGCGAAGCCGCGGCTCGAGCGAATTGCCGCGGCGGGCGGCCGGGGTTATTTCGTCTCGGCGGAGGCGAGCGAAAAGGCGGCGTTGCAGCAGCTGCTCGACACCGTGCTGAAACGTTCGGGACGGGTTGATATTGTGGTCAACGGTGCCGGCGTTAATTCGGCGACGCCGTTCCTCGATATTGCGGAAGACGAGTTCGACCGTATCGTGAAGATCAACCTCAAGGGCGTGTTTCTCGGCTGCCAGATCTTCGGCAAATATCTCGTCGAGCGGGACCAGGGCGGCTCGATCATCAATCTGGGTTCCATGTCGGGCATCGTGCCGCTCTCCCGGGTCTTCACCTATTCCGCCACGAAGGCGGCGGTGCACAACCTCTCGAAAAACCTCGCCCGCGAATGGGCGCCGAAGCGGGTGCGCGTGAACACCCTCGTGCCCGGTTTCTTCCCGGCGGAACAGAATCGCAAGATTCTTTCGCCCGAACGCGTTGCATCGATTCTCGGCCACACTCCGATGAAGCGTTTCGGCGAGGCGCGCGAGCTCATCGGCGCCACGCTGCTGCTGGCCAGCGACGCGGCCGGCGGATTCATTACAGGCTCTGAAATTGTCGTCGATGGCGGATATCACGCGATGACAATATAAGCGCCGTCCGCGCGCTTCGCGGATCGAATCAGACGGCTTGCTATAGGGTGCATGGTTGTACAATGTGATCCCATGGCTACTGATAAATACAAGGCCCTCGAGGCCGCGCGGGCCAAGCTCGCGAGTCTGGAACGATCCATTGCGAACGAGCGGAACAAGGAACTCGCCGGCTTGCCGGCGAAGTTCGGTTTCGCCTCCGTCGACGAATTCCTGCAGGCGGTGCAAGCGGCCGCAGGCGGTCGGCGCGGCCGAGGCAAGGGGCGCAAGCCCGCGGTCAAGAAGGCCGCCGCCAAGAAGGCGGGCGGTCGTCGCCGTCGTCGCGCCGTCATCACTGACGAGACGCGCGCCCAGGTGAAGAAGCTGGTCGACGCCGGCAAGACCGGCGCCGAGATCGCGAAGGAGCTCAAGATCTCCCTCCCGAGCGTGCAGAATATCAAGAAGGCGCTCGGCCTCGTGAAGGCCCGCTGAGCCACGGCGCACGGCACGCGACCTTTCCGGCCCCCGTTTTACCACGGGGGCTTTTTTATTCTGGCGAATCGCCGGGCGGCCGAAAAAGTCGCGGCTCATGCCCGCTTCCTTTATTCAGGCCAATACCAACGGCCGCCTGCATTCGGCGGCGGAGCCGTCGATCACGCCGCTCAACCGCGGGTTCCTTTATGGCGACGCGATCTATGAAGTCTGGCGGACGTATGGGGGCGTCGTGTTCGGCTGGGAGGAGCATTTCCAGCGACTGGAACGCTCGGCGGCGGCGCTGCACCTCGCGCTGCCGTGGACGCGGGCGGTGATGCTGGCCGAGGTGGCGCGGACGGTGGCGGCGTTCCGGAAGGCCACGGCGTTTGCCGGTGAAGTTTATATTCGCCTGCAGGTCTCGCGCGGCGCCGGGCCGATCGGGCTCGACGTGGCGCTGGCCGACGAGGCGGAGTATGTGCTGCTGGTGCAGCCGTGCCCGGAGAATTCAGCGGCGGTCCAGCGCGCCGGCGCGACGCTGTCGATCGCCCATTCGCTGCGGCGCAACCCGATCGCCAGCCTCAGCCCGGCGTGGAAGACCGGGAACTATCTCAACAACATCCTTGGCCTGCGCGAAGCGCGGTCGCGCGGGGCCGACGATGTGCTCATGCTCAACCTGGCGGGCGAGGTGACCGAGGCCTCCACCTCGAACGTGGCGTTCGTGCGCGACGGCCGGGTGCTCACGCCGCCGCTCGGGGCGGGTATCCTGGAAGGCATTACGCGCGGCCTCCTGCTGCGCACCATCGCGCCGGCGGCGGGCGTGCCGGTCGCCGAGACCGTGCTGCGGCCGGAGGAGCTGGCGGGCATGAGCGAGTGCTTCATGCTGTCGTCGACCAAGGACCTCACGCCGGTCGGAGCGATCGACCACCTGAAATTCAAGGTCGGTGCCGACACCGTGACGGCGCGGCTGAAGGCCGCCTTTGCGCAGTATGCGCGGGAGTCCGCGGCGGCGCACCCGGAACTCAAGGTCTAACTGCGGCGCTGAACCCCGCCGCGGGTTGCCCACGGAACCCACGGACTACCCGGAATACGGCCGCCCGGGCTTTGGTGTGCCCCGTGTGCGGCGTGGGCAAGCCTCAATACCGGGCCATGCCGGGCTCGATCTCCTCGGCCCAGGCGTCGATGCCGCCGGCGATGTTGCTCACGGCGGGAAGGCCGCGGGCGCGGAGAAATTCGGTAACGCGATAACTCCGGCCGCCGGAATGACACAGGATCAGCAGGTGCTTGTCGCGCGGCAGGGCGTCGACCTGCTCCGGGATCTGGCGCATCGGTATGTGCTCGGCGCCCTCCACGCGGCAGATCGCGAGCTCGAAAGGCTCCCGGACATCGATGATCACGGTTCGCTCAGGCGCGGACTGGCGTAGGCGGCTGGCTTCGGCAACGGAGACTTCGAGCGGAACGTCGGGAGTGGACATGGCGGGAGCGGGAGCAGGCGGCGTGGCGCAGGCCGCGATGTATCGGGTCGGATCGATCGCGCGAATCGAAGCGTCGGTGCCGCACGCCGGACAGGCGGGATCGCGCGGCAGGGTGAGGGTTTGGAATTCCTGATTCAGTGCGTGGTACGTCAGCAGCCGGCCGCGCAGGGGTTCGCCGATGCCGGTGACCAGCTTGATGGCCTCGAGGGCCTGAAGGCTGCCGATCACGCCGCAGAGCGCGCCGAGGACGCCGGCTTCGCCACAACCGGGCACGCTGCCGGCCGGTGGTGGTTCGGGAAAGAGGCACCGGTAGCACGGTCCGCCGCGCGCGGGGTCGAAGACCGCGACCTGCCCGTCGAACTTGAAGACGCTCCCATAGACCAGCGGTCGCCGCGCGAGCAAGGCGGCGTCGTTGTTCAGGTAGCGGGCGCCGAAGTTGTCGGTGCCGTCGACGATCACATCGTAGGTGGAGAACAGGGCGACTGCGTTCTCCGCCGTGACGCCACCGGCGTGCGGCACGACGCGGACAAACGGGTTCACCGCGGTGAGACGGGCGGCGGCCGACTCGACCTTGGGGGTCCCGATGGCCGGAGTGTCGTGGAGCAACTGGCGCTGCAGATTGTGTTCCTCCACGCGGTCGAAATCGGCGATGCCCAGAGTGCCAACTCCGGCGGCGGCGAGGTAGAGGGCGGCCGGGCTGCCGAGGCCGCCGGCGCCGATGACGAGGATCCGCGCGGCGGCGAGTTTCTGCTGTCCGGCCACGCCGAACCGCTCGAGCAGGATCTGGCGGCTGTAGCGCGCGAGCTCGGCGGGCGAAAGTTCGGGCGGCGGAAGAGCCATCGGGGCGAAAGAGAGCCGGAAGTGCCCGGGTCGCAATTGAAATTGCGCCGTGGCTCCGCGCGCTTCGGTATCGTGCGATGCGCTGTCTGGGGATCGACTACGGCACCCGCCGGATCGGGTTGAGCTACGGCGATGAGCTCGGCGTGGCCACGCCGCTACCGGCTCTGACCGGTTCGGATCCCGCGCAGCGTTGGGAGGCGCTGGTGGCGCTGATCGGGCAGCGTCGGATCACGGATCTCGTACTCGGGTATCCGCTGAACATGGACGACTCCGTGGGCTTCAAGGCCAAGGAGGTCGAGACCTTTGCCGCGCGGCTGCGCGCCGAGGTGAAGCTGCCGGTGCATCTCGTCGACGAGCGGCTCACGAGCTACGAGGCGGAATCGACGATCTCGAAGGCGAAGCGGCGCGACGTGCGAGCGAGCGGGATCATCGACTCGCGCTCGGCCACGCTGATCCTGCAGGACTTCCTCCTGCAGAAATTCGGACACCCGCCGCCGCTGGAGGAGATCGATCCGTGAGCGGGCGCGCACCCCGAGCCGACGCCGCGCTCCCGCCGCTCCGCCGCTGGAAATGCGTCTGCGCCTACGACGGCACAGCCTTCGCCGGCTGGCAGAGCCAGGCCGGCGGCACCGCGATCCAGGATGTCATCGAGGCGCGGCTGGCGCAGATCTTCAAGGCGCCGGTGCGAATTCACGGCAGCGGGCGGACCGATGCCGGCGTGCACGCGCACGGTCAGGTGTTTCACTTCGATGCCGCGTGGGCGCATGGGGCGGAGAAACTCCAGCTGGCCCTGCGGGTCCTGCCGCCGGGCATCCAGGTGAAGTCGGTCCGCGCGGTGTCGCCGGCGTTTCACGCGCGCTTCCAGGCGAAGGGCAAGCGGTACGTGTACCACGTGCACCTCGGCGAGGCGGATCCGTTCACGCGGCCGTATTGTTGGGTGGTGCTGAAGCCGCTCGATGTCCCGGCGATGCAGGCCGCGGCGAAACTGCTGACGGGCCGGCATGATTTTCGTGCCTTCACGGCGCTGAACGGGCCGGAACGCGAGGACACCGTGCGTGACGTGCGGCGGCTCGAGGTGGTGCGGCGCGGCCGGCGTCTCACCATCACCGCCGAGTCCACGGGCTTTCTCTACAAGATGGTGCGGAGCCTGACCGGCGCCTTGGTGGCCGTCGGCGAGGGCCGGCTTTCGCTCGACGACGTGCGGGCGCTGCTCGAAGGCGGACGGCGGGTCCCGGCCGTGCAGACCGCGCCGCCGCAGGGACTGTTTTTGATAAAGGTATTCTACTGACGGGATGCGGCAGGGCAGGCCTCCGTGTCGGCCTTACGGTTGTGGGCGGGGTGCCCTCACCCCGCGAAGGCGGTCCGGACCGCAGACCTGCGGGGTGGGGGCACCCCGCCCACCTGACGAGATGGGGCGGGGTGGACCACGCGATACCTGAATTTGGGCGCGGAGGGAGTTGAGCTGCGTGATCAGGCGTGAACGGGCTGGGACATGGAAACGCGCGAATTCCTGCGGGGGTGGAGCGACGTTGTCTTTGCCCCATCGTGCGTGCACTGCCGCGGCCTGGTGGAGTCGGAGGACGCCGCGGCGGGATCGCCCGCGCGGGCGTCGGGCGCCGGGTTCCGCCACCTGTGCGCCCGCTGCGTGGCGCAGGTGGAATGGGTGCGTCCGCCGCATTGCTCGACCTGCGGGCATCCGTTCTACGGGGTCGTGGAGGGAGCGCGGCAGTGCGTAAAGTGCGAGGGGCTCGAGCCGGCGTTCGGCGAGGGCCGGACCGCGGTCTTGTTCAAGGGGCCGGCGCGGGCCCTGGTGATCGAGCTGAAGTATCACCGCGGGCTGCACGTGCTGGCGGACATGGCGGAAGTCTTTCGCCGGTCGCCGCAGGTGCTGGACTGCGTGCGCGGCGCGGTGGTGGTGCCGGTGCCGCTGCATCCGCGCAAGGCCAGGGAACGGGGGTACAACCAGGCCCTGCTCCTTGCGGAGGCCCTGGCGGACGCCGCCGGACCCGGCACGCGGGTTGAGGCGCTGCTGCAGCGGGTGGTTGACACGGAGACCCAGACCGCGTTCGACCGGCGCACGCGCATGGCGAACCTCAAAAATGCCTTTGCACTCGCTCCGGGCGCGTCCCTTAATCCGGGGCTTCATTACATCCTCGTCGACGATGTTTTCACGACTGGCTCCACTCTCAACAGCTGTGCCCGCGCCCTGCGCCGGGCGGGCGCGCTGAGCCTCGACGTCGTCACCTTCGGCCACGGCTGATTCGCTATGCATTTCGACAAACCGACCTATTCGGTTCGCAAATCCCGGAAGAAGGACATTCCCAAGGGCCTCTACACGAAGGACCCCGTTTCGGGTGACATCGTCTTCAACAAGGAGGTCGAGGACAACCAGATGGTCGTGCCGCGGAGCGGGCACCATTTTCCGATCGGGGCGCGGGCCCGGCTCGCGAAGCTGCTCGACGAGGGCACGTTTGTGGAGGCGGATGCCGGCGTGAAGTCGAGCGACCCGTTGAAGTTCGTCGATTCGCAGCCCTATCCCGACCGGATCAAGCGCTACGAGAAGGAAAGCGGACTGCCCGAGGCGGTCATTTGCGGGACCGGCCGGATTCTCGGGCTCGAGGTCTCGATCGCGGTCATGGATTTCCGCTTCTGCGGTGGCGCCATGGGCGCGGCGGCGGGCGAGAAGATCACGCGGGCGATCGAGCGCGCGATCAAGCGGCGGGTGCCCTGCATCATTTTCAGCGCCTCCGGTGGCGCCCGCATGCAGGAGGGAATCTACTCGCTGATGCAGATGGCGAAAACCAGCGCGGCGCTCGGCCGGCTGGCGGAGGCGGGCCTGCCGTTCATTTCGGTGCTGACTCACCCGACGATGGGCGGGGTGACGGCGAGCTTTGCGACGCTGGGCGACGTGATTCTCGCGGAGCCGGGGGCGTTGATCGGTTTTGCGGGCGCGCGCGTGATCAAGGACACGACGAAACAGACGCTGCCGCCGGGCTTCCAGACCGCCGAGTTCCTGCTGAAGCACGGCCTCGTCGACCAGATCGTAAGCCGGCTCGAGATGCGCGAGCGGTTGTTTGACCTCCTGAGCGCGCTGCACGTGCGCCGCAAGCTCGCTCCGCCCTCGACGGCGACCAGTGCGGCGTCGATCGGCTGAGGTTCGGAGTCTGGCGGTGTGGCGTCCAAGGCGTGGGCCCGGTCCGCGCGGGGCCGAGCACACCGCGCTCCCGCCGATTTTCCCATGACCCGCGCCGATCCCGCGGCCGAGTATGCGGCCACCACCGAGTACCTGTTCGCCCTGAAGGCGCGCGGCGGGAAATTCGGCATCGATCGGATGACCGCGCTGACGGCGGCGATCGGGCATCCCGAACGGGACGTCCCGTGCGTGCACGTCGCGGGCACGAACGGCAAGGGTTCCGTTTCCGCCATGCTCGATGCGATCCTGCATGCGGCGGGCTGGCACACCGGGCTCTACACCTCGCCGCATCTGGTCAAACTCGGCGAACGCGTCCAGGTCGATCGACGGATCCTGAGCGAGGAGGAGATCGTGGCGTACGTGCGCGAGCTGCGTCCGGTCGCCGCACGGGTCGCCGCCGCGCAGCCCGACGACCATGCCAGCTTCTTCGAGTTCATGACCGCGATGGCGCTGCTGCAGTTCTCCCGCCGCCGGTGCGATATCGCCGTGATCGAGGTCGGGCTCGGCGGCCGGCTCGACGCGACGAACATCGTGACGCCCGAGGTCAGTGTGATCACGTCCATCGGCCTGGATCACTGCGAATTTTTGGGCCACGAGATCGCGGGTATCGCGCGGGAGAAGGCCGGCATCATCAAGCCGGGCCGTCCGGTGGTGATCGGACGCATGCCGCCCGAGGCGGAACGGACCATCCGGGCGATCGCGCAGGAGCGCCGGGCACCGCTGCAGGCAGTCGCGGATGTCTTCGGCGAGGATCTCGCGGCGTATCCGCACACGAACCTCGAAGGTGATTATCAGCGCTGGAACGCCGCGACCGCCACGCTCGCAGCCCGGACCCTCGGGGCGCGCTGGCGGGTGACGGAGGACGTCATTGTTCGCGGACTCACCCACGTCGACTGGCCCGGCCGCTGGCAGCGGGTGTGGCTCGGCGGGCGGATGATGATCCTCGATGCCTCGCACAACCCCGAGGGCGCACAGGTCCTGGAGTCGAACCTGCGGCACCTGATCGCGGAAACGGGGCGGGCGCCGGTCGTGATCACCGGTGCGCTGGGCGAAGCGCGGGCGCGGCCGCTGCTCGCGACGATTGCCCCGCAGGCGCGCGAGATTCACCTCGTGGTACCGCAGCAGGCGCGCGCGTGCAGTCACGCCGAACTGGAAGGGTGGGTGCCGCCGACCTTTCGCGGCCGCGTGGTGCGGGCGACTGTCGAGGGGCTCTTCCCCACGCCGGATACGTGCACGGCGGGCGGACCGGACGACGTCGTGGTCGTGACCGGATCAATCTACCTGCTCGGCGAAATCATGGCGCGCATCCGACCCGCGCCCGGCGCCGGCGAGGGATTTGGGGGGAGTTGAGAGATGTGAGTTGAGTGACAGAACCGACCCGGACACGGCCCTTCTGCGTGGTCTCTCAACTCTCATCCCTCAACTCTCAACTCCTCCGCCATCCCCTCACGCCAGCCGCACCAACTCCGCGGTCGCCGGGACATCCTTGATGATCTGGGATGGTTCGGGGCCGACGCCAAGGTAGCGGAGGTTGGGCAGCCGGTCGACCGCCGGGTGGAGTTCGCCCGGGAACGCCACCTGGAGCAGGCTCTTCATCATCGCGCCGACATAGCGTTGCGCGTTGAGCGGGAGATCGGCGAAACGCCGGACCTGCGAGACATCCTCGGTCCAGCCCGGATGCTTCGTGTAGACGGGCCGCAGCGTCTTCCGCACGGCCTCGTTGCGCGGCACGTGCTGGAAGCGCCGGCCGTCGGCGGATTCGTAGGCCGTGCAGATGAGCAGATCGCCGCGCCA
Organism: Opitutaceae bacterium; assembly: GCA_016793535.1. Lineage (GTDB taxonomy): Bacteria > Verrucomicrobiota > Verrucomicrobiia > Opitutales > Opitutaceae > ER46. The sequence goes on along the minus strand of JAEUHA010000472.1, from coordinate 11,898 downwards.
TTCGCCGCTGTGCGTCAGGGCGTCGAGCTTGTTGATCATCAGGTCCTGGAACCCGCCATAGCGCAGGGCGTCGCCCTTCTCGACGGCATCGTACCACCCGACCATGCGCTGCCGGCCCGTGCTGGTGCCGAACTCGATCTGCTTCAGCTTGGCGCTGAGCGGGTGCGCTTCGTCCATCTGGGTGAGAAACGTGTGCGTGCCCACCTTGGTGTCGTACGCCTTGGCGACGCCGAACGTGTGAATGCGCTGCACCGGAATGCCGGCGCTCTCGAAAAATTCCGGGGTGAACGTGTGCGATGCCGTGACGTTCGGCGAAAAGCCGTGGCGCTTGTCGAGCCAGTAGGCCTGGCCGAACTCGCCGATGATGGTGCGGCCGGCGGCCATCTCGCGCAGGACGAGTTCGCGGACCTCGCCGATGTTCCGGGCCAGCGCGGTGCCGGCCTTCCAGTACGTGGCGGTCAGTTCCTCGAGGTTCAGGCTGAACGCCTCGCGGCCGCGGAAACGCGTGAAATCGAACTCTGCCGCGGTGAAGACCCCGAGTTCCACCGCCTCGGCGTTGGCGCGGCGTTCGGCCGCGGTGAGTTTCTCGAAGAACGAGTCCCACGTCGCGGCGCTCACGCGGCACACGTGCTGGATCGTGCGGCAGGCGCGGTCGGCGCGCTGGGCGAGCTTGCGCGCGAAGTAGTTCGGGCCGGCGAGAAAATCCGAATACGTGATCTGCTGCTGGCCGACCTCGTCGAGGTAGGCCGGCGTGATGCCGCGACCGGTCGAGCCGCGCGGCTCCTCCGCGAGCACGTTGACCCGATAGTCCTCCCACGCGAGGTCGAGCAGCCGGTGCGTGAGATCCGAGACGAGCGTGCGCTCGTCGATCAGCAGCCGCGAGAGGATCGCGTGGCCCTTGAGTTCGAGCGGGCGGGTCTCCCACCAGATCTTGCGCGGGTCGGCGACGACGCCGCTGCCGATGCACAGGTGCGCGGCGTCGCGGACGACGACACCGGCGGGCAGGAGGTTCAGCTTGATGCCGCCCGCCGTGTGCCCCGAGTTGGCGCCGCCGTTGACCTTGAGGACAACCGAGACGGGCGCCGTGGTGCCGCGGAGCTCATCGGCGACCTCGGGAATCAAACGACCTTTGCCCTCATCGCCGAGGGAGATTCCGACGTCGGCGATGAGCTGGCTGGTGAAGGGAAGCAGGGACATGGTTGCGAGAGAAAGGAGCAACCGAGTCGCGCGAGAAACCCTGTTGCCGTGAAGTGAAAACGCGACGGGGCAGGCGAGGGCAAACAAAAAGCCGGTCAGGAAGTTGAAAGTTGAAGGGTGAAAGTTGAGAGATTTCAGAGGCCGCGGGCCCCCGAGTTAAGGGTCGGCCGTGGGCCCCAGGCGCCGCCCTCTTTCAACCTTCAACCTTCAACTTTCAACCGCGCCGAGCGCAGCGCGGCGCTCAGAACAGCGTCGTCGGCCGCTTCTCCATCGCCCACAGCGCCTCGGCGTACTTGGCACCGCAGCTGGCGCCGCGGTAATGGGCGAGGGTCGTTTTCGCCGAGACGGCGGCGTCGGGTGCGGCTTCGTCGTACGGCTTTTGCCGGACAAACGCCATGAGCTGACCGAGCCACTCCATCGCCGTGGGCCAGACGTCGCTGACGTCGACGAACGTGTTCGGTTCGAAACCGATCGTGTGCCCGGGGCCGTTGTCGTAGAAATAGACCCGGCTCGGCACCTTCACCTTGTCGCTGTCGAGGATCCGCGGCGCTAGGCGCAGCGTGGCCTTGCAGATGGCGGCGGCGGCCTCGTGGTCGGCGTGGCGGTCATCGGGCCACAGGGCAAACGCGATGTCCGGCTGAACATCTGCGATCACCTCGGCCACGGCGCGCTTGCTCTCCTCGTTGAGATGGAAACGCCCCGACGCGTAATTCAGGAACCGGTGCTCGATGCCATGGTAGTGGGCGAGTGTCTGGCTCAGCTCCTTCAATTCCGCGGCCCGGGTCTTCGCCGGCGGCCAGTTGGTGTAGTCGCCGATCAGCGAGAGGATGACGACGCGGTGATTCTGCAGGGCGGCCTGGAGCAGGATGCCGGGAATGCCGAAGACGCAGTCGTCGTAGTGTGCGCCGATGGCGAGCAGGGTTTTGCGCGGGGCGTTGGCCATGGGGTGAAGAAGGGGCGCGGACGTCCGGCTAGGCCTGGGTGGCGCGGGTGGAGACCTCGATCACGTCGTGCGGCGCGGCTTCCTTTTGGCCGGCCGGACTGACCCGGATGAAGCGCGCCTTGCTGCGCAGCTCGGGCAGGTTCTTTGCGCCGAGGTAGCCCATGCCGCTCTGCACGCCGCCGATCAGGTTGGCGAGCACGTCGTCGACGGAGCCGGACACTTCCTTCAGCGCCTCGATGCCCTCCGCTGCGACCTTGCGGGTCGTGTCGTTCTTGTCGTGGCCGTAGCGCGCGGCACTGCCGGCCTTCATGGCGGCGTGCGAGCCCATGCCGCGGTACTGTTTGTAGACCTTGCCATTGATCTCGAGGATCTCGCCGGGGGCCTCGCGGCAGCCGGCGAGCAGGCCGCCGAGGATGACGGCGTCGGAAAGCGTCAGGGCCTTCACGATGTCGCCGCTCTTCGTGATGCCGCCGTCGGCAATCAGCTTGATGCCGGACTTCCTCGCGCCCGCGCCCGCGACGTGCAGGGCGGTGAGCTGCGGAATACCGACGCCCGCGACGATGCGCGTGGTGCAGATCGAGCCGGGGCCCTGGCCGATCTTGACCGCGTTCGCGCCACAGGCCCCGAGAAATTCGACGCCGCTACCCGAGGTGACGTTGCCGGCGATCAGCGTGAGGTCCTTGAAGGCGCCGCGCACGAGTTTCACGACTTCGCCGACGCCGGCGGTGTGTCCGTGGGCGGTGGATACGGCGACACAGTCGACGTGCTCGGCGACGAGGTGGCCGACATGCTCGATGATCCGGTCGCGGTCCAGCGAGCCATCTGGCTTGCGCACGGGCGAAAGGGCGGCACCGACCACAAGCCGGAACTCGGCGTCGCGCGACGGCTTCCGGTGCGACTTCGACTCCGCGTTGATCCGCTCGACGTCGGAGGCGGTCACGAGCCCGCGCAGGTGGTCGTCGTCATCGACGACCAGCATCTTGTTGATGCCGACGTGCCGTGAGAAAAACGTGTCCGCGGCCTTGATCGGATCCTTCGCGACCGCGCGCTTGCCCTCGGTGATGAGCTGGGCGCGGGGCGTCATCACGTCGGAGACCTTCTTCGTTTTGTAGCGGTCCTTGACCACGTTGCCGGAGAGCAGGCCGGCGAGCTTCCCATTTTCGTCGACGACCGGGAAGGTGGAGAACGCGAACCGCTTCGCCTCGATCATCGCGAGCAGGTCGCCGATGAGCTGGCCGGGCGCGACCGTGATGGGGTCCTGGATCAGGCCGTGGATGTGCCGCTTCACGCGGGCCACTTCCTTCACCTGGTCGCGCGCCGGCATGTTGTAATGGATGAGCCCGAGGCCGCCGTTGAGCGCCATGGCGATCGCCATGCGGGACTCGGTGACGGTGTCCATGTCGGACGAGATCACTGGGATCTGCAGCCGCAGCGAGTCGCTCAGGGCCGTCGAGGTGTCGGCGTCCTTGGGCAGGATGTCCGAGTAAAGCGTGGCGAGGGAGACGTCGTCGAACGTGAGCGCGGTCGGGATGTTGGCCCGGAAAAACGCGTCGGCCGGCAGATAGAACTCGGCATCCGCTGTCGCGGCGGTGGACATGGCAACCTTGGTCATGAGTTGCCATGAACGGAGTACGCGTGGGCTGCGGGAGCGCAAGGGGGAAACGCGGGGGAAAAGTTGAGAGTTGAGGGTTGAGAGTTGAGAGTCCGGCCATGCAGGTATGCCCACGATCGAATGTGCTGGTTTGAGTACGCCGACGGATTTTTCTCTCAACTCTCAACTCTCAGCTCTCAACTCGTCCTACCTCCGCATGTCCCTTCACGTCCAATACCGTCGCTACCGGCTCCCGTTCCGGCATCCGGTGCGCACGGCGCATGGGGTCTGGGCGGAGCGCGAGGGCGTGATCGTGCGGGTGCAGGACAAGTCGGAGAGTGGATCGGGTGCGGTCGGGTGGGGGGAGGCGGCGCCGATTCCGTGGTTTGGGACCGAGACGGCGGACGAGATCGAGGCGGCGTGCCGCGAACTTGGCGAACGCTGCGACGTCGCGCGGCTGGAGTCCGTGCCGCAGCGGCTGGGCTGCCTGCGGCACGCGCTGAACGCGGCGCAGGCGGAGATCGGCGCCGCGGCGGTCGAGCACCCGGCGCCGGCGGTGGCGCCGGAGGCGTCGGCCCGCGACTACTTCGGCGTGGCGGCACTGCTGCCGGCGGGTCGCGCCGTGCTGGAGCGGATTCCGCCGCTCGTTGAGGCCGGGTTTCGTGTCTTCAAATGGAAGGTCGGTGTCGGTGACGTGGCCGACGAACTCGCCCTGTTCTCCGATGTGTGCGGGGCGCTGCCTTCGGGCGCGAGGCTCCGGCTCGACGCCAATGGCGCCTGGGACCGGCGGCAGGCGGAACGCTGGCTCGATCGCTGCGCGGACGCCCCGGTGGAGTTTGTGGAGCAACCCGCCGGGGCCGAGCCGGCGGCGGGCAGGCCCGCCTCGAGCGTGAGCAGGGAGATGGATCTTCTCCTGGGCTTGGCGGCGGATTTTCCGACGCCGATCGCGTTGGATGAGTCGCTGGTGGGCGAGCGCGACCTGGAGCGGTGGCTGGGAGCGGGGTGGCCGGGCGTTTACGTGGTGAAACCGTCGCTGCTGGCCGACCCGGCGGCCGCCCTGTCGCGGCTGGAACGGGCCCGGGCGGCGGTTGTGTTCTCGTCCGCGCTCGAGACGGCCGTGGGGGCGTGGACCGCGTTGCGCACGGCGTTCGCGTGGGGCGGCGAGCGGCGCGCGCTCGGGTTTGGCGTATGGCCGCTGTTTGCCGACCCCCGCTGCAACGGACCGATGGCGGCGCCCTTCATCCGGGTGCGGGATCTGGATCATCTGGACCGGGAGGCCGCATGGACCGCGCTGAGCTGACCGCCCTCGTGCGGGCCACGGGTTGCGCCGTAGAGCGGGGCGGCGCGGTCTTTCTGTGTGCCGGCGACTGGACCGCGGCCGAGCGGGCGGAGGCGGAGGCGCTGATGGCGCGGCCGGCGGACGCCGCCACGCGCGGTGGCGGCGGCTGGCTGTGTATCCGGACGGGTGGTACGGGCGGAGGGGTGCGTTTCGCGCGGCACGACGAGCGCACCCTCGGGGCCGCGGTCGGAGGGTGCGTGGCGTTCTTCGGTCTCGGCCGCGTGAATGCGGTCGACGTGCTGCCGCCGCATCACGTCAGCGGCCTGATGGCCCGGGTTCGCTGCGCGGCGACAGGCGGACGACACCTCGCGTGGTCCTGGAAGGACCTCGAAGCGGGGCGCGTGCCCGCCCTGCCGGCGGGCGACTGGGTGATCTCGCTGGTGCCGACGCAGCTCCAGCGGTTGCTGCAGGTGCCGGCGGCGTTCGCCTGGCTGCGGCGCCTGGCGCTGATCTTCGTCGGGGGCGGCCCCTTGTGGCCGGACCTGGCGGATGCCGCGGCGGCGGACGACCTGCGCGTCGCGCCGGTTTACGGCATGACGGAAACGGCGGCGATGGTCGCGGGGCTCCTGCCGGATGAATTCCTGGCCGGCGAACGCAGCGCGGGCCGTCCGCTGCCCCATGCCCGCGTGGTCATCACGTCGGAGGGCGTCGTGCGGGTGGCGGGCGAGTCGATCCACCGCGGCTACTGGCCGGAGTGGAGCGACGCCACGTCGTTCACGACGGAGGACCTGGGGCGGATCGACGCGCGGGGCCATCTTTTCCTGCACGGCCGGCGCGATGCGGTGATCATCACGGGGGGAAAAAAGGTGCAGCCGGCCGACGTGGAGGCGGCACTCCGGGCTCACGGCGAGTTCACCGACCTGGCGGTGATCGGTGTGCCCGATCCGGAGTGGGGCGAGGTGGTGGTGGCGTGCTTTCCCGCGGCGGGCACCGTGCCCGATCTCGAGCGCGCCGTCGCCGCGCTGGCGCCACATCAGCGGCCGAAGCGTTTCGTGGCGCTCGCGACCTGGCCGCGCACCGCGCAGGGGAAGGTGAACCGCGCGGCGCTGCGGGCGGCGGTGCTGGCCACGCCGGGTCAGACGGCCCGGGGCTGAACGCGGAATTGCCTTTCCGCGGCCCGCGCTTGGCGAAAGGCTTTCGCTCGCTCCTCCCGAGCGCACGCATGACCAAGAATGAAATTGCCGATGTCCTGACCGAGATTGCGACGCTGCTCGAATTGCAGGGGGAGAATCCGTTCAAGGTGCGTGCGTACCAGACCGGGGCGCGGGCGCTCGAGGCGATCGAGGAAGCGGAGCTGGCGCGGCTGATTGCCGCGGATGAACTCGAAAGCGTGAAGGGCATCGGCGAGGCCCTGGCGCAGAAGATCGGCGAGCTGCACCGCACCGGCAAACTGGGGTTCTTCGAGAAACTGCGGGCCTCGGTCGAACCCGGCCTCGTGGCGATGCTGGAGATCCCGGGGCTGGGCCCGAAAAAAATCCGCGCGCTGCACGACCGGCTGGGCATCGCGACCATCGCGGCGCTGACGCAGGCGTGCCAGGACGGCCGCGTCGCCGAACTTGAGGGCTTCGGGGCGAAGACGCAGGAGAAGATCCTGGCCGGCATTCGCAATCGGGAAGCCTATGGCCGGCGGCATCTGTGGTGGGACGCCTGGGCGATCGCGGCGCCGATCGTGCAGGGATTGCGCGCGCTGCCCCAGGTGCAGCGGGCCGAGGCGGCGGGGAGCCTGCGCCGCGGACTCGAGACGGTCGGCGACATCGACTTCATCGTGGCGGCGTCGGACGTCGCGCCCGTCGTCGACTGGTTCGTCGCGCTCCCGGGAGTCAAGGAGGTGACGGCGAAGGGCGAGACGAAGGCCAGCGTGCGCTTCGAGAGCGGACTGCAGGCGGATCTCCGCATCGTGCCCGGGGCCCAGTTCGCGTTTGCGCTCCATCATTTCACCGGCTCGAAGGACCATAACGTGCAGCTGCGGCAGCGCGCGCTGGCGCACGGGTTGAGCCTCAGCGAGTGGGGCCTCGTGCCGGCCGAGGGCGAGGGCACAGCGAAGGAAAAGGTCGAAAAGCTGAAGGGCCGGAAGGCGGAGAACGTCCAGGTGACGTCGGAGACCGAGCTGTTCGCCGCGCTCGGGCTGCATTTCATCCCGCCGGAGCTGCGCGAAGGCATGGGCGAGATCGAGGCGGCCGAGCGCGGCGATTTGCCGCGCCTGGTCGAGCGGCCGGACCTGCGCGGCGCGTTCCACAATCACACCACGGAGTCCGACGGACGCAACACGCTCGCCGAAATGACGGCGGCGGCCGAGGCGCTCGGCTGGGAATACCTCGGCATCGCGGATCACTCCAAGGCCAGTTTCCAGGCCAACGGCCTCGACGAGGTCCGCCTGCGGCGGCAGATCGCGGAGATCCATGCGCTGAATGCCTCGAAGCGTTTCAAGACCCACGTGTTCGCCGGGGTCGAGTGCGACATCCTGGCCGACGGCCGGCTCGATCTCGACGATGCGACACTCGCGCAGCTCGATTACGTCGTCGTGTCGGTGCACAACGCGTTTGCCCAGGACGAAGCCACGATGACCGCCCGCATCCTGCGGGCGATCGAGCACCCGGCGGCGACGATGCTCGGCCACGCCACGGGCCGGCTGCTGTTGCGGCGCGAGGGTTATCACGTGGACCTGGGACGCGTGATCGATGCGGCGATCGAGCACGGGGTCATCATCGAATTGAACGCGAGCCCGTGGCGGCTCGACCTCGACTGGCGCCATTGGCGCAAGGCGGCGGACCGCGGTCTGCTCTGTGCCATCAACCCGGACGCGCATGACACCGCCGGGCTGCAGCATGTCGCGGCCGGCGTGAACATCGCGCGCAAGGGTGGACTCACGCGGGAACAGGTGCTGACGGCCTGGCCGCTGGCGCGCGTGCAGGCGTGGCTGCAGACGCGGACGAAGCGAGTGCGGCGCAACGGGTGACGTCGCGCCGCAGGTGCGCCGGCGTGCCGCGCAGCTCCGGCACAGGCTGCGGATGCACAGATTTTTGACGCGGTTTTTGCTCCACGTGAGCGGCGTTCTGCCCTCGAATTTCGATCGCGCCCCACGCGTTCGGGAACATCCGGCGATTCGTGCGCACTGTAGGCTTCTTTGGCTCCTTCTCTCATATGATGTCTCAACGATTCGGAAAATACCTCGCGGCGGGCTGGGCAGTGCTCGCTGGAATTGCGGCGGTGGTTCACGCGGAAGACTACGCCATCTCCACGTTTGCCGGCACGGCCCTGGTCGCCGGCGGCGCGGACGGTCGTCCCGGGACGTTCAATGCTCCGTACGGCATCGCGATCGATGCGGCGAAGAACCTCTACGTGGCGGACACGGTGAACAACACCATCCGCAAGATCACGCCGGCGGGCGTGGTCTCGACCCTCGCGGGTTCGACCGGCCTCCTCGGCTCGACCAACGGCACGGGCTCCGCGGCGCGGTTCAACTTTCCGGTCGGGCTGGGGGTTGACTCGGGCGGCAACATCTACGTCGCCGATGCGAAGAATTTTCTGATCCGCAAGATCACGCCCGCGGGCGAAGTCTCCACGTTTGCGGGCGCGGCGTTCCAGCTCGGCTCGACGGATGGCACCGGCAGTGCCGCGCGGTTTTTCCTGCCGTACGGCCTCGCGGTCGACAGCGCGGGGAACGTCTACGTGGCTGAACAGGGCAATCATCTGATCCGCAAGATCACGCCCGGCGGTGTCGTCTCGACTCTCGCGGGCGGCGCGTTGCAGCCCGGTTTCGCCGACGGCAACGGCACCTCCGCGCGCTTCAACATGCCGTTCGGTCTCGCGATCGACGCCAATGGCAATCTCCTCGTCGCGGACAGCGGCAACAATGCCATCCGGCGGGTGAATCCCGCGGGTCTTGTGACCACCGTGGCCGGTGCCACCAGCGCCGGTGCGGTTGACGGTCCGGCCGCCGCGGCGCGCTTCAACCAGCCGCGCGGTGTGTCGGTTGACGGCAGCGGCAACATTTACGTGGCGGATTACGGCAATCAGCTCCTCCGCCAGATCACGGCCGGAGGATCCGTCTCGACCCTGGCCGGGTCCACCGGCATCGCCGGCAGCGTCGACAGCGTCGGTGGTTCCGCCCGCTTCTACGATCCCACCGGCGTGGTGGCCGACGGCTCGACGGTGTTCGAGGTCGATTCGTCGAACAACCTCATCCGCCGCGGCGTGCCGGCAAGTTCCGCCGGCCTGCCCACGATCTCGATCCAGCCGCTCGACCAGGAAGTGAGCACCGGACAAAGCGTCTCGTTCCGCGTCGTGGTAACCGGCAGTTCGCTGACCTACCAGTGGCTCAAGAACAGCGAGGTCATTGCCGGCGCCACGAGCGCGACCTACACCATCGGCTCCGCGCAAGCGAGCAACGTCGGCGTCTATTCCGTGCGCGTCTCGTCCGCCGGCGGCAGCATCGACAGCGCTCCGGGCACGCTCAGCGTCACGCCTCCGGGCAGCGGACCGATCATCATCACGTCCCGCCCGCTCAGCCAGCACGTCGAGGTGGGGCAGGCGGTGTCCTTCAGCATCACGGCCTCCGGCAGCGGGCTGACCTACCAGTGGCAGAAGAACGGTGCGAACATCGGCGGTGCGACGAACCCGACTTACTCGATTGCGTCGGCGCAGGCCTCCGACGTCGCCAACTACACGGTGCGCGTCACGTCGGGCGCGACCGTCGAGACGGCGACCGTGAAACTGCTCGTCGGCGCTGCCTCGGGCGGCATCACGATTTCCTCGCAGCCGTCCAGCGTCACGGTGAACGCGGGTCAGCCCGCGACGTTCAGTGTGACGGCGTTCGGCACCGGCCTCTCGTATCAGTGGCTCAAGAACGGAGGCGCCATCGCCGGCGCCAACGCGCCCAGCTATTCGATCGCGTCGACCCAGGCCTCGGACGCCGGCACGTACGCGGTGCGCATCACCGCGGGCGCGGCGACGGTGAACAGCACCTCGGTGACGCTGACGGTCAACTCGGTTGTTCCGGATGGACCGACGTCGCGGCTCACCAATCTCTCCGTGCGCACGGCAATGGCGGCGAGCCAGACCTTGATCATGGGCTTCACCGTGCAAGGCGGCGCCAAGTCGATCCTGCTCCGCGCGGTTGGTCCCGGGCTGGCGCAGTTCGGCGTCGGGGGTGTCATGAGCGACCCGCGGCTGGCGTTGTTCAAGGACTCGACTCAACTCGACGCGAATGACAACTGGGGTGGCGGCTCCGCGTTGAGTACCGCGTTCGCCAGCGTCGGTGCGTTCGCGCTTCCGCCGACCAGCCTCGATGCCGCGCTGCTGCGCGCCGTGGACGGCGGGCATACCGCCCAGGTGACGGGCACCGGTGCCGGCGTCGTTCTGGTTGAGGCGTATGACGTCGGGACGGGCAGCACGCCCCGACTGGTCAATGTCTCGGCGCGCAATCGGGTGGGCACGGGCGACGATATCCTCATCGCTGGATTCACCGTATCGGGCACGGGCACGATGCGCCTGCTGATCCGGGCGGTCGGGCCCAAACTCACCGCCTTTGGCGTGGGTGATGTGCTCGTCGACCCGAAGCTCGAGATTTACAACGGCGCGGGGGTGAAAGTGACGGAGAACGACAACTGGGCCGCCTCGCTCGCCGCGACGTTTACCGCCGTGGGCGCCTTCGCGCTCGATGCCGCCAGCCGGGACGCAGCCCTGCTCACGGAGCTGCCGGCCGGTAGTTATACCGCCCAAGTGAGCGGTATCGGCGGGGGTGTCGGCGAGGCGCTGGTCGAAATCTACGAAGTTCGTTGATGACGGAACGGTCTGAGAACCCGCGGCCTCTCCTTCGGTATTGAATTCCGGAGGGGATCGGCGTCAGCGTCACGTTCTCTCACCATGAAGACATCCCTGCTCTCGATGTGCGGTCGGTTTTCGGCCGCCATCCTCCTTGCCTCCGTCGCGACGGCGCAGACGCCGTCCGCACCCCGCATCTCCACGCCGGCGGCGAGTCCCAGCAGCACGCTGAAGCAGACCGTCGGCTTCACCGACATCGAGATTGCGTACGCCCGGCCGAGCGCGCGGGGTCGCAAGATTTTCGGCGGCCTGCTGCCGTACGGCGAGGTCTGGCGCACGGGTGCCAACAGCGCGACCAAGGTCACGTTCAGCACCGCGGTGAAGATCGAGGGCCGCGACCTGCCGGCGGGCTCCTACGCGCTCTATTCGATTCCCGGCGCGAGCGAGTGGACGGTGATCTTCAACAAGGTCACCGGTGAATGGGGTGCCTACAGCTACAACGAGGCCAACGACGCTCTCCGCGTGAAGGTCAAAGCTGTCGCGCTCGCGCAGCCGGTCGAGACGTTTACCATCGATGTGGGTGACCTCCGCACAGAGTCCGCCCTCCTCAGCCTCACGTGGGAAAAGACCCGCGTACCGGTCAAGATCGAGGTCGACGTCATCAAGTCGGTGGTCGCGCAAATCGACGCCGCGATGGCTTCGGGCGCGAAGCTGCCCGCGGCGGTCTATTTCCAGGCGGCAATGTTCTATTTTGACCACGGCCTCGACCTGCAGAAGGCGAAGACGTGGGCCGAGGAGGCGACCAAGGGAGACAAGCCCCTCTTCTACATGCTGCACGGGAAGGCCAAGATCCTCGCCAAGCTCGGCGACAAGGCGGGCGCCAAGGATGCCGCGGCCAAGTCGATCGCTGCCGCGCAGACCGCCGGCGGCGCCGCGGTCGCTGAATACAAGCGGCTCAACGAAGCGTTGCTCGCGACGTTGAAGTAACGGGGGTTGAGGTGGGAGTAGGAGGCTTTAACCTGGGAGCGCGGACGCCCTCGTCCGCTCTGTTCTGAAAATGCGGAC
>JAEUHA010000479.1 GCA_016793535.1 Opitutaceae bacterium | reverse complement strand
AGGCGCTCATTTCAGGGCCAGGGAGCGCTCGGCTCCAGCCTGGCCCGATCGTTCGCCGCGGTTGCCGAGCGCGCCGGCCCAGGGGCGCAGCGCCACCCGGTGCGGGCTCGTCCGGATCACTTCCGATCCAGCAACTGCCGCAGGCTGCGGCCCAGTTCGTCCAGCTTGTAGGGCTTTTCGACGAACTGGCTCTGGCCGAGACGTTCGAACTCCGTCCGCACCGCGACCGTGAGGTGGCCGCTGATGACGATGACGGGCAGTTTCGGGCGGCAGAGCCGGATGATCTTCATCACGTCCAGGCCGGTGGCGCCGGGCATGTTGAGGTCGAGCAGCACGGCGTCGAGCGGACGCGTGGTGTCGCTGATCAGCTCGATCGCCTCGATGCCGGACGCGGCCGTGAGGGCGTGGTAGCCCTTCTGGCTCAGTGACGCGGCGAGCAGGGAGCGGAGCGACTCCTCGTCGTCGACGATCAGCAAAGATTCGGTGCCGCCGGGAAACTCGCTGTTCGTCGCCACGTCGGCGATCGCCGCGGTGGTCGGCGCGAGCGGAAGGTAGACGTGGAACGAACTGCCGACGCCGACCTTGCTTTCGACGTCGATGAAGCCGTGGTGCGCGACGACGATGCCGTACACCACCGCCAGCCCGAGGCCGGTGCCCTGGTTGACCGGTTTCGTGGTGAAGAACGGCTCGAATATCCGCTGCCGGACCTCGGGGCTCATGCCGCAGCCGGTGTCGGTCACGGTCAGACACGCGTAATTGCGGGCGGGATCGGCGCCGAGCTTGCGCAGCGACGCGCCCCCGACGGTGCGGGTCGACAACGTGATCATGCCGCCCGTCGGCATCGCGTCCCGGGCGTTCACGCAGAGATTGAGCACGATCTGCTGCACCTGGTTCTGGTCGGCGAGCAGCGGCGGCAGCCGGTCGAGCAGCTCGAGCTGGAGCGACACGGTGCGCGGAAACGTCTCCGACAACAGGTGCACGAGGTCGCGCGCGAGCTGGTTGAGGTCGACGGGCGCAAAGTGCACCTCGTTCTTGCGGCTGAACGTGAGAATCTGGCGGACGAGCCCGCTGGCCCGCATCGCCGCACGATGAATCTCCCGCAGGCTCTTCTGCAGGACGGCGGGTTCCTGCGGGCCCATCTGGCAGAATTCCGCGTAGCCGTTGATGATCGCCAGCAGGTTGTTGAAATCGTGGGCGATGCCGCCGGCGAGGGTGCCGAGGCTCTCCATCTTCTGGGCCTGGCGGAGTTCATGCTCGAGCTTCTTGCGCTCGGAAACGTCCTCCCGGAGGCAAAGGTAGTTCGTGATCTCTCCGCTCGGGCTGCGCAGGCAGGAGACTTTCACCGATTCCCACACCGTGGAGCCGTCGGGCCGGGTGGTCGGCAGCTCGCCCCGCCATTCGCCGCCGGCGCGCACGGTGGCCCAGAGGCTGTCGAACGACGCCGCGTCGGGATGGCCGTCGCGCAGCACCTCGATCTCGCGGTCGAGGATGTCCTCCAGCGTGTGCCCGCTGACCTCGATGTATTTGGAATTCACATACTGCGCGCGGCCGTCGGGGTCGGTGATGACGATCGACACCGGCGACTGTTCGACGGCGCGGGAGAGGCGGTAGAACTGCTCCTCCGCCAGGCGCTGGCGGGTGATGTCGCGGCCGATCGCGCGGATCGCGACGATCGCGCCGGCGTCGTCGAGCAGCGCGGTTTCCTCCCAGCCGAACCAGCGCACCCCCTGCGGCGTCAGCCAGCGGTGTTCCGCCACCGCGCGGTGCGGCGGACGGGTGAGTTCGGTGGTGGCGGCGTGGAGGGACGCGATGTCCTCGGAATGAAGGAAGTCCGAGACGAGCGAGTCGGGCATCTCCGTGGTCGAAAGCCCGAACTTCCGGGCGAACGAAACGTTCGCCGCCAGCAGGCGGCCCTGCAGGTCGCGACAGTAGGCGGCGTCGGCACTGGATTCCCAGGCTCCGAGCCAGGCCAGACAGAGGGATTTTTTGTCCGATCCTGCGATCGGTTCGCTGACGACGACGGACATGGTAGAGGTTACTATCGGTTCGACGGTTGCGGGCTTGAGTCGGGGCGGAACGCCACGTGGCCCCGGGGCCGGATCACAGCAGGCCCTGCAGCATCAGCGGCAGGCGGGGGAGGGAGCTGGCGATGGCGGCCCGGCCCTTTTCGGCGGCCGCTTCGTCGTTGCCGAAGAGCACGCTCCAGCCGGGCAGCGTGAGCCAGGCGTCGGCGGCGACCGGGTCGATCGGCTCGAAGCCGCCGGTGATCCCGCTGTGGCGGATGACATGGTCGGCGATCTGCACCGCGGCGGCGAAGTTCTGATGCCGCGGCGCCGCCGCGGGATCGTTGTGGTACTGCACCGCGAAAACGATCTCCTCCGAGAGTTGGTGCCGGGCGAGGTAGTGCGCGCCGATCTGGCCGTGATCCCATCCGATCAGGTCGCGTTCGAGCTGGCAGAATGCCGCCGGATCCGCCGCGGGCATCGTGACGAGCGCACGGGTTTCGTCGGGAAAGGCGCAGGCCATGACGATCTTCCCCACGTTGTGGAGCAGTCCGGTCAGGTAGTCGGTGTCATCATCCACCCCGAGCGGCGTCGCCGCGAAGATCTCCCGGCCGAGCATGGCGGTCGCGATGCTGTGCGTCCACAGGTCCTTCCAAGGCAGGGCGGCGGTGGAGCGCGTCTGCAACTGCTCGAGCTCATCGATCACGGGTGTCGCCATCGCGAGTTCACGAATCTGGCGCAGGCCGAGAAAGAACACCGCTTCCTCGATGCTGTTCACCCGGGTGGAGAGTCCGAAGTAGACCGAGTTGACCATCCGGAGCAGGCGGGCGGTCAGAGAGGGATCACGCCGGATGACCTCGGCGATCTGTGAGTTTTGCGTGTGATCGGAGCGCACCAGCACGCCCAGGGTGCGGTTGATGCTCTGCAGGGACGCCAGCTTCGGGCACGCCTGGATCCGGCGTTTGATTTCGTCTTCGGCGTAGGGCGCCGCACTGATGGAAGAAGGTGCGGAGGCGGTGGCGGTCATGCGTGCAGGAGAGGAATGGCTCGCGGTCCAGGAGTCCACGCGGGCCGGCTTCAAACCCATAGATCGACCGCGCCACCTCCCACTTTAGTGTAAAACCACTAGCCCCGACGTTTCTCACAAAGGTGTGAAGTGTTCGCCTGGTTCGGGCGCCCTTGCCGGGGCAGCGGCGACGGAGCCGGTCCCGCAGACGAACCGGGGAACGGTTGTTTCGCCTGAGACTTCCGTCAGCGCACTGAAAGCCCCGCGCGGGGTGGGTCGCGCTCCTGCCGGTGCGGGCACGGCGGCCCGTCGCGTGACGGGCGATTGAAAAAAATGTGAGATGTCGGGCTAAAGCTTCCGTGGCACCGGGTCGTATCCGTAGGGACTTACACCCGTGTCTTCGGCGAAGCTCCAGTCCTTGCTGCAATCCGGCCTCGCGCATCATCGCGCCGGTCGGCTGGCGGAGGCTGAAGGGTTTTATCGCCAGGGGCGGGGCTTGGCGCCGCAGCATTTCGAGCTGATCCTGCTCTCGGGCCTCGTGGCGTATCAGGCAGGCCGGGTGACTGATGCGATCGAGTTCCTGGGCCAGGCCGTGCGGCAGGCCCCGCGGCACGCTTCGGCCGTCATGCATCATGGCCTTGCCTTGCTCGCCGCGAACCGGCCGGCGGAGGCGGAGCGGCAGTTGCGTCGCGCCACCGAACTGCAACCCACGCTTGCGGAAGCCTGGGACAATCTCGCCTATTTCCTGAAGACACAGAACCGCCTGGCCGATGCGGTCACCTGTCATGAACGCGCGCTTTCCCTTTCGCCGGACAGTGCGAGCAGTTGGTACAACTACGGCCTGACGCTCAGCCTCTGCGGCCGCGAACACGAGGCGCTGGGCTGCCACGAGCGCGCGATCGCGGCCGATCCCAAGTACGCGAAGGCCCGGTTCGGCCGCGCGCAGGCCCTGCAGCAGACGCATCGCATCGCCGAGGCGGTGGCCGAGTACGACCGTTTCCTGATCCTGCAGCCGCAGCACCATGAGGCGCGCAGCTACCGCCTGTTTGCCCTGCAGTATCTCGACGGACTCAGCCGCGAGCGCATGCTGGAGGAGCATCGCGAGTACGGCCGGGCGGTCGGGCTGCCGGCGCCGTCCAGTCCGGGGCGACTGCCCGATCCCGCGCGCCGGCTGCGGGTCGCCTTCCTCTCGCCCGATCTGCGCGGCCACTCCGTCGCCTATTTCATCGAGCCGCTGCTGCGGCACCTCGATCCCGCGCAGTTCGACGTCTGGCTCTACCACGATCACTTCTGCGAGGACGCAGTGTCGCAGCGGCTGAAGTCGCTTGCGGCCGGCTGGCGGAATTTCGTCGGCCAGCCTGCGTCCGCCGTGCTGGCGGCGATTCGGGCTGACGCACCCGATCTGATTGTCGATCTGGCCGGCCATACCGGACTCAACCGTCTCCCGCTCCTGGCCCGGCGGCTCGCGCCCGTGCAGATTTCCTATCTCGGTTATCCGAACACGACCGGCGTGCCGGCGATGGATCATCGGTTCACCGACGAGATCGCGGACCCTCAAGGCGACGCCGACGCGTTCGCCACCGAACGGCTGGTGCGTTTTTCGTCCGTGGCCTGGGCGTATCAGCCTTCCGGTGACGCCCCGCCCGTGTCGCCGCTCCCTGCCGCCACGAACGGCACCGTCACTTTCGGCTGCTTCAACAATCCCGCCAAGATCACCGATGCGACACTGACCCTCTGGGGTCGCGTCCTGGCGGCGGTGCCGGGTTCGCGTCTGCGGCTCAAGGGCGCGGGGCTCGGCCACCCGACGGTCCGCGCGCGTTATGCGGCGCGGCTGGCGCACTGCGGCGTGGCGCCCGCGCAGGTTGACCTGCTCGAGCGGACGCCGGATGCCACCGCCCATCTGGCCTTGTACCACGGAATCGACCTCGCGTTCGACACGTCGCCGTACAATGGGACCACCACGACCTGCGAGGCACTGTGGATGGGCGTGCCCGTGGTGACGTTGACCGGACGCGATCACCGCGCGCGCGTGGGCACGAGTTTGCTGACGGCGGTCGGCCATCCCGAGTGGTGCGCCCGGGACGCGGATGAGTTCGTGCGCGTGGCCACCGCACTCGCGCTCGATCCCGCCCGCCTGGCGACGCTGCGCCGCGGATTGCGGAGTGAACTGGAGGCGTCGCCGCTCCTCGACCACGCCGGTCAGGCCGCGAAATTCGGTAGCGCCTTGCGCGGGTGCTGGGCCGCGTGGTGTGAGCGAGCCGCCAGCAAGGCGGCGTGACGGACATGCAGTTCTCACTTCCCAGTTTCGGCATGAGACACGTGGTTGGCGGCGGGCAGCGGCAACTGCTGGCTTTACGCCTCGATGCAAATTGGTTTCAATCGACCTAGTGTCTTCGCCTATTGCCTCACCTGATTTCCGCCTCGCACCATGAGTGAATCCACCCTGCGCATCGCCCCGAGTGTCAAACTTGGGCAGAACGTTCGCATCATCTGCTTTGCCAATCTGTACGGTTGCGAGATCGGCGACGAGTCGTTCATCGGGCCGTTCGTGGAGATCCAGTCGGATGTGAAGGTTGGCCGGCGGGTGAAGATCCAGAGCCACACTTTCATCTGCTCGGGAGTCACGATCGAGGATGAGGCGTTCATCGGCCACGGCGTGATGTTCACGAACGACCGGTTTCCGCGGGCGACCAACGACGACGGCAGCCTGAAGGGCGCCAAGGACTGGACGTGCGAGCCGACGCTGGTCGGCCGCCGGGCGGCGATCGGCAGCAATGCGACCATTCTCTGCGGGGTGAAGATCGGCGAAGGTGCCGTGGTCGGCGCCGGTGCCGTGGTGACGAAGGACGTCCCGCCCCGCGCCGTGGTCGCTGGCAATCCCGCCCGCATTCTCCGAACTCTGTCATGAACGTCCCATACTTCGATCTCAAGGGTCAGACCCAATCGATCCGCGCGGAACTTGATCGCGCGATCGCGGAACAGCTGGACAACGGCTCCTTTTGCCTCGGGCCGGCGGTCGACGCCTTCGAAAAGGCGTTCGCGGCTTATACCGGCACCAAACACTGCCTCGGCTTCAACAGCGGCACGTCGGCCCTGCATGTGGCGACGCGCATCCTGAACCTGGGGCCTGGCGACGAGGTGATCACGACGCCGTTCACGTTCGTCGCGACGAGCTGGGCGATCGTCTACACGAACGCGAAGCCGGTGTACGTCGACGTCGATCCGGCGACGATGAACCTCGATCCCGCGAAGATCGAGGCCGCGATCACGCCGCGCACCAAGGCGATCATGCCCGTGCACCTTTACGGCCACCCGGTCGACCTCGATCCGATCCTGCAGATCTGCGCCAAGCATGGCCTGGCGTTGATCGAGGACGCCGCGCAGGCCCACGGCGCGAAGTACAAGGGGCGCCCCGTCGGTTCCTTCGGCCGGATGGCGGGCTTCAGCTTTTACCCCGGCAAGAATCTCGGCGCCTGCGGCGAAGGCGGAGCGCTCGTGACCAATGACGCCGCCGACTACCGGCGGTCGAAGGCGCTGCGCGAGCACGGTTCGTACGAGCGTTATTATCACGAGGAGATCGGCTACAATTACCGGATGGAAGGCATCCAGGGTGCCGCGCTCGGCGTGAAACTGAAGCGCCTCCCGGCGTGGACGGCGCGTCGGCGCGAACTCGCGCATCGCTACCATCAGCTCCTGGCGGGCACGCCGCTGACCCTCCCGGTCGAGGCGTCGTACGGCGAAAGCGTGTACCACCTCTACGTCGTGCGGCACCCGCAGCGCGACGCGCTGCGCGAGTATCTCACCAAGCGTGGCATCGGGTGCGCGCTGCACTATCCGTTGCCGTGCCACCTGCAGAAGTGCTTCACCTACCTCGGGCACAAGCCCGGTGACTTCCCGGTCGCCGAACGCTCCGCGCGCGAGTGCCTCAGCCTCCCGATTTACCCGGAGCTGACCAACGCGCAGCAGGACGCGGTCGCCGCGGCCATCAAGGAGTTCTTCGCCACGGCGGCGGGTCGGGCGGCCTGAGTCCGAACGACCTCGCAGGACGTTGCCAACGACGTCAGGACGCGGTGGGGCGGAGGCCGGGTTGAACGGCCTCCCCGGCCCACCGTGCTGTCGCGTCTTCGTTTTCCCCGGCGCCGTGCGGGTGGCGGGCGCTGAACAGGTTCGGGAATTCGGCAGCCCGGATTGCCGCGGCGAAAGGGCGCTTAACTGCGAGGCGGGCCGTGCCGATGCCTCAGGAGATGATTGTTGCGCCTCCACGTCGCGACTCGCTCCTGCGAGCGATCCGGAATTTCCCCGCCGCCCCGATGATCCTGTCGCGGCTGGGGCATCTGGTGCGTGATATGGAAACGCCGCTCGATGACATTGCGTCGCTCCTGAAACAGGACGCCGCCCTGACGTCGCGAATCCTCCGGGTGGCGAACAGCATCATTTACCGGGTGGGCGAGCCGTCGGCCTCGCTCGACGAAGCGGTGGTGCGCGTCGGTTTCACGGAGGTCTACCGGCTCGCGGGTTTCGCCGCGGCGGCGCAGATCGTCGATCGCCGGCTTGCACTGTACGGTGTGACCGCGGCTCAGTTTCGCGAAAACGCGCTGCTGACGGCGCTCATCATGGAACAGCTCGCGGGACGCGCCGGACTCGACGAGGCGACAGCCTACACCGTCGGGCTGCTGCGCTCGGTCGGCAAGATCGCGCTCGACCGTTGGGTCGAGCCCTCGGGCGTGGACCGCGACTACGAGTCCAACGGCCACGGGCCGCTCGCCGACTGGGAATCAGCCACGCTGGGCATGAACAATTGCGAGGCGGCCGAGATCATCATGAAGGACTGGCTCTTTCCCGAGGTGAGCATCGAGGCGATCCGGGAGCACTATCAGCCGACCGAGGCGGTGCCGATGGCCAACCTGCTCAATCTGGCCGCGGGCGCTTCCGAGCGATCGGGTCACGGTTGGCCGGGCGAGCGCTATTACTGGGAACAGCCCGAGGGGCCCTTTGCCGTCACCGGGCTCGGTCCGGATGATGTGCACGACGCCACCCTGGTGGCGCTGGAGAAATTTGGACCGGTGCGCGCCGCCGTCGGGTGAGCGTCCGGCCGGGCCGTTGGGCAGCGAAAGTTGAAGGTTGAAAGCCGGCGGACTGCCGGTGCTGTGGGTGCCGCCGTTGCGCCCCGGAGTCCGCGAAAACGTCCGCGCCGGCGCAGCCGACCGCCTGCGCCGCCGCGCCTGGGATTGCGGTACCGTGCGGTTCCCTGCTCGGCTTCATCCGATGTCCCCCGCCAAACTCCAATCGACCCTCCAGGCCGCGGTCGCGCATCACCGGGCCGGGCGGCTGGCGGAGGCCGAGTCCGTTTACCGTCAGCTGCGCGCGGTCGCGCCCAAGCACTTCGATGTCTGGCACCTCTCGGGCCTCGCCGCGCTGCAGCAAGCGCGCGCGGCCGACGCGGTGGAATTCCTGACCCGGGCTCATGCCCTCGATCGCAAGTCCACGGTGTGTGAACTGCGTCTGGCCGTCGCGCTGATCGCGGCCGGTCGCACCACGGAAGCCGAAACGCATCTCCGCCGGGTCGTGGCCGCGGAGCCGGCGCACGTCGAAGCCTGGGACAAGCTGGCCTACGTGCTGAAGACGCAGGACCGGCTGGCGGAGGCCGTGACCTGTCACGCGCGCGTCGCGGCCCTCAAGCCCGACTACGCGCCCGGTTGGTGCAACTATGGACTGACCCTGAGCCTCTGCGGGCGCAGTGCCGAAGCGCTGCAGTGCCATGACCGGGCGCTCGCCGCGGACCCTTCGCTCGTCGATGCCCGCTTTGCCCGGGCCCAGGCGTTGCAGCAACTCGACCGGCTGGCCGAGGCCGTCGAGGAGTACGGGCGGGTGCTCGCGGCCCAGCCGCAGCATCACGAGGCGCGGAGCTATCGCCTGCTCGCCCTGCAAAGTCTCGAGGAGGTTTCGCGCGAGACGATCTGGCAGGAACATCAGGAGTACGGCCGGCGCGTCGGCCCCGCGTCCGCGCGCGCGTGGACGCAGGTGCCCGATCCGGGCCGCCGGCTCCGGCTCGCGATCCTTTCGCCCGACCTGCGGATGCACTCGTGCGCCTATTTTCTGCTGCCCCTGCTCGAGCACCTCGACCGGTCGGCGTTTGAACTCTGTCTTTACCACGATCACTTCCGCGAAGACGCGGTGACGGGACGTCTGCGTGGAATGGCGGCGGTCTGGCGGAACTTCGTGGGCCAGACGGGCGCCGCGGTCGAACAGGTCATCCGGGCGGATGCACCGGACATCCTCGTC
>JAEUHA010000476.1 GCA_016793535.1 Opitutaceae bacterium | reverse complement strand
TCCCGTCAGGTTCGGGTCTTTCAGCTTTCAACCTTCAACTTTCAACTGCATGCCTCCGGCTGAGAGTTGAGAGTTGAGAGTAGAAACCTGAGGTTTCCAATGGGGCCGCACGGTCAGGCGCAAGTGACGTAGCTGCCTTCTCTCTCAACTCTCAGCTCTCAACTCTCAACCAGCGACCTCCGGGCGCTCCTCACGTCTCGGTCTCGGGCTTCGGCTCCGGCAGGAAGTGGGTCAGGATCGCGCCGACGAGCGCGTATCCACCCGCCACGCACGCGCCGACGAGCGCCACGCGGGCGGGATCGGGCCGGTCCGAGGCGGACAGCGTGAGCGTGATCCAGGCGGCGGCGGTGCCGAGCACGCGGCCGCCGATGTTGGCGGCGAAACTCTCGCCGGTGCCGCGCAGGTGCACGGGAAACACGAGGGGAATGTAGTTACCCCAGAAGCTGAATTGCGCGACGGTCAGGACGCCGGCGACGAAGATGCCGAGCTTGATCAGCGTCAGGCTGTCGGCGTTGTCGAGCTGGCCGGACACCCACCAGAAAAACAGCGGCACGAAGAACAGCGCCGGCAGTTGGAACACCCGGAAGAGCGCGCGCCGGCTGATGATCACGACGGCCAGCACGGCCAGCAGGAAGCGGCCGACGAGACCGCCGATCTCCTGCCAGAGGGTCACGCCGGCGACGACCTGGTCGCTGGCGTTGCCGGCGGCCTGGCGCATTTCGCGCTGGGCAACGGGCTCGGGCTTCTTTGCGGCCTTGGCGGCGGCCATGGCCTCGGCGCCCTTTTCCTTCGCCGCCGCGCGCACGGCCACATGACCGGCTTCCGCCGGGGTGCCGATGCGCTGCGCGCCGAGGATCTGCGGGAGCTGTTGAATCGCGCCGAACGCGATGCCGTAGCTCGCGGCGAAGATGATCGTCGTCAGGATCGTGGTCTTGCGCAGTTCCGGCGCAAAGAGCGCCGCGATGCTCGGCCGCTTCAGCGTGCCCGACTCGCGCTTCTTCTGCCAGGCCGGTGATTCGGGCAGGAACGGACGGATGATGATCAGCGGCAGGGCGGGCAGCACACCCGAGATCAGCGTGTAGCGCCAGGCCTCGTGGTTGCCGTGGATCGCGGGCAGATCGAGCGCGATCTTGGCGGCAAGGATGTTGGCGCCTGCCACCATGAGGCCGCCGAACGACGAAAACGCCTGCGTGTAGCCGAGCACTTTCTCGCGCTGCTGCGGATGGGTGAAGATCTCCGCCAGCCAGGCCACGGCCGCCACAAACTCGACGCAGACTCCGATGAAGACGAGACAGCGGAAGAACAGCAGTTGGGGCAGCGAGGTGGCAAAGCCCGCGGCGCAGGCAGCGAACGCATAGAGCAGGATGCTGTACGTGAGCACCCGCCGCCGGCCGAGGAGGTCGGTCAGGTAGCCACCGATCAGTCCGAACACGCCGCCCGCGAGGGCGGGGATGAAGAACAGCGTCCGCGCCCAGCGCACATATTCCTCGCCGCCGGGCGACCACATCGCCGCCGCGCGGGCCCGATCCATCCCGCCGGCCACCAGCGCCTCGACCAGCGGCGCGCTCAGCGCGGCGATCGCCGGCTTGATGATCAGCGGCAGCATCAGCAGCTCGTAGATGTCGAACGCGAAGCCGATCGCCGCGATGGTGCAGATCAACCAGGCCGTGCGATTCATGGGGGTACCACCGGAGGAAGCGGGCGCAGAGCTGGGGTTCATGTGGGGGAGGGTGCCGGGGAATGACGCATCATTTCAAGCGACGATTCGCAGATTCTGCGCCAGGTTCCGTGACCCGGCCGCGGCCACCTCCAACCCCCGATCCCCGGTCGCGTTCTCGGATGAAACGGTCGCTCTGGTTTGACCAGCGAAACGGTTCGCGCCACGTTCGCGCGCTCTCCGCCGGGGAGCGCCCCACCTTGCCTCTCTTCCCCTTCGTCGCATGAAAATCGCTCATTCCTGTTCCCTCGTGGCCGCCGCGTTTGTCGCCGTGGGCACTGCACTCACGCCGCTGGCGGCCGAGACCGCCTGGCCGAGATGGCGGGGGAACAGTCTGACGGGGGTGGTCGACGGGGCGCGGCCGCCGACGACGTGGAGCGACACGCAGAACGTGCGCTGGAAAACGAAGCTTCCCGGCGCGGGCTTCTCGACGCCGATCATCTGGCAGGACCGGATCTTCCTGCTCACCGCGATCGAGACGAACGAGGAGCGGCCCGCGCCGGCCGCCGCCCCTGCGCCCACGCCACCGCCGGAGGCCGCGGGCGCCAAGGGAGGCAAACGCGGAGGGAAGGGCGGCGGTTTTCGCAACAGCGGACCGACGCCCACCAAGGTGCATGAATTCGCGGTCGTCGCGGTCAATCGCACGTCCGGGAAAGTCGAATGGCAGAAAGTGGCGCGGCGCGAGGTGCCGCATGAGGGACATCATCCGAGTCACGGCTTCGCGTCGGCGTCGCCTGTGACGGACGGCCGGCGGCTGTGGGCTTCCTTCGGCTCGCGCGGGCTGTATTGCTTCGACCTCGATGGAAATCTCCAGTGGGAAAAGGACCTCGGCGACATGCGCACCCGCGGCGGATTCGGCGAAGGCGCCTCGCCCGCGCTGGCCGGCAACCTGCTGCTCGTGCCGTGGGATCACGAGGACCAGTCGTTCATCGTGGCGCTGGACAAGGAAACGGGCGCCGAGGTCTGGCGGAAAAACCGCGACGAACGCTCGTCGTGGTCCACGCCCGTGATTGTCGAGGTCGGCGGGAAGCTGCAGGCGATTCTCGCCGCGACGAACCGGACGCGGTCCTACGACGTTGCGACCGGCGACATCGTCTGGGAGGCCGGCGGTCTGACGCCGAATGTCATCCCGATGCCGGTCGTGGGTCACGGCTTCGTCTATGTGATGAGCGGCTTTCAGGGCAATTCGATCCAGGCCATCAAGCTCACGTCGCGTGGTGACGTCACGGATACGGCCAATGTGGTCTGGCACCGCCGGCGCAGCGCGCCCTACGTGCCTTCCCCCGTGCTCTCCGGCGAACGGCTCTACATGAGCAAGACCAACGACGCCTACCTTTCCTGCCTGAACGCGCTGACCGGCGAGGTGCACTACGAGGACCAACCGCTGCCGGGCGTGCGCGGCATCTATGCGTCACCGCTCGCGGCCAACGGGCACCTGTACGTGGTCGGCCGCGAAGGGACGACGCTCGTCCTGAAGGATCAGCCGACCTTCGAGATCGTCGCGACCAACAAACTCAACGACAAGATCGACGCGTCGCCCGTCATGCTCGGCCGGGAGCTTTTCCTGCGCGGGCACGAGTATTTGTACTGCATTTCCGAAGGATAGAATTCGGACCCCGTCGTTGCACAGGGGCGCGGAGAGCGGGCCGAATTTTTCCGCGTCATCCCCATGACTCCACGCTTCACCTCTTGACCGCGGATTACGCCGATGGCGCGGATAAGGGAAGCATCCGCGCCAGCAGCGAAACCCGCGGTCAATGTCCGTGGGTGGCATGCGGCGAGACGCACAAAAGCGAAGTCCGATCGCGACCAGACCTCTGCGCTCCTGTAAAACGGGTTGAGTCTGTACTGCGGTTCCGAACGCGACGTCCCTGACCAAGGCAATTTACTGGAGGTCTCGAAGGGCGCAGAGGTCTGACGCGGAGAGCGGGCCTACTTCTTGATGCAGTAGAGGTGCGTCGCGGTCCGGATGAAGATCTCGTCGCCCACGAACGCCGGCGTCGACAGCGTGTACGTGCCGTCGAGCGTGTTCTTCGCGATGAGCCGGTAGGTCGGGCCCGCGGCGACGACGGCAGTTTCCGCCGATTCGCTGATGAGGT
This sequence comes from Opitutaceae bacterium, assembly GCA_016793535.1. Classification (GTDB taxonomy): domain Bacteria; phylum Verrucomicrobiota; class Verrucomicrobiia; order Opitutales; family Opitutaceae; genus ER46. The sequence continues at coordinate 1,647 of JAEUHA010000476.1, read as the reverse complement.
AGAGTTTGCCGTCGGCGAGGATCGGGGAACTGCTGGTGCGGCCGATGCCGGTCTGTTCCGGCCCGTAGATTTTCGCGCCCGTCTTCGCGTTGAGGCACGTGATCGCGCCCTGGTCGTCGGCGAGGTACAGCCGCTCGCCGTCGCTCACCGGGGTCGGGACGTCGGGTGCGCCCCGTTCCGTGAATTTCCACGCGAGGTGGCTGGTCGTGATGTCGCCCGTGCCGCCGGCCCGGAAAGCCAGGAACGGATGCACGCGCGTCGCGGCGAAGATCATGCCGTTGCTCACGAGCGGCGAAGCGATGACGCGGTAGTTCCGCGAGTTGTTCGGGTTCAGTCCGCCGCCGCGCCAGACTTCCTTGCCGGTCTCGAAATCGTGCCCGGTGATGTAGCCGCCACCCGAAACCACGATCTGCTTCTTGCCTCCGACGGTAAGCACCGCGGGCGTGGTGTAGGCGTCGGGCGTCTCGTGCTCGGCGTCGGTCGGCCGCTCGACGTGCCACAGCTTCTTGCCGTCGGCCGCGTTCAACGCAAAGACGTACGACGGCTCATCGGTGTACAGGCCCTGGAGCATCTGGAAGATGAGCTTGCCGTCGAGGAGCAGCGGCGAGGAGCCGTAGCCGAACTGGATGCCGATCTTCCCGTAGTTTTTCGGGATGTCGAATTTCCACTTTTCGTTCCCGTTGAGATCGAAGCAGGCGACGATGCCGTTGCCGGAAACGGTCCAGACGAGCTTGCCGTCGGTCACGGGCGTGGGCGACGACATGTTCTGCTTCATCTTGATCTCGTTGCCGCGGTCGTACGGCCGGCGCCACAGTTCCTTGCCCGTCGCGCGATCGAGGCAGAGCAGCAGGATGTCCTGTCCGCCCGGTCCGTTCATGCCCAGGCCGCGGCTCGCTCCCGGCCGCTTCTTCGACTTGCCGTCTGGCGCCGGCGGCGGAGGCTCGGCCGGCTTGGCCTCCTCCTTGGAGGGCGTGTTGAGGAAAATCTTGTCGCCCCACACCATCGGCGTCGAACCGCTCCACGCCGGCAGCTCGACCTTCCACTTGACGTTCTGGGTGGTGCTCCAGGTCTCGGCCAGGTTCCGGGTCTGGGGCGCGGTGCCGTCACCGTTTGGTCCGCGCCAGTTCGGCCAGTTGGCGCTCGCCGCACTGGCGACACCGAGGGTGAAAAGCGCGGTCAGGCCGAGGCGGGTGCGGCGCAGCGCGCCGCGAGTGCCGGGAAGGGGGGAGGAGTTCGAATGAGTCATCGTGGGACGCACAGGTGTTCTCGTCGGGTGGGGGCGGGCGAAAGCGGAGAAACCGGTGCGCCAACAAGGGTGACGGGTCAAGCCTCTCAGGACGTTTGCCTGCCACCCTGACGGCTGCGGCCGGGAAAGTTTTTTTGTCGAACCCCGGCCGCCGCGTTGCATCGGCGGCGTTTCTCCGCACCCTTTCGGCCCTAACTTCGTCCCCTGACCGAGATGACTGCCCGCGCCGCCGCCTTCCCCAAACTGCCGGGTTTCCTGGCCCGGATTCCCTTTTATTACGGCTGGGTGATGATGACCGTGGCGGCGGTCGCGATGGTGGGCACGCTGCCGGGGCGGACGCAGGGGCTGGGCCTGATCACGGAGTCGCTGCTGCGCGACCTGCAGATCGATCGCGTGGCCTT
>JAEUHA010000421.1 GCA_016793535.1 Opitutaceae bacterium | reverse complement strand
ATAGGTGAACCAATCCGGGCGGGCATCGTACAGCGCCTTGAGCTTGGCCAGACTCAGCCAATTGACCTTCACGTCGCGGCCCTGCGCATCGGTGAAGTGCGAGCGCGCGGAGAACTTGTCGGCGATGAGATCGTGGTTGCCCGCCAGCCTGCCGGCGGCCCCGCCCGGAGGATTGAACGCCCAGGTGCGGTTGCCGCCCTCAGCGCGGTTCCGCGTGCGGTTGAACGAGCCGCCGGCGCGAAGGGAGAATGAAACCGGCCCCGGGAACTCCCGACCGAGGTTGAGGGCAACGCGGCGGCCCTCGTTGTTCAGCGTCGAGGCCGCACTCGAACCCGCGGGCACCGAGTAGAGCCGCGCGTCATGGATGTCCACCGGCGCCCCCGTCCGGTTGGTGGCGGTCACGACCGGAGTCAGGCGCGCGCCCACGGTGTCAATCTGATCATTGCGGAGGATCAGGTTGGGGATCGTCGTCCCCGCGGCGCGATTGAAGAACCCTTTTTCGAGATCCATGAAGTGGGTCTGCACCTGCGAAAAGCTCGCGCTGGCATCCGCCTTCCAGCCGTCCGCGTGGTAACGGTACGTCAGTGCGTACACATCAAGGGTCTTGAGCTGGTTGTTCCAGATCGGGTCCATCGTCGCCGTACCCACGCCCGCCGCGCTGCCCTGCACAAATGTCGGCCCGCCGGTCGCGTTGGCGCCGAAGGTGGACGTGATGACGTTCTGGCGGACAAAAATATCCTGCCGTGAATGCGAAACGTTCAGGCTGAGGGCGTGTTGTTCGTTCAGGCGCCAGTCCAGTGTCGTCGCGGCCAGCAGCTTGCCCTCTCCCACCGCGAGGGCGTTCATCGAATTGCTGGTGAGCCGGAGGTTGACCTTGTCCCAGATCGGCCGCCGGTAGTCCCAATCGCTGTAGCGCCGAGAGTGGCTGAACGATGCGGCGACCGCGAAGTTCCGGTTGAACGGATGAAGGTAGGTCAGATTGAGGGAGGGATTGACCCGAGGGATATCGGACTTCTCGTCGGGTCCGCCGCTGCGGCCGAAATCCGGAGTCGGACCGCTGAGGCCGTCGAGCTGAGTGAGTGTGCCGTAGAAGTTGTAGCTCAGTTGCGGCGAACGGCGGCTGAATCCGCTCTTCGTCACCAGATTGATGCCTCCCCCCACGGCGTTCGCCGGCATGTCCGGAGTCGGCACCTTGGTCACCTCAATGCGATCGATGTTGCCGGTCGCGGCCACGCCGAGATCCGTCTCGCGGCCGGACGTGTACGAATTGGACGCCATCTCCATGCCGTTCATCGTCACGAGCGTTCCGCTCGCCGGCATGCCGCGAACGGAGGCGAACTGCGGTGACTGCGGACTCTGGTCGATGCCGATGCCGGGAATGTATTTCAGAAACTCGCCCAGGTTGCCTTCGCCCGTGTCGACGTCGATCGCCACGACATTCTTGATGTTGGGCGCATTCCGCCGCTCGTGCAGCGCCACGGCCTGGGCGGTCAGTTCGCGTTCGCTGACGGTGTAGGCGCCGAGCGTCACCACCGGCGCGTCGCTCCCTTCGATCGTCCGCCTTAACTCGATATCCCCGTACGCCACACCACCGGGAGGCACTTCGAGCGTCAGCCCGGCCGACTCAAATCCGGTGTACGTCGCGGCGAGCCGCACTCGTCCGGACGGCACTCCGGCAAAGCGGAAACGACCGGTTTCGTCCGTGGTGGTGTCACGGCCTGAGCCTTCGAGTGCCACGCGGACGTTGTTGAGGTAGCTGCCGCTGGCCGCATGCAACACCCGGCCCTGGATTGAGCCGGCCGGCGCGGTGTTTGCCAGGAGCGGGCTGCCGAGCATGATCGCGACGACGCATGCGACGGCGCCAGGTGGCCTCTTCCAGCAAACCGACGTGGAACGGAGGTCGGTGCGGGGGAAGCGAGTGGTCTTCATCATGAGTGCGGTGGCCATGGACCGACAGGTCGACTCCGGTCGATTCGGGCGTACGGGAGAGCTGGTTGAGACCAAAGTAGGAACGAACACGGGCGGAAAGCCCGCCCGTCCTGTCCATTTTCTGGACAGGCTGCCGCGCAGGCTCGCCAAACCCCGAATCGATGGGCATCCCCACGGACGCGCCCCATGCCACGCTCCGCCGCCGCCACGTCACCCCTGGGATTCCGTCGCACCACCGTCGCTGACCAGGCCGCGGCGGCGCTCCAGAGTGCAATCGAGCGCGGGGAACTGACGAATCCTCTCCCGGGGGAACTCACGCTCGCCCGTCGGCTCGGCGTCAGCCGGCCCAGCTTGCACGGCGCGTTGGAACAACTCGAGCGGCTCGGTCTGGTCGAGATTCGCGTCGGGCGCCGTACCCGCATCCTCGCTCGTGGCCGGTGGAGGAGCAGCCGGCCGGCCCGCCAAACGCTCGCGATCCTGAGCGTCGGTCCCGACGAGGCGCAATTCATGAGCCAAACCCCGCTGATTCTCCACCTCCACGCCGAGGCGGTCCGACGGGGCCTCGAATGGGAGCCCATTTTCGAAACCGGACTGGCGGTGCCCGCCGCCGTGCCTCGGCTCCGGCAACTGGTGACGAACCGGCGCAACACCTGCTGGGTGCTCTACTCCTGTCCGGGCTGGCTGCAGCGGTGGTTCGCCGAAGCCCGCGTGCCCACGCTGGTGCTTGGTTCCTGTGCTCGCGATGTAACGCTGCCGTCGGTCGATCTCGATTTCTGGTCGGTCGGCTGGCACGCCGCCGGCATGCTCGCGAGGCATGGGCACCGGGCCATCACGCTGGTTCTTCCCGCCGCCCCGCTGCCGGGCGACCTCGCCTGTCGCGAAGGCTTCCTCGACTATTTTTCCCGTCTGCGTCCTCCGCACGTGCGGGTAAATGAACTTGCCGTCGCGGCACCAGCGCCACGCGCCCTCGCCCGCCTGCGCTATGCGCTGACCGGGCCCAAGCGATCCACCGCGGTGTTCGTCATGCGCGAGGCGGTCGCCGTCTCCGCTTACGTTCAGGTGCTCGCCCTCGGTCTGGCGGTCCCGCGTGATGTTTCGGTGCTCTCGCGGGACAATCATCCGTTGATCCATGCCGCGCTGCCCCAACTGACCCGCTACAGCGCGTCACCGCTCAAGCACGCCACCCTCGCCATTCGAACCGCCCTCGCCATCTTCCGCGGCAGCGCCGGCCGGCCCCGGCCGCGGCTCGTGACCCCCCAATTCGTCGTTGGGAGCACTCTCGGTGCGGCGCCGATGGTCAACCTGCCAGAATAATCGACAGGCTCTAAGCTGTGGCGGGAGCCTTGCACCTGGAGTCCCTTCGTTGCCCGATCTGCGTCCATCCACGTCCGTCCGCCGACCATGCCGTCCACCCTATCCGAAAAACTCATTCTCGTCACCGGCGGCGCCGGCTACCTTGGTTCCGCCATCACCGCGGCCCTCGATGCCGACGGCGCCCGCGTGATCTGTTGCGATCTGCCCGGGCGGAGTGAGGCGCTGGTCCAGTCGAAACGACTCGGCCGGACCACGCCGGTGAGTGCGAATCTGGATACGGCCGAAGCCGTCGAAGCGTTCATGGCCGATGTCGTCGGCCGCCACGGCGCGCCCGATGGGGTCGTTCATCTCGCGTTCGCTTCATCCTCCGGCCAGACGCTCGAAACGCTGGGCGCGGACACGTTTTCCGCCACGCTCACGCGCAGCCTGACGCCCGCCTTTGCACTCTGCCGTGCCGCCGCCGAGGCGATGAAGCCGCGCGGAACCGGCAGCCTCGTCCTGTTCTCCAGCATGTACGGCGTGGTGGCGCCCGATCCACGCATCTACGCCGCGCCGCTCACGCCCAATCCGGTCGACTACGGCGTCAGCAAGGCCGGCGTGCTGCAGCTCGCCCGGTATTTCGCCGTGCACTACGGCCCGCACGGCCTTCGCTTCAACTGTGTCACGCCGGGACCGTTTCCGAACCCCGCCGTGCAGGAACAGCACCCGGACTTCATCACCAAACTCAACCGCAAGACCCCGCTCAACCGCATCGGCCGGAACGAGGAGATCGTGGGTCCGACACTCTTCCTGCTTTCCGATGCGGCGAGCTACGTCACCGGACACAGTCTCGTGGTGGACGGCGGATGGACCGCGTGGTAGCAGCACCCGGCAAGAAACGTGCCGCAGCCGGCGCAGAACCGCTTCAACCTCATGTCAACCTCCCCCTCTGTCCTGGTCATCGGATGCGGTAGCATCGGCGAGCGCCACCTCCGCTGCTTTCAACGCACCGGGCGCTGCCGCGTCACCGCGTGCGACACGAATGCCGCGCTGCTCGAGCGCATCGCCCGCACCTATGCCGTGCCAGCCTTGTCCGATCCGGAGACAGCCCTGGCCACCGGCGATTTCGACGCGGTCGTGATCTGCACGCCGGCGCCGTTTCACATTCCCCAG